>JAJDOB010000145.1 GCA_022340385.1 Rhodobacter sp.
AGATTTGGAATAGGTCCATCCCCCGGTCTGTCAATGCCAGCGCAACTACCGCTACCGTCAAGCCCATCGCAAAACGGTCCAGAAACTGGTGTACTTGAAACACCCGAATGTGCCGCCGCGCCGAGTCAGTCAGCGCAGCAAATGAAAATTCTGTTTCGGGTGCCATGCTTGCAACATCAACCTCGCCGCCACAATTCACAACATCGGATGTGAGCCGAGATCAATCTCGCGCACACCGAAGTGGCCGTTTGAACAGGCATAGCGAAAGGCCGTTTCGTCCCGCACACCAGCCGTCGGCCCGCGTGTTACGCCAACCGCCTCAGGCGCTGATCTTTTCGCGCGCGTCCTGCGGCAGTTTCGCCGGATCCACGGGCGGCACCTTGCCGTTGGGATAGACAAGGCCGGCGGATATCACCAGTTTGGCACAATCCTCGACGCTCATCTTCAACTCGATCACATCGCGTTGCGGTACGAACAGCAGAAAGCCCGAGGTCGGGTTCGGCGTGGTCGGCAGGAAGACCGACACCATCTGATCGTCCACCTTGATACTGTCCTGGATCTCGCCTTTCGCGGTGGTCGAGATAAAGGCGATCGCCCAGATACCCTTGCGCGGATATTCCACCAGACAGGCCTTGTCGAAAGAGGTTTCGCTTTGCGCGAATACCGTTTCGGCGATCTGTTTCAACCCGTTGTAGATCGACCGGACCACCGGCATCCGGTCAACCAGCTGTTCCCCCCAGAGAAGCAGCGAGCGTCCGATCAGGCCCTTGGCGACCCAGCCGACAAAGACCGTGAACAGCAGGAAGAACACCACGCCGACGCCACGCAGGTTGACCGTGATCCAGTCTTCGCCCCTTGGGTCGGTATTGCCCAGCCAGCGGTTGATCAGGCTTTCGGGCATGTAGGCGTGGGGAACGAACGGCAGCACGAAGGCATCGACCCAGCCGATCACCGTCCATACCAGCCAGACCGTCAGCCCGATCGGGGCGATCACCACCAGTCCGGTCAGAAAACTGTTGCGCAGGCCGGCGAACCGGGCGCGGCGCGGCTTTGCCGGTTCGGGATCGTTGGGATCGAATGGTGGGGTCATCGGACCTTGCGACTATAAAGACTGATGGAACATAGGGGCTTTGTCGCGCCGCCACAACACACCTGAACGTGCGCGTGACGTTTCACATCTCAAGGTTGCGCAATTCGCGGGCAATTCCTGCCGCAAGCTGTGCATTGTTGACCACAAGCGCGATATTCGCCGTCAGCGACCGGCCTGCCGTCAACTCGTATATCCGGGTCAGCAGGAACGGCGTGACCGCCTTGCCGGTGACCCCCAGCACTTCGGCATCGCCAAGCGCGGTCTCGACCGCGATCTGCATCTCGTCGAAGGGAATTTCGTCCGCCTGCGGAATCGGGTTGGTGATCAGCTGCCCCCCCGTCAGCCCCATATCGCGGCGCATCAGGTGCGCGCGCACCAGATCGCGGCACGTATCCAGCCGCAACGGCGCCGACAGGCCCGAAGAGCGGGACCAGAAGGCGGGCAGGTCGTCCTGACCCACGGCGATCACCGGCACGCCACAGGTTTCCAGCACCTCGAGCGTCTTGGGCAGGTCCAGAATGGCCTTGGCCCCGGCGCAGACCACGCTGACCGGGGTCAGCGCCAGTTCACGCAGATCGGCCGAGATGTCAAAACTGTCGGCGGCCCCGCGATGCACGCCGCCGATGCCGCCGGTGGCAAACACATCTATCCCCGCCAGATGCGCGGCGATCATCGTGGCGGCGACGGTGGTGGCCCCGGTCGCGCCGGTTGCAATCGCCACGGCCAGATCGGCGCGCGACAGTTTCATCACGTCGACGGCCCGCGACAGCGCCATCAGCTGCGCGTCGCTCAGCCCTATGTGCAACTGGCCCTTCAGCACGGCAATCGTGGCGGGCACCGCACCCGCCGCACGCACGGCGGCCTCGACCTTGCGGGCCGTGTCCAGATTGTGCGGCTGGGGCATGCCATGGGTGATGATGGTGGATTCCAGCGCAACAACGGGCGCGCCGGATGCGCGCGCCTCGGCCACTTCGGGCGAAAACTGCAACGGGATCAATTCAGGCCACCTCGCCGGAAATATAGTTGGCCGCCTCGCGCAGGGCATTCTTCAGCGCCGCCTCGCTGGACGCGCCCTGCGCCTCTGCCGCGACATGGGCCGCCATGAACGTGTCGCCGGCACCGGTAACGCGGGTGACCATGACCTCGGGCGGGCGCGCGGAAAACACGCCCGACGGGCTGGCCTCGCAGGCCATGTTGCTGCCGTCGGTCACCAGAACCCGCGTAGCGCCGCGTTGCCGCATCCCGAGCGCGGCGGCCTCGGAGCTTTCGAAACGGCAGTGGCACAGCAATCCGGCTTCTTCCAGATTGACGTATAGCGTTGCGCGCGCATGGGTCATCAGCGGCGTAAGGCGTTCGGCCTTGCCCGGGCTGGCGGGTGCAACCCGCAGATCGGCCGCGCCGAACAGCGGGCTGGCGGCGATCAGACCAAGCTGATCTTCGGTCAGGTTGCCGTCCAGCGCGATGATGCCGGGGTAGGGCGCCTGCGCGCTGCCCAGACGCCCGTCGCCAAGCGCGCGCAGAATCTTGTCGCCCGCCGCCTCCAGCGAATGCGCATCTGCGATTGCCGCAATCAACCCGTTCGCGCCTTCGACGGCCATATAGCGGTCGGTCGGCAGATCGTCGGACAGATAGACATGGTCGGTGATCATGCCCATGCGCCGGCATTGCGCCAGCAACTCGACGCCCTCTTCGTCACGGCCAATCGCCGTCAGCAGCGCCGGGGTCATCCCGAAGCGGCGCAGCGTCATCGCGATGTTCATCGCCACACCGCCGGGCAGGCGGGTGATGCGACCGGGCACGTCACTGCCCACCCGCATATGGCTGGCAGAGCGCCCGATCACGTCCCACAGAACGGAACCGATGCACAGGATATCAGCGGTATTGTCCATGGCACCTTAAAGCGCGCGGGCGCGGGACTGGCAAGGGGAGGAAGTGGCGCCATCGCAAGCGCCTGAAGGTCGCTCAATGGGCCTGCACCATGGCCGCGAACGGTGACTCTGGGGGGATCGGTCTTCCGGTCGTGGGGCGCGTGCGCCTACTCGCGTTCGACCGTGAGTTGCTGAATGACCGGCGCGTTCGCACCGCCGCGATACAGGACGTACACCCTGAAACTTCCTGTGCTTCCGGTCAGGCTGCCAAGGATAAAGGAGCGGCCGCCATCCACAGAGTGCCCGGAATGTATTTGCGTGAAACGCCAGTTCGAGCCCCGATCCAGAAACTGTTGCAGGATGTTGGTGGCGTAGGACTCCGAAAGCATTTCCTCTACTTGGTCAACCGCCATCAAGACATGATCGTCGAAATAGCTGGCAACCGGCGCGGCGCGCCCGGTCGATAACTGGCCAAAGATCGCGCGCACGTCCCCTGCGACCGCTGGCACCGCAACGGCAAGGGTGAGCAGGAACAACAAATATCTCACGGGAACCTCGGCTTCTGCTAATGAGCAGATCATGTCAGATCAATAAGACTCTGGCAATCGGGTGGCAGCCCACAGTCATGTCCACGAACACGCCCTTGCGCTTTTCGTTCGGGTCCTTTAGACGCGCGCTTACGAAATCCACAGGTGTGGCTTGGGCCTTGCAGGGAGAAATCCTGTAGCGTCCGCCGGTTGGGCAATAGCCTGAACAGCCGCACCAAGGTATGAAACCGGAAAGGATACTAAAGATGGCTCTTCCTGAGTTCTCTCTGCGTCAGCTGTTGGAAGCTGGCGTCCACTTTGGCCACCAGACCCAGCGATGGAACCCCAAGATGGGTGAATTCATCTATGGCGACCGCAATGGCATCCACATTCTTGACCTGACGCAGACCGTCCCGATGCTGGACGCGGCCCTGAACGCGGTGCGCGAAGTGGTTGCCAAGGGTGGCAGCATCCTGTTCGTCGGCACCAAGCGTCAGGCGCAACGCCCGATTGCCGAGGCTGCCGAGCGCTGTGCGCAATTCTACATGAACCACCGCTGGCTTGGCGGCACGCTGACCAACTGGAAGACGGTCAGCCAGTCGATCAGCCGGCTGAAGCAGATTGACGAGCAGATGGTCGAAGGCGCCGATGGCCTGACCAAGCGCGAGCGCCTGTCGATCGAGCGCGACCGCGCCAAGCTGGAAGCCTCGCTTGGCGGCATTCGCGAAATGGGCGGCCTGCCGGACCTGATCTTCGTGATCGACGTGAACAAGGAAGACCTGGCGATTGCCGAGGCCAACAAGCTGGGCATCCCGGTCGTGGCCGTGGTCGACAGCAACTGTTCGCCCGCCGGCATCGACTATATCATTCCCGGCAATGACGACGCCGCCCGTGCCATTGCGCTGTATTGCGATCTGGTCAGCCGCGCCGCGCTTGACGGGATGAGCGCGCAGCTTGGTGCCGCAGGCATCGACATCGGCGAGGCCGAGGAAGCCCCGGTCGAGGAGGCCATCGTCGAAGAGGCCCCCGCAGACGCCGCCGCCGAAGAAGCCAAAGCCGAGGCGTAACACACGCCCCGAAACCGATACCGGAAGGCGGTACTGCCGTCTTTCGGTCGATTCCGACATATTCAAGAGGAGCCAGAGACATGGCAATCACCGCAAGCATGGTGAAAGAGCTGCGCGAAAGCACCGGCGCAGGCATGATGGACGCCAAGAAGGCGCTGACCGAAACCGATGGCAACATGGATGCCGCCGTCGACTGGCTGCGCACCAAGGGCCTTGCGAAAGCCGCCAAGAAATCCGGGCGCACCGCCGCCGAGGGCCTTGTGGCCGTTGCCGTTGACGGGGGCAGGGGTGTCGCCGTCGAGGTGAACTCCGAAACCGATTTCGTCGGCAAGAACGCCGAGTTTCAGGACATGGTGCGCGCCATTGCCGGCGCTGCCATGACCGTGTCGGATATCGACGCGCTGAAAGCGGCCGATCTGGGCGGCAAGACCGTCGAGGAAACCGTGACCGCCAAGATCGCCACCATCGGCGAGAACATGAGCGTCCGCCGGATGGCGACGCTCGAAGGCGACGTCGTGGTCTCTTACGTGCATGGCGCCGCGGCCCCCGGCATGGGCAAGATCGGTGTGCTGGTCGCGCTGAAAGGCGCCGACAACGGGATCGGCAAGCAGATTGCGATGCATGTCGCCGCCGCCAACCCCGCGTCGCTGTCGCAGGCCGATCTCGACCCGGCTGTCGTCGAGAAGGAAAAGCAAATCCAGATGGACATCGCCCGCGAATCCGGCAAGCCCGAGGCAGTGATCGAAAAGATGATCGTCGGACGGATGGCCAAATGGCTGGCCGAGGTCACGCTGCTGGGGCAGGCCTTTGTGGTGAATCCCGATCTGACGGTCGAGGCCGCCGCGAAAGAGGCCGGTGTCGAAGTCACCGGTTTCGTGCGCCTTGAAGTCGGCGAGGGCATCGAGAAGGCCGCCGAAGACTTTGCCGCCGAAGTGGCGAAAGTCGCCAAGGGCTAGCTCGATACGGCGGCCCGCAAGGGCGGCAACAAAATTGAAACGGTGCGGTCCCGAAGGTCCGCACCGTTTCCTTTGACGCCCCGACAACGGTTGGGGATGAGGACCGGGGCGCCTGCACACACTACCTGGTGCCGGACCAAACGATGGACTATACACCCTCCGGCCCGGCGTCCGGTTGCCCGGAACGAACCTGCTGCGACCTGCTATCTCAGGTGCCCGAGGCCCGTAGTTCCCTGGCAAAAATGCCACCACTCACGGAACAGGTTAAGACTGCCGGTTAACGTAAGGTAAATAAAGTAGGGGATTCCATACCCTTGCTGAATTTGCCGGATTCCCGCCAAGCGCAATTTTAAAAATAGCATTGTGTTTCAATTGGTTGATGGGCGCTCTTAATTCGAGCCGATACCTTCAACCAGGAAGATCTGGTTCTGAAAAGAGGCCTTAGCCACCGCTTGCGCCGTGGTTTCGACGTCCAGCGCCTCGCGCGCCAGACGCAGATGTTTCTCTACTGTCGCCGGGGTCAGCCCCATGATCGTGCCGATATCCTGCGTGGTCTTGCCTTCTCCGACCCATTCCAGCGTCTCGCGCTGGCGCTTGGTCAGGGTCTTGCGGGCCACGACTTCGTACGGCAGGTTCATCACTTTCAGATGCAGGATGTTGTTCATCACCACGATTTCGCGGCCGCGGTTTTCCCACATCGCATCGACGGCTTCCTGGCTGACATCCGGGTCGGCGATCAATGCGATCGCTGCAATAGCTCGTGGCGATATCCCATTGAAACTTATAGAATATCCGGACGTCACGCCCTTGGACAGATTGAACTGGGATACCTTGTGCTCCTCGGGCGTCAGAAGATGCGCATTTTCACGAATCCAGCTCCAGCTGCCGGCACCGGTGTTTTCCAGCGCCCAGTGCACCATCGGCGCATGCAGGTACAGCCCCTGATTGATGAACGGATCGGTGTAATCCGCGTCGAGGTTGGTCAGGATCAGGAAATCATCACGGTTGCCCAGGCTGGTGCGTGTCCGCGAACGCGTCATGCCGTAAAGCAGACGGTTGAACCCGTATTCGGCCATAGCTTCGCAATGCAGCGGCCAGGCTTCCTCGATCGTTGGTGCCGCCGTCAGGCGTTCCATATAGCCCAGCATTCGCCATCTCCTCGACGCCATAACGCCTAGGGCAGGCGGCCGTGCAAAGCGATACAGCCAAATTCCCAATCGTTACAGCGCATCCCCTCGCGCAACTGGGCAAAAGATAGCAGGAAGTTTCAGCTGTTATCAATTGATAAACAACGCGTTTTCGGGTGAATGCGCGACCGGACCTGATACATTCGTCGTAGGTCGCGCTGTTTCTTGCCGTGTTCTGCGGCAAACGAACCCCGTGGGCAACTGTGCGCTGTGCCCGTTGGATATCAATGCGGTCCGCCAGCGCCTTGCGGATCGCACGGCAATATAGTTTACATAATACCGATTATAGGACTTTCACCCCAGCGCGTAGCCGGCACCGCGCACCGTGCGCAACGGGTCTTCCCCGCCGCTTTTGCACAGTACCTTGCGCAGCCGGCCGATATGCACATCGACGGTGCGCGTGTCGACAGAGATATCGCGGCCCCAGACCCTATCCAGCAATTGCTCGCGGCTGAATACCCGGCCGGGTTTCTCCATGAAGGTCGCCAGCAAGCGGAACTCTGTCGGCCCAAGCTTCAGCGTCGCGTCGCCGCGAAACGCCTTGTGGGTCTCTGCGTCCAGAACGATATCTTCGTATTCCAGACGCTGGCCCACCGCCGCAGGCCGCGTTCGGCGCAGCTGGGTGCGAATGCGCGCCATCAGCTCGACCACAGAGTACGGTTTGACCATGTAGTCATCGGCGCCGGTTTCCAGCCCCCTGACCCGGTCGACCTCTTCCGAGCGTGCCGACAGCATGATGATCGGAACCGCCCGGGTCGCCGCGCGGGATTTCAGCCGCCGGCAGATCTCGATTCCGGAAACACCCGGCAGCATCCAGTCCAGCAGGATCAGGTCGGGCACTTCCTCGTCCACCAGCAGCAGCGCCTCGTCGCCGGTGGCCGCGGCGATCACGGTCAGACCCTCGGCCTGAAGGTTGTAGCTGAGGACTTCAAGCTGCGCAGGTTCGTCCTCGACCACCAGAAGCTTTGGTTGGGTCGTCGCCATCAGTCGCCGGTTTCCGCACTATAGGGTGTTGCATCGCTTTTGGGGCGCGAGTCCTCTGGCAGTTCGCCGGTGACCAGGTAGATGACCTGCTCTGAGATCGAGGTCACGTGATCGCCCATGCGTTCCACGTTCTTGGCAATGAAATGCAGGTGCATCGCCGCCGTGATGTTGCGCGGGTCTTCCATCATGTGGGTCAGCAATTCGCGAAACATCGCGTTATACATCTGGTCGATATCGTCGTCACGCTGGCGGACCTGTTCGGCAAGTTCGGCGTCGCGCTGGATATAGGCGTCAAGCGCGTCTTTCAGCATCAGCCCGACATCGCGCGCCATCCGCCGGATCGACGCGGACACACCTTCGATATTCGGCATCTGAACCAGCGCACTGGTGCGCTTGGCAAGATTCTTGGTGTAATCGCCGCAGCGTTCCAGGTTGGCGCTGATCTTCAGCACGCTCAGCACGGTGCGAAGATCTCCGGCGATGGGCGCGCGCAGCGCCAGCGTGCGTGCCACCTGCTGGTTCACGTCCTCTTCCAGCGCGTCGATCTGCTTGTCGGCCTTGCGCACCCGGTTCGCCAGTTCCTCGTCCCGGTTGATCAGCGCCTCGGTTGCGTCATGGATCGAGTTCTCGACCAGTCCGCCCATTTTCATGATCAGTGCCTGAAGCTTTTCCAGGTCGCGGTCGAAGGCCGACGAGATGTGTTTTTCCTGCATGGTCCTATCCGATCCGTCCAGAGATGTAGCTTTCGGTGCGCGGGTCTTCGGGGTTGGTGAAAATATGGCCGGTTTCCCCGAATTCCACCAGGTTGCCGAGGTGGAAGAATGCGGTTTTCTGGCTGACGCGGGCCGCCTGCTGCATCGAATGGGTAACGATCACCACAGAATAGCGCTGGCGCAATTCATCCATCAGATCCTCGACCTGGCTGGTCGCAATCGGATCAAGCGCCGAGCAAGGCTCGTCCATCAGCAGCACTTCCGGCGAAGTCGCGATGGCGCGCGCGATGCACAGCCGCTGTTGCTGGCCGCCCGACAGCCCGGTGCCCGGCGCGGCCAGCCTGTCCTTGACCTCGTCCCAGATCGCCGCGCGCCTCAGGGAATTCTCGACGATCTCGTCCAGTTCGGTTCGGTTCCTGGCAAGCCCGTGGATGCGCGGGCCATAGGCGACGTTGTCATAGATGGATTTCGGAAACGGGTTGGGCTTTTGAAACACCATGCCGACCTTGGCGCGCAACTGGACCGGATCGACGTCCTTGTGATAGATGTCCTCGCCGTCCAGCCGGATGTCGCCGCTGACACGGCAGACTTCGATGGTGTCGTTCATCCGGTTCAGACAGCGCAGGAAAGTGGATTTGCCACAGCCCGACGGGCCGATGAACGCGGTAACGGTCTTGTCCTCGATATCGACATTCACGTCCTTGATGGCATGCGTGTCGCCATAAAAGACCTGCACGCCGCTGGCCGAGAATTTGATGTCGTTCATTGTCACGTTCCTGGTTGCTCTGTCGGTGTCATACATAATCCGGTGTCCTTCTACCAACGCCGCTCGAACCGGCGGCGCAGAACGATGGCGACCGCATTCATCACCACCAGAAAGGCCAGCAGCACCAGAATGGCGGCGCTTGTCTTTGCCTCGAACGCGCGTTCGGGGAAATCCGACCAGCGGAACACCTGCACCGGCAGGACCGTCGCGCTGTCGGTGATGCCGCCGGGAATATCGACGATGAAGGCGACCATGCCGATCATGATAAGCGGTGCGGTTTCACCAAGGGCCTGCGCCATGCCGATGATGGTGCCGGTCAGGATGCCTGGCATCGCCAGAGGCAGCACATGGTGAAACGACGCCTGAACCTTGCTGGCCCCTACCCCAAGTGCTGCGTCGCGGATCGACGGCGGCACCGCCTTGATGGCGGCGCGCGCGGCGATGATGATCGTCGGCAATGTCATCAGCGCCAGCACGATGCCACCGGCCAGCGGCGCAGAGCGCGGCACGCCGAAGACGCCCAGGAATACGCTGAGCCCCAGCAGGCCGAACACGATCGAGGGCACCGCCGCAAGGTTGTTGATATTGACCTCTATCAGGTCGGTGAACCGGTTCCTGGGGGCGAATTCCTCCAGGTAGATCGCCGCCGAGACGCCGATCGGGAAGGCCAGCAGAAAGGTCACCAGCATGGTCCAGAAACTACCCACGGTTGCGCCCCAGATACCGGCCAGTTCCGGCTCGCGGCTGTCGCTTGACCGGAAGAACCGCCAGTTGAACACATGCTCGATGGCTCCGGCCTGGCGCAGCACCTCCAGCGCCACCACCTGGGTGTCACTGACCTTGCGCGCGGCCTCTGGCAGATCGCTCAGCCGCAGCGTCCAGTCGGTGATGCCGCTCGGCGCACTGCCATCCAGCGGCGCCAGCACATCGGCCTCGGCGCGACTTGCGCTCAGGCTGGTCAGCTTCAGCCAGCCGCCCGCCGCCTGCACGAAAACCGACCGGTTGTCGCTGTCCAGACCTTCGGTCTCGGCGCCGCCGGCGGCGCGCGCTTCAAGCTTTTCGGCGTCGGCCAGCAGCCCGTCACGCAGCGCCGTCGCAGAGTCCAGCTGTGCCTGCGCGCCGGCGCGGGTCTCGTCATCGGCTGCCGCCGCGACGCGCGCGCCATAGACCGAAACCGCATTGTTCTGGCGGGCGGCCTGGCGGCGCAGGCGCTGCGCATCCTGTGTCAGACGGGCGCGGACCTGTACCAGGACGGCGGCGAAATCATCCGCCGTGCTGGTCAGCACCGCCGTGTCGCCGTCCAGTTCGATGGCCAGCGTGCCGTTGGTCGCCAGCCTGTCCAGCCCGCCGAAGTCGCCCTTCAGGTAAAGATCGGCCACATCCGAGGCCAGAAAACGATAGTCGATGGTCTGCCCCACAAGCCCGGGGTCGGACGACACTTTTGCCGCCAGTTCGAACGCGGCCCCCCCGGAAACGATGTCGTAAAGCTCGCGCCGCGCGCTGCGGCCGGTCACGAACGGAAAATTCTCT
Source organism: Rhodobacter sp. (assembly GCA_022340385.1). Taxonomy (GTDB): domain Bacteria; phylum Pseudomonadota; class Alphaproteobacteria; order Rhodobacterales; family Rhodobacteraceae; genus CALGTJ01. The sequence continues at coordinate 10,689 of JAJDOB010000145.1, forward strand.
TTCAGGACATCCTTGGTCAGGCCGCCGAAATTCGCCCGCAGGATGGTCTTGGGATCGCGCGTGCCATCGGGGTCGATCTTGTCCGCCTCCAGGGTCACCGGCAGCGTGATGTAGCTTTCAGTGATTGCGCCCGAGGCCGTCCAAAGCACCGACCCCAGCAGCCAGAACAGGGCCAGCCCGGCCACCGCGATGGCACTGATGCCATAGGCCTTCAGCCGCATTTCCGCAAAGCGGCGCTTGCGCAACTTCGCGTCGCCGCCGCCGATCAGGCGGCCATGCCCTGTTGTTGTCTCAACCATTCCCGGGCCCCCTAGTCATAGGCTTCGCGGTAGCGCCGGACCAGGCGCTGCGCCACGATATTCATCAGCAGGGTCACGCAGAACAACGTGAACCCCAGCGTAAATGCAGGCCCGGCGGCGGTTTCCGCCTCGGTGTCGCCGGTGATCAGCATCACGATCTGGACGGTGACGGTGGTGACCGCCTCCAGCGGGTTCGCCGTCAGGTTCGCGCCCTGCCCCGCGGCCATCACCACGATCATGGTTTCGCCCACCGCCCGGCTGAACCCCAGCAGGGCCGCTGACACGATGCCCGGCAATGCGGCGGGCAGGATCACCTGCCGGATGGTTTCGGCCTTGGTCGCGCCCAGCCCGTAGGATCCGTCACGCAGCGATTGCGGCACGGCATTTATCACGTCGTCGCTGAGCGAAGAGATGAACGGAATGATCATGATGCCCATCACCACCCCGGCCACCAGCGCGCTTTCGCTGGCCACCGACAGCCCGATCGCCTCGCCGGTGTTGCGAAACAGCGGCGCGACGGTGATCGCGGCAAAGAACCCGTAGACCACGGTCGGAATACCGGCGAGGATTTCCAGCATCGGCTTGACGACCGCGCGCACCCGGCGCGACGCGAAATCCGACAGGTAGACCGCCGCGAACAAGCCGATCGGCACCGCCACCAGCATCGCGATGAAGGTGATCATCAGCGTGCCGGCGAACAGCGGGATCGCACCCACCTTGTCGGCGTCCAGCTCTCCGGTGTGGACGCCCGACAACGGCGACCAGGTAGTCCCGAACAGGAACTTCTGGACCTGCCAGTCTATCTTGCCGAAAAAATTCAGCGTCTCGAAGATCAGCGAAAGCACGATGCCGACTGTCGTCAGAATGGCGATTGTCGCCATTGCCGCCAGCAGCACCCGCACGATCGCCTCGGTCCGGTTGCGGGCGCGCCGCTGCGCAGAGATCACCCGCCCGGTCAGCAGGGCCGCGCCCAGGACACCGCCGATGACCAGAAAGACCCGGGCCCAGCCCCAGCGCCCGGCCACCTTTGAATAATCGGCGGCAATCGCCATCCGGATGTCATCGGTTTTCGAAGCGACCTCGCCGGCGGCAATCGCGCGCGCGTCCGACAGGACCAGTTCATGTGCGATCGAGGGTTCGTCAGGCAACGCCGTGGCGATGCGCGACATCAGCGTGCTTTCGATCACCCAGTTCGACACAAGCGTCAGCCCGATCAGCAGGCCCCACCCGATCATCAGCACCCAGAGGAAACTGTAGAACCCGTGATAGGAGGGCCGCGAATGCAGTTGCGAAATCTCGCCGCCCACGACCTGGCGCGCGCGCCCCTGCGAGATGATATACGCGGCAATGGCGGCCACGAACGTGAAAGCGAACAGCACGGCAGTCATCGGTCGGGCCCCAGGTCTTCAGTAAGTCTTCAATTCCTGGGGCGAGAAGGTGCAGCCCCCCTCGCCCGCGTTCTTTTCAGTGGATCAGTTCCACTCGTTGCCGGTCATCGGCGTCAGTTGCTCGACACTCATCGAGACTTTCTCGAACATGTCCTCTGGCAGCGGGATCAACCCCTTGTCGACCAGATAGCCGTCTTCGCCGACAGCCGCGTCCGACATGAATTCGGCGGCGTATTCCGCGATGCCCGGAACCACGCCGACATGGGCGTTCTTGACGTAGAAATACAGGCTGCGCGAGACCGGATAGTCACCCGAAGCGATGTTTTCAAAGGTCGGCTCGACCCCATCGACGGTCGCACCCTTGATGGCGTCGGCATTCTGGTCGAGGAAGGAAAACCCGAACACACCCAACGCGTTGGGGTTGGCTTCCAGTTTTGACACGATCAGGTTGTCGTTCTCGCCCGCATCGACCCACGCGCCATCGCTGCGCACCGAGACACCGTCGCATTCGACCAGGTCGGTGTCTTCGCACGCTTCCTGCATCACCAGTTCCTCGAATGCGTCACGGGTGCCCGACGACGGCGGCGGGCCCAGAACCTCGATCTTGATGGCGGGCAGCGACGGGTCGACCTGGTCCCAGGTGATCGGCTTGGGGCCGGCTTCGGCCAGTGCAATCACCAGCTGAACGCGGGTCACCGCGAAATCGGGGCCGGATTTGGCGTTGGCGACGACGATGCCATCATAGCCGATCACTGCTTCGGTAATTTCGGTCACCCCATTTTCCGCACACAGCTTGAATTCCTTGGCTTTCATGCGGCGCGAGGCATTGGTGATGTCGGGATGCTCGGTGCCGACACCGGCGCAGAACAGCTTCAGCCCGCCGCCCGAACCGGTCGATTCAACAACCGGGGTCTGGAAATCGGTGGTCTTGCCGAACTGCTCGGCCACGGCGGTCGAGAACGGGAAAACGGTGGACGATCCGACGATGCGGATCTGGTCGCGGGCAGCAGCCGCCGTTGCAGCAATGGCAGAGATCGCCAGTGCAGAGGCGGTCAGTTTCACGAAGGACATGGAAAACTCCTGATTGGTTTTTCGTCCGATGCAACGCGCCGTCGCACCGATGCGCCGGTCCTAGGCGGTTGCGACTATGCTTTTGTGACAGCCGTGTAACAGGAGTATGACAACGTCGGAGTCCGCATCGGCAGCGGAAATCAACGAAATTCTGTATTTACCATTCAATAACAGCATATTATGCGAATTAATTGAACCAAGTTCTACAAATTGAAAAAGAATATTTCCGCAGCTTTTGACGCCCCGGCATTCTGCATTGCAGCGTGGCGGGTGTCCATCAACTCAACCCTGCGAATCGTCCGCGACCGGCCCGCGCGGCAGAACCACGATGAACCGGCTGCCCTGCCCCGGCGTGCTTTCGATGCGCAGCCGTCCGCGGTGCCGGTTGATGATATGTTTCACGATCGCCAGACCCAACCCGGTGCCGCCCATTTCCCGGCTGCGATGGCTGTCGACGCGGTAGAACCGTTCGGTCAGCCGTGGCACATGCAGCGGGTCGATCCCGATGCCGTTGTCGCGCACCTCGATCCGCACCGCCGGCGCGCGCAGGACCGGGTCACGCTCGACCCGGGCGATGTCGATGAACACATCGGTTCGCCCGTATTTCACCGCGTTCTCGATCAGGTTGGCGAAAATCTGCAACAACTGGTCCGCATCACCCGGAACGATCAGCGCATCCTGCGCGCCGCTGACATGCAGCGTCACCCCGGCCTCTGCCGCGACCGGGCCCAGCGTCATGGTTGCCGAGGTGACCAGTGCGGCCACGTCCGAACGTCCCTGCGGGCGCATGCGCTCTTCGGATTCGACGCGGCTCAGCGACAGCAGATCCCGGATCAGCCGGCTCATCCGCCCGGCCTCGGTCGCCATGATCCCCAGAAACCGTTCGCGGGCCGCGGCATCATCGCGGGCCGGACCGCGCAGGGTTTCGATGAAGCCCAGCAATGCGGTCAGCGGCGTGCGCAGTTCATGGCTGACATTGGCGACGAAATCACGGCGCATCTGGCCCGCTTCGTGGACATGGCCGACATCGTCGAGGCTTAACAGGACGCCGCCGCCGGCAAGTGGCGCGGCGTTGGCCAGAAAGATCGTCTCTCGCAAAGCACCGCGAAGCGGGAACCGTGCCTGCGCGGTCTTGACCTGTTTCAGGGCAGTCTCGATGCAGTCCAGCAAGGCGGGCTGGCGCAGAGCCGTGATATAGTGCCGCCCGACAGCGGCAGAGCCGAACAGTTCCTCGGCCAGCGGATTGGCCATCACCACGCGCGCGTCTCCCCCGATCAGCACCAGCGGCATCGGCACCGCCGCCATCAGGGCTGACGGGTCGGTCATCGCCTAGCCTGCCGCCGCCGCGATGGCGGCGCGGAATTCGCCGATCAGCATGTCGATATCCTCGACCCCGACAGAGACGCGAAAGAACCCCTCTGACATGCCCAGTTCCGCGCGCGCCGCCGGCGTCAGCGCGCGGTGCGAGGACGTGGCCGGATGGCTGAGCGTGGTGCCGATGTCGCCCAGCGTCGGCGCAAAGGCGATGTCGGGCGCGGCACGCACCAGCGCGTTGCTGGCCGCCCTGCCCCCGGCGATCTCGAAGCTTACCATGTTGCCGCCGCGCGCGCCCAGCAGCGCCACCGCGCGGTTGTGGTCGGGGTGATCGGGCCGGGTCGGATAAAGCACGCGTTTAACGCCGGGCGTGTCGGCCAGTGCATCGGCCAGCATGACGGCGTTCGCCTCTGCCCGGTCATAGCGCAATTCAAAGCTGTAAAGCCCGCGTTCAGCCAGCCAGCAATCGAACGGGCTGGGGGTCAGGCCCAGCGTGACGGCCGTGTCATAGATCGCCTTGCGATGCGTGGCATCACGCGCCGCCACATAGCCAAGGGTTGCATCAGAATGCCCCGCCAACAGCTTGGTAACGCTGTGTATTATCACATCTGCGCCATGTTCGAACGGCTGAAATCCGCGCGGCGTCGTGAAGGTGTTGTCAACCACCAGCAGGATACCATGTTCCCGCGCCAGCCGCGCGATGCCGGCCACATCAGACACCCGCAGTGTCGGGTTCGACACGACCTCCAGCAGGATCATCCGGGTATTGGGTTGCAGGCTTTCGGCGAAGGCCCCGGCGTCTGTCGGATCCGCCAGCGCGGTTTCCACCCCGAAGCGCGGCAGTTCCTCGCGCATCATCCGCATCGAGCGCCCGTAAAGCTGGTTGCCGCCCAGCACATGATCGCCCGATTTCAGCAGCCCGAACATCACCGCCGCGATCGCCGCCATGCCACTGCCCAGGATCAGCCCGCCGGTCGCGCCTTCCAGTCGGTCGATCTTTTGCGCCAGAACCTCGGCGTTGGGATGGCCTTCGCGGGCATAGGTAAAGCCTTTCGCGCGCCCCTCGTACTGGGCATCCAGCGCGTCGGGGCTTTCCGAGGCGTAGACCACCGAAGGCTGCAGCGGCGTCACCACCGCGCGGCTGGAACTGTCCGGCCAGCCCGTGCGTCTGACGATGGATTTAGCTTTATCTGTCATGTCTTACCCGACGACCTTAAGGTCGCTCCGATACATCCTCATGCGCTTTTGATAGAACAGGGCCGAGGCCAGCAGCTTTTGCATTGCAGCCTCGTCCAGTTGCCGGATCACCCGGCCCGGCGCCCCCACCACCAGCGCACCGGGCGGAATTTCCTTGTTCTCGGCAACCAGCGCCCCGGCCCCCAGCAATGCACCCGCACCGATCACCGCGCCGTTCAGCACCGTCGCACCCATGCCAACCAGCACACCGTCGCCAACCGTGCAGCCATGCAGCATCGCCTTGTGACCGATGGTGCAGTTTTCACCTATGGTCAGCGGATAGCCCGGATCGGTATGCAGCACACAGTTTTCCTGAACATTACTGCCCCGCCCGACGACGATCGGCTCGTTGTCACCGCGCAGCGTGCTGCCGAACCAGATCGAGGCGGCGCTGCTGATGACGACATTGCCGATGACATTGGCATCGGGGGCGATGAAACAGTCGCCATCCTCGGGCAATTGCGGAGAAAGCTCTCCCAAAGCGTAAAGCGTCATGTGCGGTCCTCGAATTCGCTGTTGAGTGCGCGCACGAATTCGCCCAGACCCGGCTGGCGGGTACGGCGCAGGCGTTCGGCACCAAGAATCGTCTGCAACTGCGCGGCTGCGACATCGACGTCACGGTTGACCAGCACATAGTCGTATTCCGCCCAGTGGCTGATCTCTGACCGGCTTTTCTGCATGCGTCCGGCGATGACCTCGTCGCTGTCCTGCCCGCGCCCGCGCAGCCGGCGTTCAAGATCCGCAATCGACGGCGGCAGCACAAAGACCGACACCACGTCCTGACCAAGGCTCGACTGCCGGATCTGCTGGCCACCCTGCCAGTCGATGTCGAACAGAACATCATTCCCCGCGGCGATTGCCGTCTCGACCGGGGCCTTGGGCGAGCCGTAAAGATTGCCGAACACCTCGGCATGTTCCAGCATCTCGCCGGCGTCGACCATCCCCAGGAATTCCGCGCGGGTGCGAAAGTAATACTCGCGCCCGTCCAGTTCGCCCGGCCGGGGTGCGCGCGTCGTGGCAGAGACCGAAAACGCGATGCTGTCGTCCCAGTCGCGCAGGGATTTCGCCAGCGTCGACTTGCCCGCGCCAGAGGGCGAGCTGAGGATGATCAGGATGCCACGGCGCGGGGCCATGCGTTACTCCACGTTCTGAACCTGTTCGCGCATCTGATCTATGGTGGCTTTCAGGTCAAGCCCGACACGGGTCAGATCGGCGGACTGCGCCTTGGAACACAGGGTGTTGGCCTCGCGGTTGAATTCCTGCGACAGGAAGTCGAGCTTGCGCCCGACGGCGCCATCGGCGGCCAGCAGATCGCGCGCGGCGGCGACATGCGCGCCCAGCCGGTCGATTTCCTCGGTGACATCGGTCTTGACCGCGATCATCGCCAGTTCCTGCGCCACCCGGTCGGGATCCGCGCCCTCGGCATTGACGATCACCCGCGCCAGGTTTTCGCGCAGACGGTCGGCCATCTGTGTCTTGCGCGCCTCGGCCATGGACGCGGCCTGCGCCGTCAGCGCCTCGATCTGGTCCAGTTGCGCACGCATGACATCGGCCAGCGCCGCGCCCTCGGTCTGGCGCATGGCGTCAAAGTCGGCCACCAGCGCCGGCAGGTCGGCCACGATCGCCCTGGCCAGCGGCGCGGTATCCTCTTCGCCGGTGTCGCTGACCAGAACATTGCGCAGGCCAAGCACATCCGTGGCACTTGCCGGCGCCAGTTGCAGCCCCTTGCCGGCGGCGGCGGCGTTGATTTCCGCCATCTGCCCCAGCACCCGCTCCAGCGCGTCGAAATCCAGCCGTTCGCCGGTTGACGCCGCATCGCGGGCAAGTTTCATCCCGACGCTGACATTGCCGCGTGCCACGACATCCGTGACCGCGCTGCGCACGGCGGCCTCCAGCCCCTCGACCCAGTCGGGCAGCCGCAGCCGCACGTCAAGCCCGCGCGCGTTGACCGCGCGCATGTCCCAGGTCCAGCTGTAGGGGCCGAATTCGCCCCGGGCGGATGCAAATCCGGTCATGGATTTAACCATTGCAATTAACCATTTAGTAACTTTCGGCCCCCGTATGCCTGCGAATTGTGGCAGATTAAGGAAAGAATAAGGATTCTGACCTTAGAGTTAACAGACGACATGCCGGGTCACAATCAAGGCCCGGTGTTTCGGGAAAGTGACGATTACGATGGAGATGACGCATGGATTTGCCAGTAACGTGGTGCCGTTCGCGCGAAAGTCACAGGCGATGATCTTTCCGGCGATTACGCAGGTCGATGCCTATTGGGAAGGTCTGCGCAACGGGCGGCTGATGCCTGACCGGTCCGAGGTCGACCCGCGCGGGATGGAAAACGCGCTGGAATTCGCGTTCATGCTGGAATGCGTTGCGCCGGGCGTGGCGCGGGTGCGCATCGCGGGCATGCATCTGAACGATCTTCTGGGCATGGAGGTGCGCGGCATGCCGCTGACCGCCCTGTTCGAGCCGGCGGCGCGCGAACGCGTGGCCGAGGTGCTGGCCCGCATCACCAACACGCCGCATGTCGCCGACCTGCGCCTGTCCAGCGGTCGCGGCGTCGGGCGGGCCTTGCTGACCGCGCAGATGTATCTGGCGCCGCTTTCCAATCAGGGGCAGGACACCGGGCGCATGCTGGGCTGCCTGCAAAGCGATGGCCGGATCGGCCGGACGCCGCGCCGGTTTGGCCTTGACCAGGTGCAGATGCGCCGCATCGTGTCATCCTCGGGCAAGGCAACGGGTCCGGGTGACACGCCCGCGCCCCACGCGGCACGCCCCGAACTGGCAGAGAATGCGGCCACGTTCGGCCCGGCCCCGGAACCGCCCGCGCGCCATTTGCGGCTGGTCAAGGGCAAGGGCGAAACCGCCTGACATCAAGCATTCGCGCATGATTACGCCCGCGCCTTGCGGCACGGGCGCTATTTTTTCCGGATTATCCGATGGCGCTAGACCGCTGCGGCCTGCCGCTCGTTGCGCCGGCCGATCAGTTCCTCGGCGACAAGGAATGCCAGTTCCAGGGCCTGGCTGGCGTTCAGCCGCGGATCGCAGGCAGTGTGATAGCGGTCCGACAGATCCTCGTCGGTGACCGCGCGCACGCCGCCGGTGCATTCGGTCACATCCTTGCCGGTCATCTCGAAATGCACACCACCGGGCACGGTGCCCTCTGACTTGTGGATGCCAAAGAATTCCTGGACCTCGCGCAGCACCGATTCAAAGGGCCGGGTCTTGTACCCGCTGGCCGCCTTGATCGTGTTGCCATGCATCGGATCGCAGGACCAAACGACATTGGCGCCCTCTTCCTGCACCGCCCGGATCAGGCGTGGCAGATGTTCGGCGACATTGCCCGCCCCGAACCGCGCGATCAGCGTCAGCCGTCCGGCCTCGTTGCCCGGGTTCAGCGTCGACATCAGCGATTTCAGGTGGCCTGTGGTCATGCTGGGACCGCATTTCAGCCCGATCGGGTTTTGCACGCCCCGGCAATATTCCACATGCGCACCGTCCGGCTGACGGGTACGGTCGCCGATCCAGATCATGTGGCCTGACCCTGCAATGGTCTTGCCCGAGGTCGAATCGACCCGCGTCAGGGCCTCTTCGTATTCCAGCAGCAGCGCCTCGTGGCTGGTGTAGAAATCCACAGTCTCAAATTCATGGGTTGTGGCCCCGGTGATCCCGGCGGCGGCCATGAAATCGAGCGTGTCCTGAATGCCGTTGGCCATGCCGCGGTATTTCTCGGCATCGTCGTGATCGGTAAAGCCCAGCGTCCAGGCATGAACCCGGTGCATGTCGGCAAAACCACCCGTGGAAAAGGCGCGCAGCAGGTTCAGCGACGCCGCCGCTTGCGTATAGGCCTGCAACATGCGGTTCGGGTCGGGAATACGGTCTTCCGGCGTGAAATCGAAACCGTTGATGATATCGCCGCGGTAGCTGGGCAGTTCCGTGCCGCTGATGGTTTCGGTCGGGGCAGAGCGCGGCTTGGCCATCTGGCCGGCCACGCGGCCGACCTTGACCACCGGCACCTTGGCCCCGAACGTCAGAACCATCGCCATCTGCAGGAACACCTTGAACGTGTCACGCAGATTGTCGGCCGAGAATTCGGCAAAGCTTTCGGCGCAATCGCCGCCCTGCAGCAGAAACGCCTCGCCCCGGGCGACGGCGCCCAGTTTATCGCGCAGCCGCCGCGCCTCGCCTGCAAAGACGAGCGGCGGATATTTGGCAAGCTGCGCCTCGACCGCGTTCAGCGCTGCGATATCCGTATAATCGGGCATCTGGACCCTTGGCTTGTTGCGCCACCCAGATTTTTCCCACGTGCTCATTGTCTTTGCTCCGGCATTTGCTTTAACGAGGCCCTTCTATACGGCGATCATCGGCGGCTGAAAACCGGGAATTCGGGGCAGGATCGCGCGATCCGGCCGAAACCGGCAAGTTTTCTCTGCCCGTCCCTTGATCGCGCCCGCCAAACCTGTTTCGGTCGCCAAGCGACATATCGGGGCCAAATCCGCATGGAAGCGACACGTCACACAGTTGAAATTGAAGATACGGGGCGCAAGCCGCGCCGCTTCGTTTTCATGCTGCTCGATAATTTTACCATGCTGTGTTTCTCGTGTGCGCTGGAATCGCTGCGCATTGCCAACCGCATGGCCGGGCGGCAGCTTTACACCTGGGTGCTGTGCGGCGAAGGCGGCGAAATCGTGCATTGCTCTGCCGGGACCGGGTTCAAACTGGACTGCGATCTTGACGAGATGCTGCGCGACGACACGATTCTGGTCTGCGGCGGCATCGACGTTCAGGCGGCCTCGACCAAGCGGGTGCTGAACTGGGTGCGGCGCGAGGCACGGCGCGGCGCGATCATGGGCGGGCTGTGCACCGCGGGGTACACATTGGCCCAGGCCGGGTTGCTGGACGGCAAGAAAGCGACGATTCACTGGGAAAACCAGGACAGTTTCACCGAGGAATTCGAGGATGTCGAACTGACCAAATCGGTGTTCGTGGTCGACGGGAACCGGATCACCACCGCCGGCGGCACCGCCTCGATCGACCTGATGCTGAAACTGATCGCCGAGGATCATGGCGAGGATCTGGCCAACGCGGTCGCCGACCAGTTGATCTATACCTCGATCCGCACCGATCAGGACACGCAGCGCCTGTCGGTGCCCACCCGCATCGGCGTGCGCCACCCCAAGCTGAGCCAGGTGATCCAGATGATGGAGCAGAATATCGAAGAGCCGATCAGCCCGTCGATCCTGGCGCGCGATGTCGGCATGTCGACGCGGCAGCTGGAACGCCTGTTCCGCCGCTACCTGAACCGTTCACCCAAACGCTATTACATGGAACTTAGATTACAAAAGGCCCGTAACCTGTTGATGCAGACCGATATGTCGGTGATCAACGTGGCCCTGGCCTGTGGCTTTGCCTCGCCCTCGCATTTCTCGAAATGTTATCGCGCGCATTACGACACGACGCCGTACCGCGAACGGGGCAGCCATGCGGCAAGGCTGTCGATCTGACCCGCGAGGCGCGCCTCGGCACGTCTGAATTCATCGCGCTGATCGGCGTGATGTTCGCCACCGTGGCGCTTTCAATCGACGCGATGTTGCCGGCGATGGGTGAAATTGCCGCCGAACTTGCGCCTCAAGCCCCGAACCGCGCGCAACTTGTCATCACCAGTTTCGTGCTGGGCATGGGCATCGGGACGCTGTTCACCGGCCCGCTGAGCGACACATTCGGGCGCAAGGCGGTGATTCATGGCGGGGCGGTGGTCTATATTCTTGGCGCCGTGCTTGCCTGGCTGGCCAATTCGCTTGAACTGGTGCTGGCCGCGCGGGTGTTGCAGGGGCTTGGCGCCGCCGGCCCAAGGATTGCGGTGCTGGCGATCGTGCGCGACCTGTACAACGGGCGCGAAATGGCAAAGATCATGTCCTTCGCGATGATCGTGTTCTCGCTGGTGCCCGCGATTGCGCCGCTGGCCGGGGCCGCGATCATCTGGCTGACCGGATGGCGGGGCATCTTTGCGGCATTCGTGGTCTTTTCGCTGATCTCGAACCTGTGGCTCGGACTGCGCCAGCCCGAGACGCTGACGCCCGGCAACCGCCGCCCGTTCAGCGCAAGGACCATCGGCGCCGGCATCGCCGAGGTGTTTGCGATCCGCCGTGTGGTGCTGGTGATTGTGGTCCTGTCGCTGACATTCGCCGCGTTGTTCACCACCATCTCGACCACGCAGCAGGTCTTCGATCAAAGCTTTGGCCGCGCCGCCGACTTCCCCTACTGGTTTGGCGCCATTGCCCTGATCAGCGCCTTGGCCAGCCTGCTGAACGCGCGGGTCGTGGTGCGGCTGGGCATGCGCCGGGTGATCACGCTGACACTGGTGGCCGAAACCGCCCTGTCAGCCGTCCTGATTCTGGGCATTACAACGGGGGCCCTGATCGGGCCGCTTTATTTCCCCTTTTATCTGGTCTGGCTGTTGTCAATCTTCTTCATGGCCGGGCTGACCATCGGCAACCTGAACGCGCTGGGGATGGAACCGCTGGGCCATCTGGCCGGACTGGGCGCGTCGATCATCGGATCGGTGGCCACGACCGCCGCCGTGGTGATCGCGATTCCGATCGGATTCGCTTTTGACGGGACCCCCCTGCCGCTGGCAATCGGTATCCTGATCTGCTCGGCTCTGGGCTGGGTCATCACCCGCTGGATCGACGACGTGGCACAGGTTTAGCCGGTCTTCTTCGCCTGTTTGGCAAGATCCTGCGCGATGGCGAAGGCGCCCTTGATCTTGTCGCTGGTCTTTTTCCAGTCGCGCCGCACCACGATCTTGTTGTCGCGCACCTTGGCCAGCCCGTTCTGCGCATGGATGAAATCGACCAGCCCGGCGGGATTGGCGAACTTGTCATCGTGAAACTGGATCGTCGCGCCCCTTGGCCCGCCGTCCAGTTTTGCGATCCCGGCACGCTTGCACATGTCCTTGATGCGCACGATCAGCAACAGCATGTTCACCTCTTTGGGCAATTTGCCGAAACGGTCGATCAGTTCCGCGGCAAAGCCTTCAAGCTCGACCTTGGTGTGCAGTTGCGACAGGCGCCGGTACAGGCCAAGGCGCACATCAAGATCGGGTACGTAAACCTCTGGTATCAATACAGGAACGCCAAGATTGATCTGCGGCGCCCATTGTTCGTCTGCCTCGCTCAACCCTTCCAGTTCGCCGGCCTTGATCTTGGCGATCGCCTCTTCCAGCATCGACTGGTAAAGCTCGTATCCGACCTCGTGAATCTGGCCCGACTGTTCCTCGCCCAACAGGTTGCCGGCACCGCGGATGTCCAGATCCTGACTGGCCAGCGTGAACCCGGCCCCCAGCGAATCGAGCGATCCCAGCACCCGCAGCCGCTTTTCCGCCGTCGCGGTCAGTTTCTGGCGCGGTGTCGTGGTCAGATAGGCATAGGCGCGCGACTTGCTGCGCCCGACGCGGCCGCGGATCTGGTACAGTTGCGCCAGCCCGAACATGTCGGCGCGATGCACGACCATCGTGTTGGCCGTCGGAATATCCAGACCGGATTCGACAATCGTGGTCGCCAGCAGCACATCGTATTTGCCGTCATAGAATGCGTTCATCTTGTCATCGAGCTGGCCCGCCGCCATCTGGCCATGCGCGGTCACAACGCTGACTTCAGGAACCTGCGTGCGCAGGAATTCCTCGATCTCGGGCAGGTCGCTGATCCGAGGAACCACATAGAAAGACTGGCCGCCGCGATAATGTTCGCGCAGCAGCGCCTCGCGAATGGTTACCGTGTCGAATTCGGAAACATAGGTGCGGATCGCCAGGCGGTCGACCGGCGGCGTGCCGATTATGCTTAGATCCCGGACACCTGTAAGGCTAAGTTGAAGCGTGCGCGGGATCGGAGTCGCGGTCAGGGTCAGCACGTGCACATCCGTCCGCATCGTCTTTAGCCGTTCCTTGTGCGTCACCCCGAAATGCTGTTCCTCGTCGATCACCAGCAGGCCGAGGTTCTTGAAACGCACCGATTGCGCCAGCAACGCGTGTGTGCCCACCACGATATCGACCGTGCCGTCATTGACCCGCTTGCGGGTCTCTTCGGCGTCCCTTGCCGACACGAAACGCGACAACTGCCGCACCTCGATCGGAAAGCCCCGAAAGCGTTCGGCAAAGCTTTTGTAGTGCTGGCGCGACAAAAGCGTCGTCGGCGCGATCACCGCGACCTGCATTCCCGCCATCGCCGCGACAAAGGCCGCGCGCATCGCCACTTCGGTCTTGCCGAACCCGACATCGCCGCAGATCAGCCGGTCCATCGGGGTGCCGCTGCCCAGATCGTCCAGAACATCGCCAATGGCGCGCAGCTGATCGTCGGTTTCCTGATAGGGAAAGCGCGCGCTGAACGCGTCCCACATGCCGGCGGGCGGTTCCATGATGGTGGCGCGGCGCAGATGGCGTTCGGCGGCAACGCGAATCAGCTTGTCGGCGATCTCGCGGATACGTTCCTTCAGCCTGGCCTTCTTCGATTGCCAGGCGCCGCCGCCCAGACGGTCCAGCAGTCCCTGTTCATGGCCATAGCGCGACAGCAGCTCGATGTTTTCGACCGGCAGGTACAACCGGTCGCCGCCGGCATATTCCAGCGCGATACATTCATGCGCCGCGCCCATCGCGGTGATGACTTCCAGCCCTTTGTAAAGCCCGATTCCATGGTCGACATGCACGATCAGGTCGCCCGGCGACAGCGACTGTGTTTCGGTCAGGAAATTTTCAGCCCGCCGCTTTCTTTTCGGCGCGCGGATCAGCCGGTCGCCCAGGATATCCTGTTCGGCGATCACCGTAAGGCCCGGCATCTCGAAGCCCGATTCCAGCGGCCAGACCGTCAGCGCAATCTCGTGCCTGCCCAGATCGGACGCACGCCGCACCGTCGCCGCACCCGAGATCTCGTGGTCTTCCAGCAGATGGCCCAGCCGTTCGGCCGCGCCTTCGGAATAGGCGGCCAGCACCACGTTTCCGGTTTCGGACTTTGAACGGACATGATCGGCGACCGCCCCGAAAAGGCTGATGTTTTCCTGCTGGCGCTCGGGCGAGAAATTGCGCCCGATCCGCCCGCCCGCGTCGGTCACGCCCGGGCCGGTGGCCTGCGGCAGAACGCTGAACTGCACCCGGCGGCGGGGCCCCAGGGCCTTGTCCCACGACGCATCGTCCAGATACAGCAGCCCCGGCGGACAGGGCTTGTAGACCGAATCCATGCGGTTCTTCTGGTCCAGGGCATGCCGGCGGGTGTCGTATTGATCCTCGATCGAGGTCCACCGGGCCAGCCGCGCCGGGGTCATCTGGTCATCCAGGCAGACCGGCGCGTCGGGCAGAAAGTCGAACAGTGTCTCCAGCCGGTCGTGAAAGAACGGCAGCCAGTGTTCGGCCCCAGCGTGCTTGCGCCCGGCGCTGATCGCCTCGTACAGCGGGTCATCGGTGCCCGCCGCGCCGAACTCGATACGATAATTCTGCCGGAACCGGGTGATCGCGGCCTCGTCGAGAATGACCTCGCTGACCGGCGCCAGTTCCACGACCGACAGTTGTTCGGTGGTGCGCTGGGTCGCCGGATCAAAGCGGCGCGCGCCGTCCAGCACATCGCCGAACAGGTCCAGCCGCACCGGCCCGCCGCCCTTGTCGGTCGGGCCCGGGGGAAAAATGTCGATGATGCCGCCGCGAATGGCATAGTCGCCGGGTTCCATCACCGTCGGGGCATGGCTGAACCCCATCCGCACCAGAAACCCGCGCAGCGCCGCCTCGTCCAGCCGGTGATTGACCGTCGCGACAAAGGCCGACTCGCGCAGCACATCGCGCGCCGGCACCCGCTGGGTCGCGGCGTTCAGCGTCGTCAACAGGATGAAAGCCCCCGGCAGACCCTGGGTCAGCGTCGCCAGCGTTGCCATGCGCGCCGCGGCGATATCGGCATTGGGCGAGACCCGGTCATAGGGCAGGCAATCCCAGCCCGGAAAGGTCAGTACCGGCATGTCGGGCGCGAAGAACGCCAGAGCCGCCTGCATCGCCGCCATCCGCTTGTCATCGCGCGCGACATGCACGACCGGGCCGCCGGCGCGCGCCTGTTCGGCCAGCAGCAGATGCGCGTCAAACCCTTCGGGTGCGCCGCTTACGGTGATCTCGGACTTCGATATCATGGGGGGCCTGACCTAATGCCCGGGGCGGGCAAGTCAACCGCCAAGCGCGCCGAACGTCATGTTTTGATACATTCCCCAAAGGGCCGTGACGAATATCGCGACGACGCCGATCATCTGGGTGAACAACCGGTGCAGCCGCATGCGGCGGTGCAGCGCTTCGCCCGTCAGCTGTTCCGCCTCGATCCGCCGCGCCGTCGACAGGCTGAGCGCCATCACCAGCGACAGCGGAAAACCCAGCAGGAACAGCGCCTGCGCGAACTCTATCCGGTAGAGAAAGCCAAGCATGCACAGCGCGGTCAGAATCGCGCAGGCAATTCCCATGATCCACAGGCCCGACACACGCCCGATATACAGGATGCGGTTGCAGTTGATGCGCACCAGATCTTCCAGGTCGGCTTCGGGTTGTCCGCCATTCTTGGCGGCCCGCTGCACCATGTCAAAGGGCACGCCCAGCACCCAGTGACTGGCGGTGGACCAGACAACGGCCAATGCGATCCAGAACCAGAGGTTCGAGAACGACCGCATGTCGATCAGTTCGAAAACGGTGTCGTACCAGTTCAATGGGGTGCCTGCCGTGTTGATTTTCGCGGACCCTACTTTGGCTTTGCGCGGATTCCTAGGGTTGAGATGCCCTCAAATCCCTGCAATCCATTGCACGAGCCTTGCAAAGGAGCGTTTCGATGCCGCCGCTGCCCCCCGCCGCCTTTCCGACCGCCCGGTTCCGCCGGATGCGCGCCACCCCTGCCCTGCGCGGGCTGATGCGTGAAAACACGCTGAGCGTCGACGATCTGATCTGGCCCGTGTTCGTGATGGAAGGCGCGGATGCCGAGGTTCCCGTCGCCTCGATGCCCGGCGTGTCGCGTCTTAGCGTCGACCGCGTGGTCGGGGCCGCCCGCATGGCCGCCGATCTTGGGATCCCGGCGATCTGCCTATTTCCCTATATCGAGCAGGACCGCAAAACCGAGGACTGTGCAGAGGCATGGGACGCGGACAATCTGTCGAATCGGGCGATCCGCGCGATCAAGGCCGCTGTGCCCGAAATCGCGGTGATGACCGACATCGCGCTGGACCCCTACAATATCAACGGCCATGACGGATATGTCGTCGACGGGCAGATCCTGAACGACGAAACCGTCGAGGCGCTGGTGAAAATGGCGCTGGCGCAGGCCGATGCGGGGGCCGATATCCTGGGGCCTTCCGACATGATGGATGGCCGCATCGGCGCAATCCGCGCCGCCCTGGAATCCCACGGCCACCGGAATGTGACCATCCTCAGCTATGCGGCAAAATATGCCTCTGCCTTCTACGGTCCGTTCCGCGATGCTGTCGGTGCGTCGGGGGCGCTGAAGGGCGACAAGAACACCTATCAGATGGACCCCGGCAATTCGGACGAGGCGCTGCGGCTGGTCGCGCGCGATCTTTCCGAAGGCGCCGACATGGTGATGGTCAAGCCGGGCATGCCGTATCTCGATATCTGCCGCCGGGTGAAAGACAGGTTCGGCGTGCCGACCTATGCCTACCAGGTCAGCGGCGAATACGCGATGATCCGGGGCGCGGGCCTGAACGGCTGGGTCGATGGCGAAAAGGTGATGATGGAAAGCCTGCTGGCGTTCAAACGCGCCGGATGCGACGGCATCCTGACCTATTTCGCCCCCGATGCGGCGCGTCTTTTGCGCGACCGGGGCTGATACGGCAACGCATTGCCCAGCCCGCAATGGGGTAATGACAGCGCGCATTCCTTGCCCTATAGTGCTGCCAGAGTGTTCGGTCACAAGAACGCCAGAGGCTAAACCGGCAAGATAGGGCATACCCCATGACAACTCTTCCCCGTCGTACCTTTATGGTAGGCGCAGGCAGCGCAACGCTGCTGACGGCCGCATGCGGCAACGGCATCGGCAGCCGCGGCGCCGATACGATTGACGCGCGCGTCGATGCGACTTTGAATTTCCTGTATTCGCGCTATCCCAACACGCGAGAGCTGCGCGACAAGGCATCTGGCGTGCTGGTGATGCCGCTGGTCACCAAGGCCGGCTTTGGCGTCGGGGCGGCTTTCGGCCGTGGCGCGCTGCGGGTGAACGACGTGTCGGTCGATTATTACTCGGCCACCTCCGGCTCGATCGGGTTCCAGATCGGGGCGCAGCAATATGCGCATGCGCTGTTCTTCATGACGGACGAGGCGCTGGCCGATTTCCGGCGCGCACCGGGCTGGGCTGCGGGCGCGGATGTCGAGTATACGCTGAACGAGAATGGCGAGAATATCTCGGCGGAAACCACCACGGCGCTTTCGCCGGTGATCGCGCTGATCTTCGGGCAGGCCGGGCTGATCGCCGGCGCGACCCTGAAGGGCACGAAATACACGCGCATCATTCCATGATCGGGTAGCCGGGGCGTGACGGCTCGCGGCGGGCACAGACGCCGATCGGGCGGGTCAGATACGCTTTGACTTTCGGGTGCTCAGCAACAGGTTCGTTTCACTTGAAGTCACGCCGTCAAGCCGTCGTATTTCAAAGAGAATCCTGTCGAACTCTTCCAGGGTTCCGGTGCCGATTTCGGCGATCAGATCCCAGGCGCCATTGGTGCTGTGCACTTCGGTAACCTGCGGGTAACCGGTCAGTCGGTGCAGGATGCGCTCGGCACCCGCCCCTTCGATCTTCAGCATCATCAACCCGCGCACCGGACTTTGCGCCACGTCCTGACGGGTCAGCACTGTGAAGCCCTGGATGTCGCCCGAACTTTGCAGTTTTTCAAGCCGCGCGCGCACCGTTGCCCGCGAAATACCCAGCAGCCCGGCAAGATCGCTTAGCGGGCTGCGGGAATCGCGTCGCAAGGCGGCGATGAGTTTCTGGTCGATATTGTCCATTCTGGTAACTCGCACCTATCAAAACGGCTAATTTGCCAACATATAGCGCAAAATCCCGGCTAGGATAAATCACATTTCGGAAACATACATGGCGAAACATCGAAAAACAGAGGCCATCCCATGCCATCGAAACCCTGCCTTCTGATCGGAGCACCCGTCGATAGCGGCAAACGCCGCGCGGGCTGCCTGATGGGCCCGGCCGCATTTCGCGTCGCCGGCCTGGAACAGGCGATTGCCGACCTCGGCCACGAAGTCCGCGATCTGGGCGATGTGCTGCCTGCCCCGCTGCGCTCGGTCAGCGGCCCCGATCACGTTCATGCGCTTGCCGAAACCGTCGCCTGGACCGAGGCCCTGATTCCCGCCGCCGCCCGCGCCATGACGGACGGCCTGCCGATCTTCCTGGGCGGCGATCACAGCCTGTCGCTGGGAACGGTTGCGGGTGTTGCGCAATACGCGGAATCGGTGCGCCGGCCGCTGTTCGTGCTGTGGCTGGATGCGCACAGCGATTTCCACACGCCCGACACCACGGCCTCGGGGCATCTGCATGGAACGCCGGTGGGCTACGTCACCGGGCGGCGCGGGTTCGACGCCCTTCCGGCGCTTCAGGCCCGCGTGCCAGAGGAAAACATCTGCCTGTTCGGCATCCGGTCGGTCGACCGCCCGGAACGCGAAGAACTGGAACAGCGCAAGCTGATCATCCACGACATGCGCAGCATTGACGAAAACGGCGTTGCCGCGCCACTGCGCGGATTTTTGGAAAAAGTAAGCGCCGCCAATGGGTTGCTGCATGTTTCACTGGATGTCGATTTCCTTGACCCGTCGATTGCGCCTGCGGTCGGCACCACCGTTCCGGGTGGTTCGACGCATCGCGAGGCGCATCTGGTGATGGAAATGATCCACGACAGCGGCCTGTTGAGTTCGCTCGATCTGGTCGAGCTCAATCCGTTTCTCGATGAACGCGGCCGCACCGCCTCGCTGATGGTCGATCTGGTCGCGTCCGGCCTTGGCCGCCGCGTCTTCGACCGCCCCACGCAATCTTTCGTCTGATGGAGTCCCACATGAACCCCAGCGCCCGCGCCTATGTCCCCTTTGTCAGCGTCGATGCGATGATGGGGCTTGTTCACCGGATCGGCCTGACCCAGGTCCTGACCGGCATTGCCGACTACATTCAGGCGGATTTCCTGCGCTGGCCGCAGTTTGACAAGACGCCCCGCGTCGCCGCGCATTCGCCCGAGGGCGTCATCGAACTGATGCCGACATCGGATGGAAAGCTGTACGCGTTCAAATATGTGAACGGGCATCCGAAAAACATGAAGAACGGGATGCAAACCGTTATGGCGTTTGGTCTTTTGGCCGATGTCGATAACGGCGCGCCAGTGTTGCTGACCGAAATGACCCTGCTGACCGCGCTGCGCACCGCCGCGATGTCGGCGCTTGCTGCCCGGCATCTTGCCCGGCCCGACGCGCGCTGCATGGCGATCATCGGCAATGGTGCGCAATGCGAATTCCAGGCGGTGGCGTTTCAGGCGATCTGCGGGATCGACGCGGTGCGTCTTTACGATATCGACCCCGCCGCCACGGCGAAAGCCATGCGCAATCTGCAAGGCACCGGCCTGCGGGTAACGTCCTGCAACAGTGTAGAAGAAGCCGTCGAAGGCGCCGACATCGTGACCACCTGCACCGCCGACAAGGCCAACGCCACGATCCTGACCGACAACCATGTCGGCGCGGGGCTGCACATCAACGCTGTGGGCGGGGATTGCCCCGGCAAGACCGAGCTGCATCGCGACATTCTGGAGCGCGCGCAGATTTTCGTGGAATATCCACCCCAGACCCGGATCGAGGGCGAGATCCAGCAACTGCCAGAGGATTACCCCGTCACCGAATTGTGGGAGGTCATGGCCGGCGACCGCACCGGACGCCGTGACGAGCGCGCGATCACGCTGTTTGACAGCGTCGGGTTCGCGATCGAGGATTTCTCGGCCTTGCGCTACATCAAGGACCAGATGCAAGCCGCTGGGATCGAAGCGCAACTTGATCTTCTGGCCGATCCGGACGATCCGCGTGACCTGTTCGGGATGTTGCAGCGTGCTGCGCCCGAACGCGCCGCCTGACGGTTTTCAGGGCGACGTCGGCGGGTTGCAAATCCCCGGCGCAAATTCCAGCCAGAGGGTCAATGCAGCGTGAATTCGCCGGTCACGCTGCGCCACTCTCCGGCGCTTATCATCTTGCGATGGGTAAAGCGGACCGAATGCAGCGGGCCCTCGATCTTTTCCCGCCAGAATTCGATGAACCGGAACAGCCGCGGATGATCCGGCGCAAGATCGTATTCCTGCCAGATGAACGTGTTCAGCACGCTTTGGAAATCCGGCATCCGGTAAAAGATTTCCGCAGTGGTAAGCCCGTAGCCCTTCAGCATCAGTTCGGTCGCCGACCGTGTGGTTTTTCCAGCCATTTGTTCGCCTCTTTTATCTGCCTCCGCGGACATCTTGGCAGAACCGAATTAGTTTTCAATTAAAACAGTGTGTTATCACTCTGATTTGACGGCTGCTGAATGCGCCGGATTTGACCATTGCACCCCATATGACGGGCAGGTTATAGTCTGCCACAACAACATATAGCGCGCAGAAA
This sequence comes from Rhodobacter sp., assembly GCA_022340385.1. Classification (GTDB taxonomy): domain Bacteria; phylum Pseudomonadota; class Alphaproteobacteria; order Rhodobacterales; family Rhodobacteraceae; genus CALGTJ01. Next base: position 31,646 of record JAJDOB010000145.1, read on the forward strand.
AAAGAGCGGACAGGCACTTGAGCGACACGCCGGAACCTCCTGAGAACAAGGAGGAAAACTCACCCAAGCGCCCCGTATATGACGGGCCGTCGATCTCGATCTCGGACGAGATGAAATCATCCTATCTCGATTACGCGATGAGCGTGATCGTCAGCCGGGCGATTCCGGACCTGCGCGACGGCTTGAAACCGGTGCATCGCCGCATCCTGTACGCGATGCACGAAACCGGCAATACCCACGACAAATCCTACCGCAAATCGGCCCGACCCGTCGGCGACGTCATGGGTAAATACCACCCCCACGGCGACAGCGCGATCTACGACGCACTGGTGCGCATGGCGCAGGATTTCTCGATGTCGCTGCCGCTGCTGGATGGCCAGGGCAACTTTGGCAGCATGGACGGCGATAACCCGGCGGCGATGCGCTATACCGAGGTGCGGATGGACAAGCCGGCGGCCTATCTGTTGGCCGACATCGAAAAAGACACGGTGAATTTCCAGGACAATTACGACGGCAAGGACCTGGAACCCACTGTTTTGCCGGCACGTTTCCCCAACATGCTGGTCAACGGCGCTGGCGGTATCGCTGTCGGCATGGCAACCAATATTCCGCCCCATAACCTGGGCGAAGTGGTCGATGCGACGCTGGCGCTGATCGAGAACCCGGACCTCGATTCAATCGGGCTGATGGAATATATCCCGGCCCCCGACTTTCCCACCGGCGGCGTCATTCTGGGCCGGTCCGGCGCGCGCAAGGCCTATATCGAAGGGCGCGGCAGCGTCATCATCCGTGCCAAGACCCGGATCGAGGAGATCCGCAAGGACCGCTATGCGATCATCCTCGACGAGATCCCCTATCAGGTGAACAAGGCCACGCTGATCGAAAAGATCGCCGAACTGGCCAAAGAGAAAAAGCTGGAAGGCATCAGCCACGTCCAGGACGAATCCGATCGTGTCGGCGTGCGGGTCGTGATCGAGTTGAAACGCGATGCCACGGCCGAGGTCGTGCTTAACCAGTTGTTCCGGTTCACGCCGATGCAGACCAGCTTTGGCTGCAACATGCTGGCGCTGAATGGCGGCCGGCCAGAGCAGCTTACGCTACGCGATTTCCTGAGCTATTTCATAAGCTTCCGAGAGGAAGTTGTTGCGCGCCGCACCGCGTTCGACCTGCGCAAGGCGCGCGAGCGCAGCCATGTCCTGTGCGGGTTGGCGGTGGCCGTCAGCAATGTCGACGAGGTTGTCGCGACCATCCGTGCCTCTGCCGATGCCGCCGAGGCGCGCGAAAAACTGATGGAGCGGCGCTGGCCCGCCGGTGAAATCGCGCCGTTCATCCGGTTGATCGACGACCCCAGCCATACAGTGAACGAGGATGGCACCTACAATCTTTCCGAAATCCAGGCCCGCGCGATCCTGGATCTGCGCCTGCAACGCCTGACCCAGATCGGGGTCAAGGAAGTTACCGACGAGTTGGAGGAATTGGCAGGCAAGATCAAGGACTTCCTGGCCATTCTTCGTTCGCGTGAGCGGATCATGGAGATCATCAGCACCGAGCTGAAAGAGGTCAAGGAACTGTTCGCGGTGCCGCGCCGCACCGAGATCGTCGACTGGTCCGGCGATATGGACGACGAAGACCTGATCGAACGCGAAGACATGGTTGTCACCGTCACATCCGGCGGCTGGATCAAGCGCACGCCCCTGGTTGATTTCCGCGAACAGAAACGCGGCGGCAAGGGTCTTTCGGGGATGGCCACCAAGGAAGAGGATGTCATCACCACCCTTTTCGTGGCCAATACCCACACGCAGCTGTTGTTCTTCACCACGGACGGGATGGTCTACAAACTGAAGACCTGGCGCCTGCCCCAGGGCGGACGCACCGCCAAGGGCAAGGCCATCGTCAATATCCTGCCGATTCCGACGGGCGTTTCGATTGCCGCGATCATGCCGGTCGACAAGCCAGAGGATGAATGGGACGATCTGCAGATCGTCTTTGCCACATCCGACGGCTCGGTGCGGCGCAATGCGCTGAGCGATTTCACCAATGTGCGGTCCAACGGCAAGATCGCAATGAAACTGCCCGACGATGTCAGCATGGTGAACGCCCGGATCTGCACCGAGGACGATGACGTGATGCTGGTCACGGCAATGGGCCGCGCGATCCGGTTCCCGACGACGGATGTGCGCGTGTTCAAGGGCCGCGATTCGACGGGCGTGCGCGGGATCCGGCTGGCCAAGGGCGATCATGTGGTCTCGATGGCCGTGGTCCGGCATTTCCGCGCCGAGGCGGATGAACGGGCCGCCTATCTGAAGATGCGCCGCGCCGTTGCCGGACTGGCGGATGACGCCGAAGGGCTGGATGAAGACAGCGATCCGAATGCGACGATCACGCCGGAACGCTATGCGCAGATGTCTGCGGCCGAGGATCTGATCCTGACGCTGACGGCAAAGGGCGCCGGCAAGCTGAGTTCCAGCCATGACTATCCGGTGCGCGGGCGCGGCGGCCAGGGTGTGGCGGCGATGGACCGTGCAATGCGCGGTGGCCGGCTGGTCGCCAGTTTCCCGGTCGAGATGGACGATCAGATCATGCTGGTCACTTCGACCGGCCAGTCGATCCGCTGCCCGGTCGATGGCATCAGCTTCCGCTCGCGCGGGGCCGGTGGCGTCAGGGTGTTCAACACCGCCAAGGGCGAAGAGGTGGTTTCGGTGGCCTGGATCGCAGACCAGGGCGAAGACGAGGACGATTCGGACGCCCGCGAAGCGTGACCCGCGCATCATGGTTAACGAACTGGTAACAACACCGTGATCTTGCGGCTTCTGTTTCGACGCAGGAAAACCGCGCGCGCCCCGGGGGTGACGTGTGACGGCGCGTCATTTTGCGTATCTCAACTTAAAACCGCGATTTTCCGGGCAATTTAACCGTTTGCCCGGTTTCTGCCGTATTCCCGCCCGGGGTGCGCCACAGGTGGTTGGGCAACTGAGTCGCACGAGTTGATGTTCACGCCGCCTGGGGAGGCTACACAATGCACGCTGATCGCACATTTCGCCCGACATATTACGGCTCTGCTGTTTCCAGAACCGTCCTGTCAGTGGTCCGTATCCTGATCGCTTCGTATTTTCTGGCCACCGCGACCGGCCTGGTGTTCGAACCCGGCAGCCGAACCTTTCTGGATGCCGTTCTGCCGGCGGATCAGGCGCAGGTTGCAACCACGACCTACCTGTTTGTCACCGCCTTCGCGATCATGGTCGGGTTTGCGGTGCGCCCGGCGGCGCTGCTGCTGGCCGTCTACATCTTCTGGTCGGGCTTCCTGCATTATGATTTTGGCGGCGGCCCCGAGGCGCTGGCGGTTTTCTGGCGTGACATGGCGTTGCTGGGCTCGATCCTGCTGATCGCCGTGACCGAGCCGGGCGGTTCCAAATCGCTTCGGATCTGGGCGCGCCCGGTTGCCCCGCGCCGGATCGCCGCCGAAAGCGCATCGCAAATGAAGTTCGCAACCAAGCGCCCTGCCCGCCCGGCGCCCGCAGCCTCCGACATGGCGCGCGACGCGATCATGTCGGGCAGGATATCGGTGCTCGACGCACCCAACAGCTTTGCCGATCTTGGAAGCGCAGAGGACGACGGCGAGGTTGACAACATCTTTGCCGGTGCCTGGGACCGGAACCGCTTTACCGCAAACGCGGCCTGACACCTTCCCTTCCTGCGCCCGGTGTCCTAAACCCCGGGCGCATGAGCATACCTCTCAATATCGTTGGCGGCGGCATGGCCGGGTCCGAAGCCGCCTGGCAGGCCGCCCAGATGGGCATCGACGTGGTGATCCACGAGATGCGACCCAAGGTCGGCACATTTGCGCATCAGACCGGCAACCTGGCCGAAATGGTCTGCTCCAATTCTTTTCGATCCGATGATGACGAGCAGAACGCCGTCGGCCTGCTGCATTGGGAAATGCGTGCCGCCGGGGGCCTCATCATGGCGATGGCCGATGCCCACGCGCTGCCCGCCGGTGGCGCGCTGGCAGTGGATCGCGAACCTTTCGCACAATCCGTCACCGACCGTCTGCGCGCCCATCCCCGCATCACCATAGCCGAGGCAGAGATCACCGGATTGCCGCGCGACGGGCAATGGATTTTCGCCACCGGCCCGTTGACATCCGCGGCGCTGGCCGATGCGATCCGCGCCGAAACCGGGGCCGATGCGCTGGCGTTCTTCGATGCCATCGCGCCGATCGTCTATGCCGACAGCATCGACATGTCGAAGGCCTGGTTCCAGTCGCGCTATGACAAGGGCGAGACAGAGGAAGACCGCAAGGCCTATCTCAATTGCCCGCTGGACAAGCCGCAATACGAGGCCTTCATCGACGCGCTGCTGGCCGCCGACAAGGCCGAGTTCAGGGAGGGCGAAACCGCCGGCTATTTCGACGGCTGCCTGCCGATCGAGGTGATGGCGGCGCGGGGCCGCGAGACCCTGCGCCACGGACCGATGAAGCCGGTCGGGCTGACCAACCCGCACCAGCCTGACGTCAAGGCGCATGCCATCGTGCAGCTGCGGCGCGACAACAAACTGGGCACCCTGCTGAACATCGTCGGCTTTCAGACCAAGATGAAATACGGCGCGCAAGCCGACGTGTTGCGGATGATTCCGGGTCTGGAGAATGCGAAATTCGCCCGGCTTGGCGGTATCCACCGCAATACATTCCTGAATTCCCCGACATTACTTGACGCCCGGATGCGTTTGAAATCGCAACCGAATATCCGGTTTGCAGGGCAAATCACCGGGGTCGAGGGCTATGTCGAATCCGCCGCGATGGGCCTGCTGGCCGGGCGGATGGCGGCGGCCGAAATTCTGGGGCAGTCGCTGGACACCCCGCCCGATGTCACCGCGATGGGCGCGCTTGTGACCCATATCACCGGCGGCGCCGAGGCCAAGACGTTCCAGCCGATGAACGTCAATTTCGGGCTGTTCCCGCCGGTCGACATGAAGGGCGGACGCCGCAACCGACCGGCGCGCTACAAGGCCTATACCGACCGGGCCAAGGCGGCCTGGACCGGCTGGCTGGCACAATCGGTACTGGACGCCGCCTGAGCCGTCAGATTACCGTTGCGCCATGACCGAGAAAAAATTCCTGAACGAGGTCTATGATCTCGCGAGCCCGGACGCGACGCGCAAACTTTATGACAGTTGGTCGGCCAGTTACGATGCCGAGATCGCGGAAAACGGCTATGCCACCCCGGCCCGGGTGGCAGAGGCGCTGGCGCGCCATGTCGCCGACACCTCTGCGCCGATCCTTGATTTCGGTTGCGGAACAGGGCTTTCCGGCGTGGCGTTGAAGCTGGCGGGCTTTCAGGTCATCGACGGGGCCGATCTTTCGGCAGACATGCTGAAAGGGGCCAAGGCCAAGGGCGTCTACCGCAAACTCTGGCAGGTCGAGGCCGGCGCGCAGGTGCCGGCAGGTTACGGCGCGATCACGGCGACCGGGGTGATCGGCGTCGGCGCCGCGCCACCCGAGGCCTTCGATCAGATCATGGCCGCGCTCGCCCCCGGCGGCCGGTTCGCGCTAAGCTTCAACGATCATGCCCTTGCCGATCCGGTGTTCGAGGGCAAGCTGCACAGCTACACGGACACCGGCAAGGCGCGACTGCTGTTTCAGGAATATGGCACCCACCTGCCCGGCATCGACTTGAAGTCCAACGTCTACGTCTTTGAAAAGACGTGAGTTACGTCACCCGCTTCGCGCCCAGCCCGACCGGGCCGCTGCATCTGGGTCACGCCTATTCGGCGCTGACGGCCTGGTCGCGCGCACGCGATAACGACGGGGTCTGCCTGCTGCGGATCGAAGATATCGACCAGACCCGAAGCCGGCCGGAATTCGAGCGTCAGATCCACGATGACCTGCATTGGCTGGGGCTGGACTGGCCCGTGCCCGTGATGCGCCAGTCGGATCGGTTTGACGCATATCGCGCCGCGCTGGACCGGCTGGCCGGGCTTGGCCTGTGCTATCCCTGCCGGTGCACCCGTGGCGACATTCGCGCCGTACTGTCGGCACCGCAGGAAGGCGCGCGGCCGCCCGGCCCCGATGGAGTGATCTACCCGGGCACCTGCCGGACGCGCGAAATGTCAGAGGCAACCGCGACCGACGCCATCCGCCTGAACATCGCCGCAGCGATGGACCATCTGGGCGTGGCGCCAAAGTTCACAGAGAACGGCCCGATCCATCATGGGCCACACGAATTGTCGGTTTCGGCCGCGCGGGGCGAAATCGGCGACATCGTTCTGGCGCGCCGTGATATCGGGACATCGTATCACCTGGCGGTGGTGGTCGATGATGCCAAACAAGACGTCACCGAAATCGTGCGCGGTGCCGACCTTTTCACCGCCACCTTCATTCATATCCTGTTGCAGGACTTGCTTGAGCTTCCAAGGACAACATACTGGCATCACGACTTAATTCGAGATGAGAATGGCAGACGACTGGCCAAGCGCGATGACGCGCGGGCCATTGCGGCCTATCGCGAAAACGGCATGACACCGCAACAGGTTCGCGCCATGGTCGGCCTTTAGAGCGCAATCCGAAAAGTGGGAACCGGTTTTCGGAATGAATTGCGCGCAAAAAAGAAGGCTGGAGCGGCCCCGCCGACTCACATTGAAAGGACGCCGCTCTAGCCGATTGGCGTCATCAGTTCGGTCTCTTCCCCGTTCCCGACGGACGTGTAGAAACAGGACCGCCGGTTGGTGTGACAGGCCGGCCCGGTCTGGCGCACAACCGCCAACAGGCAATCGCGATCGCAATCGAGGCGCAGATCGACCAGTTCCTGCGTATGGCCAGAGGTTTCGCCCTTGATCCAGAACGCCTGACGCGAGCGCGACCAATAGGTCACCCGCCGGGTCTGCAGCGTCTTGCCGACCGCCGCGGCGTTCATCCAGGCCAGCATCAACACCTCGCCAGAGCCCGCATCCTGCGCGATGACCGGCAGCAGCCCCTGATCGTTATAGACCAATGTCGCGGGATCGAACCCCATGGGTTTTCCTTTTCAAGCGGCGGACACGCCCCTATGTAGGGAATTGCACAGCGTGAGAAAACCCATGAGCGACGGCGATCTGATAAAGCTTTATTCCGGCCGGATTCTGGAACTGGCCGCCGATATTCCGCTGACCGAGCGGCTGGCCAATCCGCAGGCGACGGTCAAGAAACGCTCGCCCCTGTGCGGCTCGACCGTGACGGTGGATTTGACGCTGCGTGATGGCCGGATCGCCGACTACGGCCAGGACGTGAAGGCCTGCGCGCTGGGTCAGGCGGCGGCCTCGGTCGTGGGGGCGAATATTCTGGGCCGCAGCCGCGCCGAGGTGGAAACCGCACGCGACCAGTTGAAGGCGATGCTGAAATCCGACGGCCCGGTGCCGGATGCGCCGTTCGACGGGTTGCAAGTGCTGTTGCCGGCAAAGGATTTCAAGAACCGCCACGCGTCGATCATGCTGACCCTCGAGGCCGCGTCCGAGGCGATGGCGCAAGCCGAAAAATCGGCCTGCGCCTGATCGCCTCTCCCCCGGTCAAGGACGAAAAAAACCGCCGCCTTCGGGGACACGAAGGCGGCGGCAGTGGCGTCTGTTCGTTGGGACGGACCGTATCGCGGGGCGATGGCAATCGCCCTGGGCCGGGGACAGGCAGTCGGCCGATTTCGCGTCGACTATGGGGACAGGGACGCGCGCGGGGTCGGAAAACAGAACGCAGGCAGAAGTTAAGACAAACCGGGCAGATGCAGACCGATCACCAGCATCAGAACCAGCGCGGCAGCGCCGGCGAAATCCTGCACCAGCGTGTCGCCGGAACGGATTACGATATCTTTCAGGTCCTTGATCATGGCGGGCGGCCTCTCAACTTGTTTGTTGCCCCTTTGTTCTCAAATTCGTTTCAAATTGTAAAGAACTTTTTAGGAACATTTGTGAACAAAATGTTACGGAATCAGCTAACCGACTGAAATCAAACGGATCGCCTTGTCCTGCTCCATCAGCCACAACAGCACCCGTGCGGCCTTGCCGCGCGCGGATTCCAGCGACGGGTCATCTGTCAGCAACTTTCGCGCGTCAGATTGCGCCAGGGCCATCAGCGCCGCCTGCCGTTCCAGATCGGCGATGCGGAACCGTGGCAATCCCGATTGCGCGGTGCCGATCAGATCGCCCGCCCCGCGCATCGCCAGGTCCTCTTCGGCAATACGAAACCCGTCTTCGGTTTCGCGCAGGGTTTCCAGCCGCCGCCGCCCGCTTTCTGACAGGGGCGGCTGGTACATCAGCAGGCAAGTCGAGGCCGCATCGCCGCGCCCGACCCGGCCGCGCAGCTGGTGCAGTTGCGCCAAGCCAAAGGATTCGGCGCGCTCGATCACCATGATCGAGGCGTTGGGCACATCGACGCCAACCTCGATCACCGTCGTCGAGACCAGCACGCGTGTGGTCCCGGCCGCGAAATCGGCCATGGCCGCATCTTTCTGCGCGGGCGGCATCTGGCCGTGCACCAGCCCGACGATGCCTTCGCCCAGACTGGCGCGCAGTTGTTTGAACCGTTCTTCCGCGGCGGTCATGTCGACCGCTTCGCTTTCTTCGACCAGCGGGCAGACCCAATAGGCTTGCCGCCCCTCGGCAACCGCCTTGCGCAGGTGATCGACCACCTCGTCGATGCGCCCGGTGCTGACCAGCGCTGTGGTGATCGGCAGGCGCCCGGGCGGTTTTTCATCCAGAACCGAGACATCCATGTCGCCATATTGCGCCAGGCTCAGGCTGCGCGGAATCGGTGTGGCGGTCATCACCAGCATGTCGGCGGCGTGCCCCTTGGCGCCCAGTTCCATGCGTTGTGCGACCCCGAAACGGTGCTGTTCATCGACCACGGCCAGCCGCAGATCCTTGAATTCGACATCCGCCTGAAACACCGCGTGCGTGCCAACCAGGATGTGAATATCCCCGGATTTCAACGCCTTGAGCTTGGCCGCGCGTTCAGTACCCTTGTCGCGCCCGGTCAGGATTTCCAACACAACGCCGGCGGCTTCGGCCAGCGGGCGCAGACCTTGCAGATGCTGGCGCGCAAGGATTTCCGTGGGTGCCATCATCACGCCCTGCCCGCCCGCCTCAACCGCGACCAGCAGCGCCATCAGCGCGACCAGCGTCTTGCCCGCGCCGACATCGCCCTGAAGCAACCGGTTCATCCGCACCGGCTGCGCCATGTCGTCACTGATTTCGCGGATCGCGCGTTCCTGCGCGCCGGTAGGATGATATGGAAGTGATTTCAATACCTTGGATTGCATTCTTCCAGTGCCGACCGAGGCCAGGCCCTTGCCCCGACGCACCGCGGCGCGCGCCAGGGCCAGGGTCAGCTGATGCGCCATCAATTCGTCATAGGCCAGCCGCTGACGTGCCGGGGCGGTGATCGCCAGTTCATCGGCCGACAACGGGTTATGCGCGGTCCGGACCGCCGTTGCCCAGACCGGCCAGCCTTCGCGCGCGCGCAGGGCCGGGTCGATCCACTCGTCAATTTCCGGCAACAACCCGATGGCTGCCGCCGCCGCTTTGGCAAGGGTTTTCTGCGTCAGCCCGGCAGTCAGCGGATAGACCGGCTCGAAAAGCGGGATATCGTCGGCCTCTTCCGGCGGCAGGATATGGTCGGGGTGCGGCATCTGCCCGATGCCGTCGAAAAGCTCTACCCGTCCTGACACGATCCGGGTCTGGCCGGTCGGCAGTTGTTTCTTCAGCCAGTCATCGCGGGCATGAAAGAACACCAGCTGAAATGTCGTTTGCGCATCGCGCACCTCTACCCGGTAGGGCCGGCCCTTGCGCGCCGGTGGCAGGTGGCGCCCGACGGTAACCTCCACCGTCAGGACCGCAGGCAGGTCGACGCCCTGAATGGTGCTGCGCCGGTGCCGGTCGACGCCGGAATATGGCAGGGTAAACAACAGATCGCGCGGCTTTTCGATGTCGAGAGCGGCAAAGGTTTTCGCGGTCTTCGGGCCGACGCCATCCAGCGTTTCCAGCCCCGCGAACAGCGGAAACAGGATTTCGGGCCGCCCGCTCATGCCTCGCCGATCAGATCAAGCCAGGCATCCTCGTCGATGGTTTCGATGCCCAGGTCGGCGGCCTTTTTCGCTTTCGATCCGGCCCCCGGCCCGGCGACCAGCAGGTCGGTCTTTGCCGAGACACTACCCGCGACCTTGGCCCCCAACGCCTCGGCACGGGCCTTGGCCTCTGCCCGGCTCATCTTTTCCAGCGTGCCGGTGAACACCACGGTCTTGCCCGCAACCGGGCTGTCGATGCGGCCGCGCGGGGTGACATCCTGTATGTCCAGTTGTGCGACCAGCCGGTCGATAGAGGCACGTTCCGCCTGTTGGTGGAAGGCGGTGACCAGCGATGCGGCCATGACCGCGCCGACGCCGTCGATGGCAAGCAATCCGTCCCATTCGGGGCCCTCGCCCACGGTCGCGGCGGTGATAGCGGTCTCAAAATCCGGCCAGTTGTTGTAATTCGTGGCCAGCAGGGCCGCAGCACTTTCGCCGACATGGCGGATGCCAAGCGCGAAGATCAGCCGGTTGAGCGGTATTTTCCGTTTTTCCTCGATCGCCTCGAACAGCTTCGTCGCGGATTTCTCGCCCCAGCCATCGCGGTTCTGCAGCTTTGACAGGTTCTGCGCATCGCGTTCGGCAAGGGTGAAGATATCCGCCGGTTCTCTGATCGGCAGCAGGTCATCGCGATAGAACATCTCGACCTGTTTTGCCCCCAGGCCGTCGATGTCAAAGGCGGACCTGCCTACGAAATGCTTCAGTCTTTCAACAGTTTGCGCCGGACAGATGACACCTCCGGTGCAGCGGCGCACCGCGTCGCCCGCTTCGCGGATCGCCTCTGATCCGCAGTCCGGGCAAAGCGTCGGAAACGCATAGGGCACGGCGTCGTCGGGGCGTCGGGACAGGTCGACATCGGCGACTTTCGGAATCACGTCGCCGGCGCGGTAGACCTGCACCCAGTCGCCTTCGCGAATGTCCTTGCCGTCGCGGATCGGGTTGCCGTTTGAATCGCGCCCGGCGATGTAATCTTCGTTGTGCAGGGTCGCGTTGGACACCACGACGCCACCGACCGTAACCGGAGCCAGCCGCGCAACCGGCGACAGGGCCCCGGTGCGGCCAACCTGAATTTCGATCTTTTCCAGCCGGGTCCAGGCCAGTTCGGCGGGAAATTTATGCGCGATCGCCCAACGGGGCGTTGTCGAACGAAACCCGAGGCGGCGTTGCAGGGCAAGGTCGTTCACCTTGTAGACCACGCCGTCGATATCATAGCCCAGCGTTACCCGCCGGGCCTCGATGTCGGCGTAATGTTCCAGCATCTCGGCGGGTCCGTCACACAGCCGGGTCAGCGGGTTTGTCTGAAACCCGAGGTCTTGCAGATGGCCGATCGCGCCTATCTGGGTATCCGCCAGCGGACCCGAAATTTCCCCCCAGGCATAGGCGAAGAACCGCAGCGGGCGCGAACGGGTGATATCCGCGTCCAGCTGGCGAAGCGATCCGGCGGCGGCGTTGCGCGGGTTGGCAAAGCTTTTCCCGCCCTGTTCCGCCTGGCGCCGGTTGAGCGCGGTGAAATCGTCATGGCCCATGTAGACTTCGCCGCGCACCTCCAGCACGTCGGGCGCGTCGGTCAGCGTTTCCGGGATATCGTCGATTGTGCGGGCATTGGCGGTGACGTTTTCGCCGGTTTCGCCGTCGCCGCGCGTGGCGGCCTGAACCAGTCGCCCGTTCTCGTAGCGCAGCGACAGGGACAGGCCGTCAATCTTCGGCTCTGCGGTATATTCCAGCGGCGCATCGTCGCCCAATCCCAGATACCGGCGGACAGTCTGGTCGAAATCGGTGATATCCGTGGCGTCGAACGCGTTTGCCAGTGACAGCATCCGCACGGCGTGGGTGACCTTGGCGAAGGTTTCCGACACCGGCGCGCCGACCTGATCACTGGGGCTGTCGGCGCGTTTGAGATGCGGAAACGCGGTTTCGATCGCCACGTTTCGCTGTTTCAGCGCATCGTATTCGGCATCCGAAATTTCCGGGGCATCCCGGGTATGATAGGCTTGGTTCGCGCGCGCCAGCAGATCGGCCAGCCGCGCCAGTTCGGCGGCTGCCGTGTCTTCGTTCAGTTCGCTGATGTCGGGCGTATCGGACACAGCTGCCGCTCCAAAGGTGACTCCCAAGTGATAGGAGCGCACCCCGGCGAGGTCCAGACCATGCGTGATTTTGTGACATGCCGGGCGCGCATTCCGCCCGGCGAGACCTCAGGCGCCGATGGCAATCCGTTCGTTCATCTCTGCCGGTTCGGGATCGCGCAACACATAGCCACGCCCCCAGACCGTTTCGATGTAGTTGTCGCCGCCCGTGGCCCGCGCCAGTTTCTTGCGCAGCTTGCAGATGAACACGTCGATAATCTTCAGTTCCGGCTCATCCATTCCGCCATACAGGTGATTGAGGAACATTTCCTTGGTCAGCGTCGTTCCCTTGCGCAGCGACAGCAATTCCAGCATCTGATATTCCTTGCCGGTCAGATGCACCGATTTTCCGGCCACTTCGACCGTCTTCGCGTCCAGGTTGACGTCGACCAGACCGGTCTTGATGATCGATTGCGAGTGGCCTTTCGACCTGCGGATGATCGCGTGAATGCGTGCGACCAGCTCTTCCCGGTGGAACGGCTTGGTCAGGTAATCATCGGCCCCGAACCCGAAACCTTTCAGTTTGTTTTCGGTGTCATCCGCGCCCGAAAGAATCAGGATCGGTGTTTCGATTCGCGCCAGACGCAGCTGTCGCAGCACATCATGGCCATTCATATCAGGTAAATTCAGATCAAGTAGAATCAAATCGTAATCATACAGCTTTGCCAGATCGATTCCCTCTTCGCCGAGATCGGTCGCATAGACGTTCAGATTTGCGTGGGTCAGCATCAATTCGATACTGCGCGACGTTGTAGGATCATCCTCTACCAACAGCACACGCATTTTCATAACTCCGAGTGGTTCACTTGCATTAACATTACTTTGGCGAGTAAAGGTTAACGTGCCGTTACCATGTCGCAAGGGAGGTATTATTCGCGTCAGGATTGTCGATATTTTTGTAACGCCGTCGCCTTCAGGGCGGCTTCGCCGTAGGTTTCCACGGCGCTGCGCCATTCGCCGAACTCATCCTCGCTGAGCCCGTACATTTCCAGCGCCTCGCCTTGTGGCAACAGCCCGTAGGTCACCGCCTTGACCACCGCGGCCTTGCGGCTGGCCACCCAGCGGCGGGTTTTCGGCGACGGCAGATCCGCGCGCGACAGGGTTGTGCCATTTGGCAGGGTCACGGTTCGTGGCCCGTCTATCTTTCGCAGGTACATCTTTCTTTCCCTCGCAGCCTACCCGCGGGCACCATCGCCCCCGATGGCTTAATAGGGCGTGAAACCAGGCCTTGAGAATAGGTCGGATTTTCCTATATTCCGTCGATACTTTAAGGAGATGTTCATGGCGCTGGACGCCCGTCTGAATTCGCTGGGCTTTGCCAAGCCACCAGCCGAAACCCGCGTCGTGGTGGCGATGTCGGGCGGGGTCGATTCGTCCGTGGTGGCGGCGGAACTGGCGCGCGAAGGCTATGACGTGGTGGGCGTGACGCTGCAGCTTTATGACCACGGCGCTGCCTTGGCCAAAAAGGGAGCCTGCTGTGCGGGCCTCGATATCCACGACGCGCGCCGCGTCGCCGAGACGATGGGCTTTCCGCATTATGTTCTTGATTATGAAAACATCTTCAAGGACGCGGTAATTGATGAATTTGCGGATTCCTATCTGGCCGGGGCAACCCCGGTTCCCTGCATTCGGTGTAATGAACGGGTGAAATTCAAGGATTTGCTGGAAACCGCGAAAGACCTGGAGGCCGATTGCATGGCCACCGGGCATTACATCCAGCGCAAGCTGGGCACGGGCGGGCCTGAACTGCATTCCGCCGCCGATGCCGCGCGCGACCAGTCCTATTTCCTGTTCTCGACCACGCCCGAACAACTGGCGTTCCTGCGCTTTCCGCTTGGGCACCTTGCCTCGAAGGCGGAAACCCGCGCATTGGCGGCGAGTCACGGACTAAGCGTCGCGGACAAGCCCGACAGCCAGGACATCTGTTTTGTGCCCAATGGCAACTACGCCGCGGTGATCGAGAAACTGCGCCCCGGCGCGGCAGAGCCCGGCGACATCGTGCATGTCGATGGCCGCACGCTGGGATCGCATGACGGCGTGATCCACTATACCATAGGTCAGCGTCGCGGGCTGGGCATCGGCGGGCTTGAAGAGCCGCTGTATGTCGTGCGGCTGGACGTCGACGCGCACCGGGTGATTGTCGGCCCCAAGGAACTGCTTGCAACCCGGGTGGTTCCGGTGCGCGAAATCAACTGGCTGGGCGACGAACCGTTTACTTCGCGCGCCGAATGGCCGCTGGCGGTTAAGGTCCGCTCGACCCGGCCGCCGCGCGAGGCCGTGATCCGGCCCAGATCCGCGACCGAGGCCGAGGTGGAGCTTTTCGTTGCCGAGGAAGGCGTGTCGCCCGGGCAGGCCTGCGTGTTCTACGATCCGCACGGCAGCCGCATCTACGGCGGCGGCTGGATCTGGCGCGGCGCCTGATTAACGCGGGCCGCCGTCGCCAGCCCGTCGAGCACCGCCCGCGCGGCGCGCAGCCCCGGGGCCTCTGCACCCTTGCCAAGCGCGCGCATTGTGTCGGTCATGGCGGCCAGTTGTGCGGCGCGCTTGTCCGGGTCGCCGATCAGGCCATTCAGCGCCCCGGCGATGGCATCGGGTTTGCAGGCCGGCCCCAGGAATTCCGGGACCGTGCGGGTGCCGCTGACCAGATTGACCAGTGTGACCGTGTCGGTCTTCAGCATCCGGCTCATGATCTGCCAGCTTAGCCAGTTCATGTCATAGGCGATCACCATCGGCGTGCCCGCGGCCGCCAGTTCCAGACTGACCGTGCCGGAAGCGGCCAGCGCAAAATCCGCCGCAGCGAAGGCCGCGCGTTTTCGTGCGATTTCGGCCTGCGATGTCAGCCCGCGCGGATCCAGAACCAGCCGCGCGCCGGGCCAGTTTGCCGTCGCCTCGATCACCGCGCTGGCCACGGGGGCGGCGGCGGGAACCACAACGCGGATTTCGGGATGTTGCGCAATCACCGGGCGCAGCGCCTCGCCGAACACCGGCGCCAGTCGCCCGACCTCGCCGCGGCGCGAGCCCGGCAGCACCAACAGGATGGGCGCAGCGGCTATGCCGGTATCGACGCGAAACTGTGCCACCTCGGCGGCGCTGGCCTGCGGTTCGGCGACCACCGGATGGCCGACGAAATCGCAGCGCATTCCGGCGGCCTGCATATAGGGTGGCTCGAACGGCAGCAGCGCCAGCACCTGGTCGATGCTTTTCGCCATCTTTTCGGCCCGCCCGGCGCGCCAGGCCCAGACCGACGGAGCGACATAATGCACGGTGCGCACATCGCTGGCGGCCTTGACCAGCCGCGCAACGCGCAGGCAGAAATCCGGCGAGTCGATGCTGATAAGCACGTCGGGTCTGGTGTCGGTGACGGCTTGCGCGGTTTCGCGGATCCGACGCTTGAGGTGGCGGTATTTCGGCAGCACCTCGGCAATGCCGAAAACGCTGAGTTCGTCCATCGGGAAACGACTGGTCAGCCCCTGTGCCTGCATCAACGCGCCGCCGATGCCGTCAAAGCTGATATCCGGTGTCAGGTCTTTCAGCCCCGCCATCAACGCCGCGCCCAGCTTGTCGCCAGAGGCTTCGCCCGCGATCAGGAAGACGCGCATCAGGGGCTCTGCGCCAGAAGGAACAGCCCGGCCGTTTCGGCGGCCTTCAACGTTTCGGACCGATCCAGCAACAGCACTTCCCCCGCATTGATCACGATACCGGCCAGACCCGCGCTTGCGGCCGCATCCACCGTGCCGGGGCCGATGGCAGGCATGTCGATGCGCAGATCCTGACCGGGTTTCGGGGCCTTGACCAGCACGCCGCGCGTGCGGGCGCGCAATTTGTCAGGCGTGGCAGCGACAAACCCCAGCATCGCGTCGGTGCCTTGCGCGGTCTCGACGCCAAGCGCCTGCCCGTCCGCCACGACAGCGCCCTGGCCTACGTCCAGCGGACCAAGCGCCAACAGGATCGCGCGGGCGCGGTCGGCATCCGCTAGATCCGCCTGCGAGGGGTTCGGCCCGGCAAGCAATCCCGGTGCCGCCGTCAACCCCGCGACCAGTTCATGCGCGCCCTTCACGACAAAGCCCTCGGCCTCGAAGGCCGTGATCACCGCGCGCAAAAGCGCATCATCGCCGCCAGCCATCGCCGCCATGAAAGCCGGCGCAAGCTGCATCATCCTTGCGTCGAAATTGGCCGGGTTCAATGCCGGGCGCGCCAGGCTGCCGGCAAAGACCAACTCGGTCACTCCTGCGGCGCGCAATCCATCGAACATCTCGCCAAATCGTTCATACGATGTCTCTAAGGTCTGGTTTTGCGGCAGATCGACGGACAGTCCCTGAAAATGCACGAACAACGCGTCCGGATGTGCCGCCGCAATCATTTGCGGCAGCGCGCCCTGCCCGGCCAGGATCGCAAGCCGGGCCATCACCCCGGCGTCAGGAACGAGCGGTCGGTCGCGCCAAGCACGAAATCGGTGACCTCGCGCACATATCCGCTTTCGGTCTCGTCGCTCAGCCGCTGGGCGCGGTCCTGAAACGTGCCCTCGCCCTGGGCCAGCATCTGATAGGCGGCGCGCAGCGCGGTAATGTCAGAGCGCGCCACGCCCTTGCGTTTCAGCCCGACCAGGTTCAGCCCGTCAAGCACCCCGCGCGGGCCCTGCACCAATCCGTGCGGAATCACGTCGTTGGTCACCATTGTCACCGCCCCGATGATCGCGCCGCGCCCGATGCGCACCCATTGATGGATGCCGGAAAGCCCGCCGATGATCACGTCATCGCCAACGATACAATGCCCCGCCAGCGCGGAATTATTCACCATGATGACCCGGTCACCGACCTGGCAATCATGCGCGACATGGGCCCCGGCCATGAACAACCCGTCGTCGCCGACACGGGTCACACCACCGCCGCCCGAGGTGCCGGTGTTCATTGTGACACCCTCGCGGATGCGGTTGCGCGCGCCGACCACCAGCCGGGTTTTCTCGCCCCTGAATTTCAGATCCTGGGGCACCTCGCCGATACAGGCATGCGGGAACACCACGCTGCCCTCGCCGATCTCGGTGATACCGGTGACGACCGCATGGCTCTTGATCTCGACATTCGCGGCAAGCGTCACCCTGGCGCCGATCAGGCTGAACGGCCCCACGACACAGCCCGCACCGACCACGGCACCGGGTTCGACAACCGCGCTGGCGTGAATTGTCGCAGCGGCATCAACGCTCATCAGAGGATCACGACGGCATGTCGATCATGGCGGTGAACTCCGCCTCGGCGGCGGCTTCGCCCCCAACTTCGGCCCGGCCCCTGAATTTCCAGATTTTCGAGCCGCCGCGCAGGGTTTCCACATGCAGCCTCAGCACGTCGCCCGGAACCACCTTGCGGCGGAACTTGCAATTGTCGATGGCCATGAAATAGAT
>JAJDOB010000172.1 GCA_022340385.1 Rhodobacter sp.
TCGGACGGCAACGCAGAGCTGCTGGCCGAAGTCGCATCCGGCTGATCCGGGCAACCGGAAACACCACCCGACCCGCTTGACGACCGGCGCGTCAGCGGGAAGGGTGGCGCCATGTTTCCGATCCGCGATCATAATCCGTCCGACAAGACGCCATTTGTCACCTACGCGCTGATTGCCACCAACATCGTCGTGTTTCTGGGCTATTGGCCGCTGTTCACCGACGACCGCCGACTGGCGCAGTTCTTTTTCGAATGGGCGATGATCCCCGAAAATATCTCGGTCGGGCGCAATCTGTATTCGCTGCTGACGTCGATGTTCCTGCATGCCGGGTTCTGGCATCTGGCCGGGAACATGCTGTTCCTGTGGATCTTCGGCGACAACCTGGAAGAAGACCTGGGTCATGTCGGATTTCTGATCTTCTACCTTGCCAGCGGCGTCGGGGCCGGGCTGGTGCATGTGCTGGCCGCGCCCTGGTCGGCGGTGCCCACGGTGGGCGCATCGGGGGCGATTGCAGGCGTGATGGGCGCCTACCTGTTGCTTTATCCAAAGGCGCGGGTCGATGTGTTGCTGATCTTCATCGTGTTCTTCAAGATTTTTCCGGTGCCGGCCTGGGTGATGCTGGGCATCTGGTTCGGACTGCAATTGCTTAACGGGTTCGGAACCCCCACCGAAGGCGGCGGCGTCGCCTACTGGGCCCATATCGGCGGCTTCGTGATCGGGTTCCTCTGGGTGATCCCGCTATGGCTGAAACGCGGCGGGCGCGGATACTGGCAGCGCACCGATGGCCACCCCAACCACCCGCCTGCGGAATATGTGCTTAACAAAAGCCGGGTTCCGACGATCCGGCGGATCAAATGATCCGGAAACTGACCTGCCACTGCGGCGCGGTGGAATTGCGTGTGACCCTGCTTCACGGTCTGGCCGACGCGCGCCGCTGCGATTGTTCGTTCTGCGCCCGGCGCGGGGCGGCGGCGGCAACGGTCGCCAAAGGCGATCTCGAGATTGTCAGGGGTGCGGACAAGCTGACGCTGTATCAATGGGGCAGCAAGACCGCGAAACATTATTTCTGTTCGATCTGCGGTATCTACACGCACCACCGGCGCCGATCAGACCCAAATGAATTTGGCGTTAACATCGGTGCGCTCGACGGCGTTAACCCACGCGATCTGGGCCAGATCGCCTGGGTCGACGGACTTGATCACCCGTCGGACGCGAAACCCGATCAGTAGCTTGGAATACCGCGCGACGACAATGTCGTCCCGATCAGTTCGGCATGATCATGCGCGCCGTTACCCAAAGTGGTAAAGATCGCGATGGATAGCCCAACAACAGCGGCTGCAAGCACCACCCAATCGACGGTAACGGCACCGTCGTCATCTTGGATGAAGCGGGTGAGGCGGGGGTTTATGTACTTTACAGTTTTCATGACAGTCTAATTGCCGATCAATTGTGTTCGCAATGCGACAACCTCAAGGACGAGCTAAGATTTTCAACGCGCGCGGACAATCTTGGCGAAATGATCAAAAATCCGCTCATTTGCGGCGATCAATTCTCCCGATTCCAGAATATCGTTTCCGATTTGCAACGGTTCGACGAAACCACCTGACTCGCGGATGATCAAAATCCCCGCCGCAACGTCCCACGCATTCAGCCTGCGTTCCCAGAATCCGTCAAATCGACCGGCCGCGACATAGGCCAGGTCCAGCGCCGCCGCACCGAAACGGCGCACCCCGGCACAGACCGGCAAAAGCCGGCTCAGGTCATGAATCGTCTCGGGCAGATCGGCCCGCCCGCCGAATGGCAGCCCGGTTGAAAACAGCGACTCGATCATCTGGGTGCGCCCGGAGACCCGCAGGCGCGACTGGTTCATCCAGCCACCCTGGCCCTTTTCGGCAAAGAACAGTTCGTCCCGGGGCGGATCGTAGATCACCGCCGACACGATCTCTCCCTTGTGTTCCAGCGCGATCGACACCGCCCAATGCGGCAGCCCGTGCAGAAAGTTGGTGGTGCCGTCCAGCGGATCGACGATCCAGCGGCGCGTCGGGTCGATGCCCTCGGTTTCGCCGCTTTCCTCTGCCAGCCAGCCATAGTTGGGCCGCGCGCCCATTAATTCTTCGCGGATGATCGCCTCGGCGGAAATATCGGCCTTGCTGACGAAATCACCCGCCCCCTTCATCGAGACCTGCAGGTTTTCAACCTCGGCGAAATCCTTGATCAGCGACCGCCCGGCCTTGCGCGCCGCCTTGATCATCAGGTTAAGATTGGCACTGCCCTGCATGTCATGCTCCTATGGGGTCGCCGCGCGTATAAGCGGGCCTTGCAGGAATGCCAAGACATGCCCCGCGGCCTGGCCCGGATCCCGGCGTTCATCCTGGCACAAATTCGCAAGCCCCCCCGAATCCAGACCGCCCCGCCAGCCCGCAGCGGCGCGGATGCGCGGCACGGGCCCCACCGCAGGCAAAGCCGGAGGATGGGGAGGACAAAGCGGCGCGTCAGCGCCCCATTCAGATCAGCCGCGCTGCAGTTTCACCGGCTCGGTACGTGCCAGCCGCAACAAATGCGCCATGAACGGCTTGGCGGTATCGACATCGCGCGTCGCCGCGTACAGCCGCCGCGTCAGGCCGGTCTCGGTGATCGGCCGCGTGACATAGTCAGAGTGATATTTCACCTCGCGCACCACCCAGTCCGGCAGCACCGCAACCCCCCGGTTCGAGGCCACCAGCAGCAGGATCACTGCCGTCAGTTCGACCTGCCGGATGCCGCGCGGTTCGACCTTGGCCGGGGTCAGAAGCTGGCTGAACACATCCAGCCTTGCACGGTCCACCGGATAGGTGATCAGCATTTCATCGCGGAAATCCTCTGCCACGATGAAATCCTTCTGCGCCAGCGGGTGCTGCGCGGCGGCGACGAACACCGGTTCATAGTCGAACAGCGGCGTGAATTCGATATCCTGCAATTCCTCGGGGTCCGAGGACACCACAAGGTCGACCTCTTCGCGCTGCAGCGCGGGCAATGCGTCGAACGCCAGCCCGGGGCGGATATCGACATCGACATCCGGCCAGGCCTTGCGGAACAGTTCCAGTACCGGGAACAGCCATTCGAAACAGGCGTGGCACTCGATCGCGATATGCAGCCGCCCCGACTTGCCGGACTGAAGGTTGCGGAAATCGTCCTCCAGCGCTTCGATCTCTGGCAACACCTTCTCGGCCAGCTTCAGCAGGCGCATCCCCGCCGACGACAGTTTCAGCGGCTTCGTGCGCCGCACGAAAAGCTCGACACCGGCCTGATCCTCCAGCCCCTTGACCTGATGGCTGAGCGCCGACTGGGTGATATTCATCGCGTCGGCGGCGCGCGCCAGCCCCCCCGCCTCGTGGATCGCCTTGATCGTGCGCAGATGCCGGAATTCCAGGTGCATGTGAGGCTGTCCTCATAACGATAGTGAATATTATGAATTTGTCTCACAGACGATGCCGTGGAACAAGAGGCCAAGCAACAAGGATTTCCGCCATGACCCTGCCGCGCCTGTCTTTCGAATTCTTTCCGCCCAGCACGCTGGATGCCTCGTTCCGCCTTTGGGACACGGTGCGCGAACTGGCCCCGCTCGACCCCGATTTCGTGTCCGTCACCTACGGCGCGGGCGGCACCACCCGCGATCTGACGCACGAGGCGGTCAAGACCATCCACAACCACTATGGGCTGAATGTCGCCGCGCATCTGACCTGCGTCGACGCGACCCGCGAGGAAACCCTCGCGATCGCGGAAAGCTATGCCGAGGCCGGCGTCAACCAGATCGTCGCCCTGCGCGGCGATCCCCCGAAAGGCGCCTCGACCTTCCGGCCCCATCCCGAAGGCTTTGCCGACAGCTGCGAACTGATCGAGGCGCTGGCCAGCACCGGCAAATTCAACATCCGCGTCGGGGCCTATCCCGACCCACACCCCGAGGCAGCCTCTACGGGCGCCGATGTCGACTGGCTGAAGCGCAAGATCGACGCCGGCGCCGGTTCGGCGATCACCCAGTTCTTTTTCGAGGCAGAGACATTCTTTCGTTTCCGCGATGCCTGCGCGGCGGCCGGCATCACCGCGCCGATCATCCCCGGCATCCTGCCGATCGAGGATTGGGTCAAGACCAAGCGGTTCTCGGAACGTTGCGGGGCCCGCATCCCCGACCGGCTGGACGAGGCGTTCACGCGCGCGATTCGCGACGACCGCCACGATCTGCTGGCAGTTACGCAATGCACCACGCTGTGCAGTGCACTGATCGAGGGCGGCGCCGAGGATCTGCATTTCTACACGCTGAACAAGCCGCATCTGACACGTGAAGTGGCCCATGCCCTGGGCTACACCACGGTGGTGGAATTGCGCGACGTCGCGTAAGCCCTTCATCAGATTGCCCCGGTGACGATGACAAACTAGGCTCCGGCGAAACCGTCCGGAGCCTGACCCATGCCACCATTTATCGCCCAATCCCCCGACCAGCTGCCCGGACCAGACAGGATCCTGTCGATGTCGGGGCTGGACTTCATGCGCGGCATCCTGGACGGCACAGTGTCCGGTCCGCCGATCGGTGAGTTGATGAACTATCAGCTGGACCAGGTGGAAGAGGGCCGCGTCGTCTTTCGCGGCGCGCCGGACTTTGCAACGATGAACCCGATGGGGACGGTGCATGGCGGTTGGTACGGCACCCTGCTGGACAGTTGCATGGGCTGCGCCATCATGACGACCGTGCCAAAGGGCTCGCTCTACACCACGCTGGAATACAAGGTGAATATCAACCGGACCGTTCCGGTGGGCACGAAAGTCCTGGCAATTGGCGTGGTGCAGCATGCCGGGCGCACCACCGGCGTTGCCAGCGGGGAAATCCGCGGCGCGCAAGACGGCAGGCTTTATGCGACCGGATCCACCACCTGTATGGTCTTTACGCCGAATCCGGCCTGAGGCGGCGCCGGACCCGTGCCCGTCACGACGGGATCTGATCGGGGGCACCGCGCATTTCGTCGGGCGTGGAGATGCCCAGCACCGAGGGGTGCAGCGATTCTGACGGGTCGCGCCCGATCACCCGCTTGCGGCGCGCCAGAAACAGCTTGCCCCAACCGCGAAACGTGCCGACCGATGGCGCGCTGGCATCGCAGGGAAAGCGCGCGCGCCAGCCCTCGGGCAGCGGCAGGCCGCAACTCTCGGCCTTTTCCAGCATCCAGACCAGCGGAATGTTGGACAACGGGCGTGCCGGCTCATAGCCGCTGATCTGCCCGCCGACGTCGCCGTGCGAGCCGCGGAACCACACCTGCTCGACCACTCCGGGCCAGTCGGGCGTCGTGGTCCACATCACCGGGGCAAACGCCTCGCGCGTTTCGTCATGCGCCAGCGCGTGATAGCCGTGGCGAACGTGGTGGCCCAGTTCATGGTTGTGAAACCGGTGCGGCACTTCGGTCCAGCGCCACAGCATCGGCAGGCGCAGCCCCAGCGATTTCACCGTGTCCCAGATGCCGACCATCTCGATCTCTGTCTCCTCGTGGCAATGCAGCGCCTTGAAGGTCTGCACCGCCGGTCCTTCGGTCGCCATCTGGTAGTAGCGATAGACCTGGCGGATATTGCGCACCGTGGCATGTTCGGCCTTCAGCAAGCCGACCCGGTCGATCACCCCGGCCAGCGAACGCACCGCATAGGCGCCGCGCGAATAGCCGAACAGAAAGATCCGGTCGCCGGGGCGATAGCGCGAGGCGATGAAGCCATAGACCCGGCGGATCTGGCGGTTGATCCCGCGCCCTTCGATCACGTCGCGCGCGGTCCGCCAGTTGTGCCACTGGATGCCCGCTTCATAGCGCAGCGACAGCCGCGCCTGCGGCGCAATCTCGCACAGCAGCTTGTAGGTCAGCCCGACATTGGTTTCGCAGCCGTCGGCCAGCGTCGACATCGACCCGTCTATCAGGATCACATGATCGACGCGCCCCCGTGTCCGGGTTTGGGGCGTTGTTTCAACCCATGGGCCACGCCGGAGCCAGCCCCGTATGCGTGCAAGCAGGCTCAAATCAAGTGCTGTTCAGCATCTCCCAGACCCGCGCGGGGGTAAAGGGCATGTCGGCGCGGGTCATGCCGCGTTCCGACAGCGCATCCAGTGCCGCATTGGCCACCGCCGCCAGCGCGCCCACGGTGCCGGCCTCGCCGCAGCCCTTCATACCCATCGGATTGGCGGTCGAGGGCACCGGTTCACAGGTAAAGTCGATCATTGGCAGATCATCGGCGCGCGGCATCGCATAGTCCATGAAACTTGCCGTGAGCAGTTGTCCGGTCTCGTCATAGACGACCCGTTCGGTGATCGCCTGCCCGATGCCCTGCGCCACGCCACCATGCACCTGACCCTCGGCCAGCATCGGATTGATCAGATTGCCGAAATCGTCGGTGACAGTGTATTTCACCACTTCTGTCACCCCGGTTTCCGGGTCGATCTCGACCTCGGCGACATGCGCGCCGTTGGGGTAGCTGCGCGCGGGCAGTTCGGCGCGTTCGCGGAATGTCAGCAGGTCGTCGCGCCCGGCCGCGCGTGCCAGTTCGGCGGCTTCCAGGAAGGTCGGCGTCAGGTTCGACCCTTCGGCGCGAAAGCGTTCATCGTCGAATGCCACGTCTTCGGGCGCGACGCCCATCTCACCGGCAAGGAATTCCGAATAGGCCCTTACCATCACGCCGACGGCGGCCAGCGTGACGTTGTTCTGCACCGTCACAGACCGTGATCCGCCGGTGCCGCCGCCCAGCGCGATCCGGTCGCTGTCACCCTGCACGAAATGGATCCGGTCAGCGGGAATGCCGGTCTGGTCGCTCAGGAATTGGGTGAAAACCGTCTCGTGCCCCTGCCCGTTCGACAATGTGCCGACATAGATGCTGGCCGTGCCATCGTCGTTGAAATCGACCTGGACCGCCTCTGACGGATCGCCCAGAATGCTTTCGATGTAATAGCACAGCCCGATCCCGCGCAGCTTGCCCGCCGCCCGTGACGCCGCCTTGCGCGCGGCAAAGCCGGCGCGGTCGCATTCCGCCTCGGACCGGGCCAGAACCTTTTTGAAATCGCCCACGTCGTAAATCTCTCCGCTTGCGGAGGTATAGGGAAACTTGTCGGCCGGAATGAAGTTGAGCCGGCGGAAGTCCCAGGGATCCAGCCCCAGATCGCGCGCGGCATAATCCATGGCGCGTTCCAGCACATAGATCGCCTCGGGCCGCCCGGCGCCGCGATAGGCATCGACCTGCACCGTGTTGGTGTAGACCCCGACCGACCGCAGATAGGCATGCCGAACATCATAGGTGCCCATCATCACCTTGGTAAACAGATCGGTCTGGATGCCTTGCCCGAAATAGGAATTATACGCCCCCAGATTATGCGTGTTCGTCACCCGGTAGGCCAGGATGCGATGATCCGCGTCCAGCGCCAGTTCCGCCACCGAGGACAGATCGCGCCCGTGATTGTCGCTTAGCATCGCCTCTGTGCGATCCGACATCCAGCGCACAGGCCGGCCTGTGGCGCGCGCCGCCTGCGGCAGGATCAGGTATTCCGGGTAAGGCATCGCCTTCATGCCAAAGCCGCCGCCGACATCCGGGTTGGTGACGCGCACGCGGTCTTCGTCCAGCCCGTAGCTGGCCGCCAGATGCGCCTTGATCCCCCACGGCCCCTGACCGCCGAACGCCAGATGCAGCCGCCCGTCGACCCATTCGGCAAAGGCGCCGCGCGGTTCCATCGCGTTGCAGATGACGCGGTTGTCCTCGATCGTGTAGCAAAGGTGACGCGCGGCACCCGCAAACGCCGCCTCGACCGCCTTCTCGTCGCCGAAACCATAGTCGATGGCGATATTGTCGGGCGCTTCGGGGTGGATCTGCGGCCCCCCCGGCGCCCGGAGGACATGCGCCGGAAGCTCTTTGAAATCGAAAACGATCAGATCGGCGGCATCCCTGGCCTGCTCCATGGTTTCGGCGACAACCATGGCAATCGGCTCTCCGACACAGCGCACGCGCGCCTTGGCCAGACAGGGCCGCATCGGGGCGGCGGCCTGGGTTCCGTCGCGGTTTGGCAGGATCTGCGCCATCAGGCCCAGTTGCACGCCCGCCTGCTCCAGATCCTCGGCCGTCAGCACCGCCAGCACGCCCTCGGCGGCGCGCGCGTCACCCACATCCAGTTCGGTGATCTCGGCATGCGCGACCGGGCTGCGGAACACATAGGCATGGGCCGCGTTTTCAGGCGTGATATCATCGACGTAGCGCCCCTGTCCGGTCAGAAACCGCAAATCTTCGACGCGCGACACCGACTGGGCTTTTCCAAAGGCTTTCATTGATTTCTCCGGCGGGGTTTGGGGCGTCAACCGACAGTAACGCCGGCAGGCGTGAAGTCCAGTACCAGCGCCGGGAATTGCGCCCGGCGTGCAAGGCTGGTTTCCGTCCTATTTGTCGGATTTGGCCTTGACCGGGGTGGTACGGGTGTCGGACGCTTCGGCAACCTCAACCAAAGGCAGGAATCGAATGCTGAACCCGATCCCCCTGACAAACGGACATCTCAGCGGCGCGACGGCGCGGCAATACTGGGACGACGGTTACCTGTTTCCGGTTCCGGTTCTGGACGCCGGCGAAGCTGCCGAGGCGCGCGCCGAACTCGAAGCGATCGAGCGGAAATGGCTGGACAATGGCCTGCCGCTGCCGCTGAACACCTACAAGCGTGTCAACGCCCATGTCGTGATGCCCTTCGCCGCCGGTATCGCGCGCGACCCGCGCGTGCTGGACGTGATCGAGGGAATTCTGGGCCCCGATATCCTGGTCTATGCCGCGGAATTCTTTATCAAAGAGCCGCGCACCACCCAGATCGTTTCGATGCACCAGGACCTGACCTATTGGGGGCTTGGCGCGACCCAGAACCTGGTGACCGCCTGGATCGCCCTGTCGCCTTCGACGCCGGCCTCGGGCTGCATGGATTTCGTGCGCGCCAGCCACAAGAACCCGATCCTGCCGCACGAGGATACATTCGACGAAAACAACCTGCTGAGCCGGGGGCAGGAAATTCGCGTCAAGGTGGCGGAAAAAGACAAGGTCGCCATCGAAATCCATCCCGGCCAGATGTCGCTGCATCACGGGCTGACGATCCACGGATCCGGCCCCAATACTTCTGACGATCGGCGGATCGCGCTGGTCGTGCGTTACTGTACCCCCGATGTCGCGCAGGAAGTCGGCGACAAGGATTACGCGATGCCGGCGCGCGGCACCGACGACAAGGGCAATTTCATCCATGTGCCGGTGCCGGAGGCGGATTTTTCCGCCGCCAGCCTGGCGCTTTACGATGAAATCCGCGCCGCTCAGGCCAAGGTGATGATGCGTGGCACCACCAGCAGCGGTGCTGCCGGAATATACGGAACAAACTGATGCATCAGGTGAAATTCACCGCGATGGCGGACGGCGACAAGGAAGATTACGACTTTCTGACCGCGCAAGAGATCGCCCACACCAGGGGCACCGCCGACCGGTTGCTTGCCGCGCTGGTCGAACTGGACGAGGGGCTTTCGGGCTATCAGATCACCCGCCTTGGCCATTCGCTGCAATCGGCGACGCGGGCCGAACGCGACGGGGCCGACACCGACTGGATCGTCGCCACCCTGCTGCATGATATCGGCGACATCTATGCGCCCTATAATCACGATGAATATGCCGCCGCGATCCTGCGTCCCTTTCTGCGCGAACAATGCACCTGGGTGGTGGAAAAGCATGGCGATTTCCAACTGGTCTATTACGGCCAGCATGTCGGCGCCGACCCCGAAAAGCGTCAGGCCCATGCCGGCCACCGCTATTTCGACGATTGCGCCACGTTCTGCGCGCGCTGGGATCAGGCCAGCTTTGACCCCGCCTATGACACCCTGCCCGTCAGCCACTTTGCGGATCGCGTCCGCGAGGTTTTCGCCCGCACGCCCTATGATCCAGGCGTGATCCGCGCCGGAGAGCGTGAACCGCTGTACCGCGCCTGATAGGCCGCGCAAGTTCGGCGTGGCGTAAACAGGGTGATCGCGCCGCGGCTTGGCTGCGCGTTCCGCGACCGTCCGCCGCATTTCCGGATGGGCTTGAGCGTCGGCGCTGCTTCAAAAGCCACCCCCCCGAAGGATGCTGCGTGGCTGAAGTGGTGTGAGCCGCGCAAATTACCGGGCCGGTTGGCCTTACTCGACCCGGGCCTCGCGCCTGGGCGGTCCGACGTCACCCTCCCAGTAGGCGTCACGCCCCAGCCGGAACACCACGATCCGGTCACCCGCCTCGTACAGCTTGCGCAGTTCCGCCATGCTGCGCATCAGGCTTTTCCCAAGCTGTCCGTCTTCCTCGCGCCATTCCAGCCGGCCCTGCGGGCGGTCGTTCACCGTGACCCCGGTCTCGGCGATCCGCTGGATCACCGCGTACCGCTTTTCACCGTCGCGCCGCGCCTTGACCGCCCGGTTGGCGCGCTGGCCGTAAAACCACAGCGCCGCCAGCCCGATCAGCCCGGTCACAAGCCCGATATAGCGCAGCACCGTGCCGCCGCGCCGGTATTGGCCGATCTCGTGCTCGATCCTGCCGGGATCATCGCGCAGGTATCGGATCAGATGTTCGTCATCCACCGCCGCCGCCGTATAGAACGCCCGGTCCACAATTGCCTCGGCGGTGCGCCCGCCCGCGCTGGTCTTGTAGGCGAATGTCACATAATAGGTCCGGGTCTCGTCGCCGTCGCTGTCGGTGCCGATCTCGACCCTCTTGCCGGTCACGGCCGCCTGGGCAAACGCCCCGTCCCGGTCCATCCGGTCAGCCAGATACAGGTTGGTGGCCGAAATCAGCGTCAGCACCACCAGCACCACGCCAAAGATCAGGCTGATCCAGCCGCCCAGCCGCAGGAACAGGCTGAACCAGCCGCGCGGGCGATGACGGTCATGTTTGCGCCGATACCTCATGGCGCGCATTCTTCCCCGCCCCGCCCCGCGCGATCAAGCCGAAACCGCGCCAGATCGCCCATTTCCCTTTCCCTCGCCGGACCGCTTCGTTAATTGAACGGCTGAACGCGATACGGGACAGACAAGATGCCGATGGAAAAGACCTTTGACGCCGCCGAGGCCGAAGCGCGCCTGTACCAGGCCTGGGAAAACGCGGGCGCGTTCAGGGCCGGCGCCAATGCCAGCCGTCCGGAAACCTTCTCGATCATGATCCCGCCGCCCAATGTCACCGGCTCGCTGCACATGGGTCACGCCTTCAACAATACTCTGCAGGATATCCTGATCCGCTGGCACCGGATGCGCGGGTTCGACACGCTGTGGCAGCCCGGCACCGATCACGCCGGCATCGCCACGCAGATGGTCGTCGAACGCGACCTCGCCGCCAATCAGGAACCTTCAAGGCGCGAAATGGGGCGCGAGGCCTTTATCGACCGGGTCTGGCAGCAAAAGGTCAACTCGCGCGGCAACATCATTGGCCAGCTGAAACGCCTCGGTGCCTCCTGCGACTGGTCGCGCGAGGCCTTCACCATGGGTGGTGCGGCGGGCGACCCCGACAAGGACAGCGGCGCGCCCAACTTCCACGACGCCGTCATCAAGGTCTTTGTCGACATGTACAACAAGGGCCTGATCTATCGCGGCAAGCGCCTTGTGAACTGGGATCCGCATTTCGAGACCGCGATCAGCGACCTTGAAGTCGAGCAGATCGAGGTCAACGGCAAGATGTGGCGTTTGCGCTACCCGTTGGAAGGCGGCGAGACCTACGAACATCCTGTCGCATGGGATGAAGATGGCCACGCAACAGATTGGGAAACAAGGGATTACCTGGTTGTCGCCACCACCCGGCCAGAGACGATGCTGGGCGACACCGGCGTCGCCGTGAACCCGTCGGATGTTCGATATGCACATCTGGTCGGCAAGACAGTGCGCCTGCCGATCTGCGGGCGTTCGATCCCCATCGTCGCCGATGACTATGCCGATCCCGACAAGGGCACCGGTGCGGTCAAGATAACGCCGGCGCATGATTTCAACGACGCCGAGGTCGGCAAACGCACGGGCCTGCGCAGCATCAACGTGATGACCCCCCGCGCCGCGATGTGGCTGCGCGACAACCCTGATTTCGCGACAGGCTGCGACGCCGACCTGCTGGGCGCCGCCATCGAGCGTTACAACGGGCAAGACCGCTATGAGGCCCGCGACGCCATCGTCACCGAGGCGCAGGATAATGGCTGGCTCGACGGCATCGACGAAGACCGCCACATGGTCCCGCATGGCGACCGCAGCAAGGTGGCGATAGAACCGTATCTCACCGACCAGTGGTTCGTCGACGCCGAAAAGATCGTCGGCCCGGCGCTGGACGCCGTGCGCAATGGCGAGGTGCAAATCCTGCCCGAATCCG
>JAJDOB010000183.1 GCA_022340385.1 Rhodobacter sp.
CCCGTTGTTGGGTCAGATAATTCGGGCAGCGCTCCGGGTGTCCGGCGCAACTCACCCCGCCAACAGTATTCGCTCAATGCGTGTACATCGGTATTGAACAATGGTCGTAAGACTTAACGCGCCTTGACGGAACAATGGCACCAACGTCCGGGTACGACTCGTTGCCGATATCTGGCAGGCTCGCGGTAGTCGGAGGGCGCAATGCGAAAGATTTCATGTGCAGTGCTGGCGATCTGGGCATGCGGTGCACAGGCAGAAACCCGGGACGTGTTTCTTGAATCGTCGGATGGTGCGCGCCTCCGGATCGCCACGCTGGACCTGGCCCGGAACGGCACCTACAGGGCCGAGATGGACCCGGCGCCATTTGCCGATCATTTCCTGTCGATGCGCCCGTTCAAATGCCTTGAGGGACCGGACCGGCATTGGAGCCACGTCCCCTACCCATATGAAATCAAACGCGATATTTCGTCGGATTTGACCGACCTGGAGTATGACTTCCTGTTTCTGTGGAAAGGCTCCGGCGAATACGGAATCAATATGTGGAACGGCATCTACTACAAGCTGGAACCGCAGGGTCAGGGCTTTCGCGGCGCGCTGCACGAGACGGATATGGACCTTCTGTCAGCCCCGCCCGCCGCCGGTGATCTGCGCCCGCTGGAGGCAAAAGACCTTCACCCCGGCGATCCCGACAGCCATTGGCTGCCGCGCCTGATCATCGAATGACAAAGCATGCCAAAGCCCTTGGCCAGAACCGGCCGGGCATTCGATTTCGGTGCGATTCCCATACAATCTAAAAGAGAGGTGCATATTTCCAATCGTCGGCGTCGGGCGTCACCTCGTCCAGATCATAATCCGCGTTTTGCAGGCGTCTGGCGATCGCCAGCCCGTCTTGCGCGGCCGCATCGACAAATTGCCGTCCCAAGGCGTCATTCCGGGCCACGCCATGGCCGCGCATCAGGTCCAGACCATAGTTGAACTTGCCGACCGGATCGCCCAGCTCCGCCGCCCGGCGATCCCAGTCCGCCGTGGCATCCGGGTTGTATTCCGCACCCAGCCCGTTGTTGTCGAGCTGGCTCATCCAGGTCATTGCGCCGGTAAATCCGGCTTTCGCGCAAGCCTCGAATATGGTGCGCGCAGAACCGTGATCGCCCGACTTGGTCATCATGTAGCCGCTGGCGCAGATATTCATGTCGACTTCGCCGCGTTCGGCCCGGGCGACATTCGACCCCCAGGTCATTTCGTCCGGATTCAGCGTGCCAAGATCCGCGGCACTTTCGGCGAATGCCGGCAGGGCGGGCGGCCAAAGGGCAAGTACAAGCGCAATATTTCTCATGTTGCTGCGTATAGCACGGCCCCGGCCCGCTTTCAGCTATCAGTTGGTCGTATTAAAGGTCACCTGTTGTGACATACCCCGAAATCCGAAATTCCGGCGCAGCCCGTCACGAACCCGGCGCGCGTTCATCAATGTTCACGGGCGGAACGCGGCGCCCCAAGGAAAACGGCCGACCTTGATGGATTTCAATGCGGTCCCCGAGGCGACGTCGATCACGGTCACATCGCCCGACACGCCGTTGGTGGTGAACAGCCGCGACCGGTCTTCGTTGAACGCCAGGTGCCAGACCCGGCGCCCGACAAGGATATAGCTTTCGACCTGGTAGGTTTCTGCATTCACGACCGCGACATGATTGGACGGCCCCAGCGCCACATAGGCGAACTGATCCCCTGCCCCAAACTCAAAGCCGACCGGCTGCACCCTGTCCGGGTGGACGCCGGGCACCTCGAAGGTAATCTTGGCCTTTTCCGTCTGGGTGGCAGTGTCGAACACGGTGACGGTGCCGCCGATCTCTGCGGAGACCCACATCTCTGATCCGTCCTTGGCGAATTCGGCATGGCGTGGCCGGCTGTCGACCAGCGTATTTGCAAACAATTCCCGGGTTTCTGTGTCGATCCAGTGCGCCATGTTGGTCGTTTCGGACGTGGTGATCGCGATCCTGCCATCGGGCGAGACGGCCATGCCTTCGGGCTCGACGCCAACGTCGATCTGCGCCACCACCTTGCGGGTTTCGATGTCCACGACGGTCGTGATCGCGTCATCCTCGTTGGCGATGTAGAGATGCCGGTCATCGGGATGCAGGGCAAACTGTTCCGGGTCTTCGCCCGATGGCAGATCGTGCAGGATTTCGCCGGTGTCCGGGTCCATCACCTGCACCGCGTCACTGTCGGACGCACAGATATAGAGCCGCGAGAAATCGCGTGAGAAAATGATGCCGCGCGGGCGTTCGCCGGTCGGGTAGGTATGTATCACCTCCAGCGTGTCGGTCGAGATCACCGAGACGGTGTCATCCTTTTCATTGGTCACCCAGATTTCACCGGCAGCAGCGGGCGAACCCAGCAGAAGGGCGGCAAGGCAGAGACGGATCATTCAAAGGCCCCGCAGTGGCTTTCGGGCCGGTCAAGCCCGAGACTGTCAAGTTCATTGGTCTGATGCAGGAACCCCTCCAGCGGCGCCTGCGCCACCAGCGCCCGGGGATGGGCGATGGCAATCGGCTGGCGCAACTGTCCGTTCCAGCCGCGATAGGTCAGCGGGCGGCCCTTGAACCCGGCCAGTTCAAACTTGTCCGAAAGGATATAGGCGCGCAGGGTTTCGGGGTCGGTGGCGTTGGTGCGGGTCACCGCCTCGCCCAGAGTTCGGATTGCGGTCCAGGCGGCGTAATCCTGCGAAGCCATCGGACGCCCGTGCTGTTGTTCGAACCGCGAGTTCAGTTGCGCCGCGCCCCATTGTTCGATCACCGGCGACCAGGTAAGCGCCGACAGACCTTCGGACCCCACGACCGGGCGCGCAGCCCAGGTGTTGTACAGCACGTAGCGGCCGAAATCATGCAGCTCGTCGGCAAGGATCATGGCGTCGTAATCGCCGAAACTCTGGGTGAAAACCGGGATTTCCTGGCTTGCCGTGCGGCGCATGTCGGCGTCAAATGCCCATTCCTTTTCGCTGCCGAGCTTCAGGCCGAATTTCCGCAGGCTGCGGCGCATGGAATCGGCATAGACCCGGTCCTGCGCCCGCGTCCCCGCGATCATCACCAGATCGGTCCAGCGTTTCTGCACGAATACCTGCGCCAGCGCGTCCGTTCGCATGGCGTCCGAGGGCAGGCTGTGCAGCAGGTTGGCGCGGCAATCCGCATCGCGCAGCGCCAGATCGCCCGCCGATGTGTTGAAAAGGATCGCCGCTTTTGCCTGCTCCAGATCGGCAATCGCCAGAAGCGTGGCGGCGGGCGCGTCGAGTATCAGGAAAGGGCTGCGCTCCAGCAACGCGCGGGCCGCGGCAAGCGGGTCGTCACCCGTGGCGACAACATCCTGCTCCATCTCGTAGGTCTGGCCAAGAAACTTGCCGGTGGTCACATTGTCCCGCAGCCCGGTCAGCGCGCCGGCAAGACCGATATCGCCGGGAACCGGATCGAGGTTGGACAATGTCGGCGGCAACGGCTGTTCGACGCGCAGATATCCGACACGCAGGGTCACGTCCGCCAGGCTTGCGCTGGCGAGACACGCGGCAGCGATTGCACCGCAAATGCGCTTCGGAAGAAGTCGGCCCATTGGGCCACGCTAGCAAGCCTTCACATCGGCGTCGAATAGGACTTTCGTCCTGCCACCTTAGCACCACAACCAAAGTCCAATATCGCGGCGCGGTCCCGCTGGCGTACAACACTCGGCAAAACGGCAGGCCCTGTTCTTGGAGGACATAATGCACCACACGTCACTCATCGGTTCCTTGGCGACGGCGGTCCTTTTCGCTGCCACGACGCTTGCCCACGCACATGGTGATGTAAAGCCACAGCCTGTCGATACCGCCGGGCTGCCCGAAAACGGCGATGAATGGCTGACCGAAAATCCCTATCGGGCGGAATCGGCGGGCCAGGATGTCTGGCTGAAAGCGGTCCGGATCGGTGCCTCGGGTTACAACCAGAACTGCGCCCGCTGTCACGGGCTGGAGGTCGTATCGGGCGGGTT
This sequence comes from Rhodobacter sp., assembly GCA_022340385.1. Classification (GTDB taxonomy): domain Bacteria; phylum Pseudomonadota; class Alphaproteobacteria; order Rhodobacterales; family Rhodobacteraceae; genus CALGTJ01. The sequence goes on from JAJDOB010000183.1 coordinate 4,009, forward strand.
GGCCCCGGACCTGCGGTTCCTGGAGGCAGAGGAATACGGCGACGAATGGTTCGTGGAACGGTTCCGGCTGGGCTATACGCAGAACGGCACCACCAAGATGCCGGCCTTCGGCGAGCTTCTGGGGCAGGACGCGGCCTGGGCGATTCGCACCTATATCGAAACCCGCCCGGACGACGCGGCGATGGACGCGGTTTCGGACGAACTGAAGGGATTGCGCGACGAACTGGCCGGCTATGCCAACGGTGCCGGCGGCGCCGATGCCGACGCGCTGAAGGCCCGGTTAAGCGAGATCGCGGGCAATATCGAAACGCTTTCGGGCGCGCCGGTGGCCGACAGCGTGGCATTCCGCGCCGCGAACCTGATCGACGGCACACCCGCCGCCTACAAATCCGCGGCCGAGACTTTGACCATCGGTCTTTCCGCCGCGCATTAGGGCATGTCACTGCACTTTCTTCGTTTCTCCCTGGTGGTTCTGGGTCTGTCCATTTCGGGGCAGGCCCGGGCCGCTGATCCCTGCGCCGATTATGTCCCGCAGGCCAGACCGCAGAATACCGGGCGCGAGGAAGTGGGCCAGGACCTCGACCAGATTCAGGCGCAGGGCCACATGCTTTTTGCGGTCTACGAGGATTACCCACCCTATAGCTGGCTACAGGGTGGCAGCGCGCGCGGGGTCGATGTGGAAATCGCCCGGATCATCGCCGAAGACCTTGGCGTCGAGGCGCGGTTCAACTTTGTCGCCGCGAGCGAAAACCTCGAAGCCGACCTGCGCAACAACATCTGGAAAGGCGCGCTGATCGGCGGGCGCGTCGCCAATGTGATGATGCGCGTTCCCTATGACAGCGCCTTCAAATGCCGGGTGGAACAGGTTGCCTTCACCGGCCAATACGCGACCGAATCGATCGCGATCGCCTATAACAAGGCCAGCTATCCCGAGGATAAGCCGGTGCCCGCCTATTTCCGCTTCGACACTGTCGCGGTTGAAAACGACTCGATTTCGGATTTCTACCTTTCGGGTTTCGCCGGCGGGCAATTGCGCGGCAACATCCGCAGATATCCCGACATGGTGCAGGCGATGGCGGCGCTGGATACCGGCGAGACAATGGCCGCGATGGGGCCGCTTGGCCAACTCGAATACGCGCTTGGTGACAGGACGGGTGTCCACCAGCCGCCTCTGGCCGGGTTCGCGATCAGCAAATGGACGCTGGGTGTGGCGGTAAATTTTCGTTTCCGGCCCTTGTCTTATGCGGTGGACGATGCCGTGCGCTATGCGCTGGAAGACGGGCGTATTCCGCAGATTTACGCCGATTATGGCCTGACGTTCCAATCGCCCGAACGGTGACGCTGGGTCTTGGCGGTGGCTCGATATCCGAACTTCAAAGCGTGGTCAGGTTGCCGTCGAAATCCACAAGTGTGACGCGCAGCCCGTCCTGGGCTTTCAGGATCGCCTCGATCTGATCGCGCGGCGCCAGCGTCATCGCGGTGGACAGGCTGTCGGCCAGCATCGCGTTCGGCGCCTCGACCGCAACGGTGGACCATTGCGGGCGCGCGGCCGGGTGCAGGATGTGACCGTGCCGACCCAGCGACATCGCCGCCGGACTGGACGTCGCAATCGCGCCGCCGGTCAGGGTTCGCGTGCCAAGATGCCCGTGCACCGGATCGGAAAGCCCCAGCCGCCACGGCCCGCCGATGCCGCGATACTCGCCGATATTGACCAGCAGGTCGGTCAGCCCGCGCGCGGCCAGCGACTCGGTAATCAGATCGGTGGCATAGCCTTGGGCGATCCCGTTGAAGGTCAGCGCCTGCCCCCGATCCAGCGCAACCCGCGCCAGGTCGAACCGCACCCGGTTCCAGCCGACGGCCCGCAAGGCGTCGCCGGGATCGCGCCCGTCCGCCAGGGCCAGCCACAGCGGCTGGACCGTCGGATCGAACAGCCCGCCCGTGATGCGATGCGCGTGATCGGCGGCCTGCAAAAGCGCATGAAATCCCGGGCCAAGCGCAAGCCGGCCAGTCGCGTTGAGCCGCGACAGATCGGAATCCGGATCGTACAGGCTGAAACGCCGCTCCACCTCGCGCAACAACGCCCGCGCCCCGGCCAGCGCCGGGACCGTGACCTGCCGGGGGCCGCGTATCGTCAGGCTGACCTCGGCCCCGAACGCATATCCCTGCCAGCTTTCGGCCTGCGCAATGGACGGCATGCCGGCAAAGGCGGCAGAAATGGTCAGGAAACGGCGGCGGGTCAGGGTCATTCGGCGGCAACCTTCTGTATGCAGCGCGCGCGCCGCGCGGCAAGAACCAAGGGGACGCATTGCGCTGCGTCGTCATGGATGGTCACACAGTCAAGACACTGGAAACATTCGGAATACTGGATCTCTCCGGTCTTCTTTATCGCGCCGTAGCTGCATCTGACCCGGCACAATTGGCAGGGCGTGCCGCATTCGGCCCGCCGCGCGATCCAGTCACGCCCGCGTACCAGCCCGCCGATGGCCATCACCGCGCCCAGCGGGCAAAGATAGCGGCAAAACCCCTTGAACAGTACCATCGACAGCACCAGCAGGCCCACGGCATAGGCCACGTAGTACCATTCGCGGAGAAAGAAAGTGGTGATCGCGGTCTTGAACGGCTCGACCTCGATTGCCTTGTCCAACCGTGCAGGTGCCGCAAACAGCAGATATACCATGCCTGCCAGAACCACATATTTCAGCCATTTCAACCGGTTGTCCCAACGCCTGTTCGGCTCGATACGGGGCAGGCGCAGCAAGCGGCCCAGATGATGCGCGAATTCCTGCAACGCGCCGAACGGACACAGCCAGCCGCAGAAAAGCCCCCTGCCCCACAGCACGAATCCCAGGATCGACACGCCCCAGATCACTAGTGAAAACGGGTCATACAGCAGAAAAGCATAAGAACCGCCGTCCAGCGCGGTCCGGGCTGCCGCCAGCGGCGTAGCGATCGACAACTGGCCCTGCCCCCACCAGCCGATGAAGACTGTCACAAAGGCCAGAACCGCAAGCCGGATCGGGGTGAAGTACCGATGCCCCGCAAGGCGGTTCATGCGCAGGCCCAAAAGCGCAACAAGCCCCGTCAGGAACAGGCCCAGAACGATCAGGTCGCCCTGCCGGTTGCGCAGCGCATCGACCCAGGGCGGCACCGGCGTGACGGTCTCGGCGCGCCTGAAA
>JAJDOB010000031.1 GCA_022340385.1 Rhodobacter sp.
AGTGGTGTACCACAACAAGAAACAGCCGGGGCATTCTGCCGCATCCGATATCCGGCGCAAATCTCTGAATTAAAAGAGATTACTTATTTTCAATATGTTACAAGGTCATATGTGTGCAATTGTATGCCGGGCATGTATGCCGCAGTATGCTGGAATCCCACGCGGAATCGGCTACAGCCGCATCTGTTGAACCTGCGCGCTCAGACCGCCGTCCAGCACCCACAATTGCCCGCTTGCATAACGCGCTTCGTCGCTGGCCAGCCAGTTCACCAGGTTGGCGACATCCTCTGGCGTGCCGTAGCGGCGGGTCGGATGCACGTCGCGCACGGCCTGTTGCAACTGGTCGACGGATTTTCCGCCGCCGCCGGATCCGTCTCCGGAAAAGAAGCTTTGCAGCATCGGCGTGTCGATATAGCCCGGGCAGATCGCGTTGACGCGGATGCCCTCTGGGCCGTGGTCGCAGGCCATCGCCCGGGTCAGCGCGTGCACCGCGCCCTTGGTGGCGCAATAGGCGGCCAATCCGGGATCGGCGATGAACCCGTCATAAGAACCGAAGTTGATGATGCTGGCGCCCGATGATTTGCGCAGCAGCGGCAGCGCGTATTTGCAGGTCAGGAAAGTGCCGGTGACGTTGACGGCAAAACTGCGGTTCCATTCCTCCAGCGTTGTGTGTTCGATGGTCTTTTCGATCTCGATCCCGGCGGCGTTGACCAGAATATCGAGGCACCGCTGATCCGCCGCCAGTTGGTCCATGACCGCCCGCACAGCAGTTTCGCTGGTGACATCGAGCGCGACAAAGCGGGCCTGTTCGTCAGAACCGACAAGCGACCCTTCCGGGGTCAGGTCGCCGGCGTAGACGGTTGCGCCCTCTCTCAGAAAGCGCGCGCAGATCGCCCGGCCGATGCCGCCGCGCCCACCGGTGACAAGCGCCACCTTGCCTTGCAGCATCATTCATGTGCCTCGGGGGCCGGGTATTGCATGCGGTGCAGCACGTCGTCCCAACTGACCGTGTTGCGCACGAATTCCTGCGCGGCGTCGCGCGGCGGGGTATAGTCCCAGCTTGTCATCCGCCCGCGTTCCAGTGCCGGAGTCACCACGCGCCGCATGTTCTGCGAGGCCAGAACGCTTTGCCGGATCGCCTCGCTGTCCCAACGCGCGGCGGCCTCGGCGGCGAAGTCTTGCGCGATTTCGGCATGGGCGGGGGAAGTTGCCAGATTTGTGCGCTCGCCGGGATCTGCATCCAAATCAAACAGTTGCGGGTCATCGACCTGACAATGGATGTATTTGTAGGCGCCGCGCCGGATCATGAAGACGGGATAGCCCGGCGCCATCTCGGCGCAATATTCGCCAATGGCTTCGGTCTGGGTTTCGCCCCCGTCGGTCAGCGTTGGCCAAAGCGAGACACCGTCCAGCGGGGCGCCCAGGGGGCCGGAATCGCCGGCGATGTCGCGGAAGGTGGGCAGGATATCGACCAGCGAACAGGGCGCGTTCCAGGTCTGGTGGCGCACGCCGGGGCCAGCGACGATCAGCGGCACGCGGGCGGAATGTTCCAGCCAGCTCATCTTGTACCACAGCCCGCGTTCGCCCAGCATGTCGCCGTGATCGGCGGTGACGATGATGATGGTATCGTCGCAAAGGTCGGCCTCTTTCAGCGCCTGCACGATCTTGCCGACATTGCTGTCGAAATAACTGACATTGGCGTAATACCCATGCCGCGCCTTGCGAATTTGCGCTTCCGTTACAGCGCCTTGGTGCGCCTCGATGCCAAGCGCCAGCCGTTTGGAATGGGCGTCGGAAATGGCGGCGTCCTCGGGCATGTCGATGGCGTCATGGTCGTAGAGATCCCAGAATTCGGGCCGCGAGACATAGGGGTCGTGCGGGTGGATCAGGCTGACCACCATTGCGAAAGGCTCGGCCCCCGTCATCCTGTAGTCGAAGATCCGGCGGCGGGCGAAAAACACTGCCTCGTCGTCGTAGTCGTATTGAAACGTGGTTGCGGCGGCGCTGGCCTGCCGGACCGCATCCATGTTGTGATACCAATGCGCGATGCGCTGGTCGGGGTGGTCCCAATCCGGGGTCCAGGCGGTGTCGGCGGGGTAGACATCGGTGGTCAGGCGTTCCTCGAACCCGTGCAGCTGGTCGGGGCCGACAAAATGCATCTTGCCCGAAAGGCAGGTGCGGTAGCCGCTGGCACGCAGGTAATGCGCGAAGGTCGGGATCGTGGCGGGAAATTCGGCGGCGTTGTCATAGGTGTGGATGCGGCTAACCTGTTGACCCGCCATGAAGCTGGCGCGACTTGGCGCGCAGAGCGGCGAGTTGCAATAGGCCGCGTCGAACCGGGTGCCGCGCGCGGCCAGCGCATCCATATGCGGGGTTTTCACCAGCGGATGGCCATAGGCGCCAGTGAATTGCGGGGCCAGTTGGTCGGCCATGATCAGCACGATATTCGGTGGATTTTTCATCGGGTTTCCCTGTCGGAATTGTGCCGGACCATTGTTTGGCCCGACGGCGCGGATTGTTCCGGAACAATCCGGTGGCGAGACTCTACCAGAAGATCAAGGCCGCGGCGGGGGCGGTTGAAATGTGCAGGCCTTCGCCGGTGCCATCAGACAAGCGCCTTGTAGGCATCCAGCACCAGACCATGAAAATGGTGCAGCGCGTGTTCGGATTTGCCAGATCCGTCGGGGTCGTTCACGATCCGCCCCTGTGTGAAGGCCGGGGTCGACATGCCGCGCTGGACGGATTCGACCAGCCCGATATCCTCGACCTGCAGCACCTCGTCCAGGTATCGGATCGCGTCCCGTTCCATCGCATCGGGCTCTGGGGATTCAAGAAAGAAATCGTAGGTTTCGCGCGTGCGGTCCGGGCCGACCGGGATGATGTTGAGCACGATCATGCTTGACCGCCCCGGATAGCGCATCAGGCATGTCGTCGGCCACAACCACCAGACGGCATGCGTGCGCACCGTCGCGTTGGACACGTCATAGGCCGAATTGCTGCCCTTGCCCGCGTCGGCCATGTGGCTGGAATAGATGCCGTAGGTGGTGACCTTGTAGGTGTCCATGTCGACCAGATCGCAGAAATCCTTGTGCGCGGTCGGGCAATGGTAGCATTCCAGAAAATTGTCGACCACGTTCTTCCAGTTGGACCTGATCTCGTAGGTCAGGCGGTGGCCGTGGGTCAGTTGGTCGATGTCCGGCGCCCAGTGGCGGATTTCGGTTTCCAGATCCCCCGATTGCGCGGCCAGCGAGGCGGCGGCGGGGTCAAGATTGACGAACACGAAGCCGCAGAATTCAGCGACCTGCACCTGGTCAAGGCAGATGGTCGCCGGGTCGAAATCCACCAGCGTCTCGGTATGCGGTGCACGCGCCAGGGTGCCATCCAGCCGGTAGACCCAGGCGTGATAGGGGCACATGATGCGGCTGGTGTTGCCTTCGCCGCTCAGCAACTGATGCGCGCGGTGTTTGCACACGTTGTAGAACGCGCGCAATGCGCCGGTCCCGTCGCGGACGACCGCAATCGGCTGGCCCGCGATTTCAACCGCAAGATACGAACCCGGCGCGCGCAGTTTTTCGACGTGGCACACCCATTGCCAACTGCGTGCCAGCACCGCGTCGCGATCGGCGGCAAAGAACAAAGGGTCGGTATAGGCGCGCGCATTCAGCGACAGCGAACGCGACGGGTCGGGGTCATAGCCCCGCGCAACGGCGGCGAAATCGGCAGGGGTCGCGCGCGCGGTCATCGCGCCACCCCGAACGGGCGGCGAATGCAGCCGTCAATTGTCGGAACCGTTCTCTTGCCCATGATTCTGCCTCTTTCCGGCGCAAAGCTTACGCCCAAAATCCGGCCCCGGTCACGCGCAATCTGTCCGGCCGGCGCCGCCGGCTTTGGCAGACCGGCGCGCCAAATTGCAAATCGGCTGATGACTTCCAGTGTTAATCGCCCGATACTCTGCGCCAAAGATGAACCAATCAGGGAGACTGACCAATGAAACTGCTTAACACCGTTGCGGCGCTTGCGCTGATGGCCGGTGCTGCGGGCGCCGCCGAAATGGGCGCTGTGGACGAACCGATCAAGCTGGCGATCAACGAATGGACCGGGCAGCATATTACCACGCATGTTGCCGGAGAGATGCTGAAGGCCGCCGGCTATGACGTGGAATATGTCACCGCCGGGATGATGAACCAGTTCCAGGCGCTTGCCGATGGCGAGATTGCCGCGACGCTGGAAATCTGGTCGTCCAACGTGTCGGACGAATACGCCAAGCAGGTCGCGGCCGGTGGCGTTGTCGAACTGGGCGATCTGGGTCTGGCGGCCCGGGAAGGCATCGCTTATCCGGCGCATGTCGCCGATCTGTGCCCCGGTCTGCCCGCATGGGAAGCGTTGAAGGACTGCGCGCAGGTCTTTGCCAGCGCCGAGACCATTCCGATGGGCCGGCTGGTGGATTACCCCGCCGACTGGGGCACGCCCGGGGCGGACCGGATGACGGGCTTTGCGCTGCCGTTCAAGGCGGTTCCTGCGGGCTCTGAAGGGGCCCTGATTGCGGAACTGCGCGCCAGCACCGAGCGCAAGTCGCCGCTGCTGATTACATTCTGGCAGCCGCATTGGGCGATGTCGGCCTATGATGTGAAATTCGTCGAACTGCCGGTCGGCAACGAAGAATGTTTCACCGATCCGGCCTGGGGGCCGAACCCGAACGCGGTCAACGATTGTGATTTCGCACCCTCGCGGATTTTCAAGGGTGGTTGGTCCGGTTTGGAAGACAAGTGGCCAGCCGCCTATGAGATCCTGAGCAATTATCAGCTGGCGGTCGAGGACCAGCAGCCGATGATGGGCGCGATTGACGTCGATGGCGGCACGGTCGAGGCCGTTGTGGGCGAGTGGATGGCCGCCAACGAGGCCAAGTGGAAGCCCGTCGTCGACGCCGCGACGAAGTAGGCAGATGAGCGAACGTCCGGCGATCCGCGTCGAGGGCCTGTGGCAGGTCTTCGGCGCGAATGCGACTGCCGCCCTTGCGGCCGCGAAAGCGCAGGGTGGCAGCAGGGGTGACATTGCCGGGCGATTGCTGGATCAGGGATTGATCCCTGCCGTGCGCGACGCGACATTCGATGTCGCGCCCGGCGAATTGTTCGTCATCATGGGGCTGAGCGGGTCGGGCAAGTCGACGCTGATCCGCGGGATATCGCGGCTGGTGGAACCGACGGCGGGCCATGTGGATATCGAGGGCGAAGACGTTCTGGCCGCCAGCAGGAAACGCATGACAGAGCTTCGCCGCACCCGGATGGGCATGGTGTTTCAGCATTTCGGCCTGTTCCCGCACATGACGGTTCTGGATAACGTCGCCTTTCCGCTGAAGGTCGGCGGCATGGGCCGCAAGGCGCGCCATGAAAAGGTGATGCCGATCATCGAGATGGTCGGGCTGAAAGGCCGCGAGGCGGCGTTTCCGCGGGAATTGTCCGGCGGGCAACGGCAGCGGGTCGGTATTGCGCGGTCATTGGCGGGGGATTGTTCGGTCTGGTTCCTGGACGAACCGTTCTCGGCGCTCGACCCGCTGATCCGGCGGCAGTTGCAGGACGAGTTCCTTGAAATCCGCCAAAGGCTGAACACCACCATCGTGTTCATCACGCATGATATCACCGAGGCGCTGAAACTGGCCGATCGCATCGCGATCATGCGCGATGGCGTCATTGTGCAGATCGGCACCCCGACCGAGATCGTGCTGAACCCGGTCGACAGTTACGTGCGCGAGTTTTCCAAGGACGTGGCCAAGGGGCGGCACGCACGTGTCGGGTCGGTGATGCGCTCCGATGCCGGCGATGTCGGTCCCGATGATCCGGGGCTGCGCAGCGACATGACGCTGGAGGCGGCGCTGGCATCCTGCATGTCGCTTTACGAACCGGTGCCGGTGCGCGACGGCGACGGCAAGGTTGTCGGGATGGTGCATCCGGGCGATCTGGCCAAGGCGCTGCAGGTGGAAGAAACGTGAGGCGGCGGGTGTTCGCCGCTCTCATGCGGGTGCGTCTTGCCGACAGGTCGGGACATCAGGACCGATGAGCGCCCTGTTGAAATTGTCGCCCGGCCTGCGTGCCGCGCTGATTACCGTGCTGACCGGCGCGCTTTGCCTGGCGCTTGAACCGGTCGCGCCCTGGCTGGTGAAATGGCCCGCAGACTGGACCTTGCCAGCCACGGAATGGGTCGGTGCGGCGCTGGAATGGCTGTTGGGCGGCATCAAGCCGCTGGCGCGCTGGTTTTCGGGGCTTCTGGGGTATCCGATGGCCTGGGCCAATGCCGCGCTGACACAGACACCCTGGCCGCTGATCATCGGTATCACCACGGCCATCGGCTGGTATCTGGGCGGGCTGGCGATGGCGGCGCTTGGCTTTGTCGGGCTCAGCTTTGTGCTGACCTCGGGCTATTGGCAGGAAAGCATGAATACGCTGTCGCTGGTCGCGGTTTCGGTGCCGCTGGCGCTGATCATCGGCGGCGCGATCGGTATTCTCGCCAACGAGGCCCCGCGCATAAAGCCGGCCGTCCAGGGGGTGCTGGATGTGATGCAGACAGTGCCGACCTTCGCCTATCTGACGCCGCTGCTGCTGCTTTTCGGTTTTGGCCCGGTCGTGGGTCTGATCGCATCCGCGATCTATGCCGCACCGCCAATGGCGCGCAATGTGCTTTTGGGGCTGGAACGGGTGGAGTCCGAGATCAAGGAGGCCGCGGTGATGAGCGGCGGCACCCGCGCGCAGCAGTTGTTCCTGGTCGAAATCCCCTCGGCCAGCCTGCAGATCATGGTCGGGGTCAACCAGTGCCTGATGGCCGCGCTGTCGATGGTGATCATCGCCGCGGTGATCGGCGGCAACAACGATATCGGCTGGGAAGTGCTGTTGCAGATGCGCAAGGCCAATTTCGGCCCGGCGCTGCTGGCCGGACTGGTGATCGTGGTTTTCGCCATCGTCATCGACCGGATGTCGGGCGCGCTGGCGACAGAGCGCAAGCGATACGATCCGCGCGTGGCATACGGCATTCTGGCGCTGGCGATTCTGGCGGCCCTGCTGGCGGCGCGCTTTCTGCCCGGTCCGCCGTCCTGGTCGCTGTTCGACGGTGCCGCGCAATGGGTCGACGACGGTCTGGGCGCGTTCAATACCGAGCATGGCGCGAAGCTGACCGATTTCAAGAACAACACGATGTTCTTTGCGTTTCTGCCCCTGCGCATCGGGCTGGACGACGCGGTCCTGCCCTTTACCTGGGGGTTCCAGTGGACCAACGCGATGAGCCTTTGGTTCTTTGGCGTCGCCGGGGCGCTGGCCGGCGTCTTGTGGGCGACAGGCCGGCCTGTTGCGGGGCTGATGCTGCTGATCGCGGCGGGCGTCATCGAAACCGGGGTCGCCAACCTGCCCTGGCCGTTCCTGTTCGTTGCATTGGGCGCATTGGGATGGGTGTCGGCGGGGCGCAATCTGGCGGTGATGGTTGTCGTCCTGCTGTCCACGATCCTGCTGTCGGGCCTGTGGGAACCGGCGATGCTGTCGCTGTATCTGTCGGGTATCTCGGTCTTTGCCTGCGCCATCGTCGGCGGTCTGCTGGGAGTCCTGTGCGCGATCAGCCCGCTGGCCTGGCGGTTCATACGACCGGTCTGTGACATGTTGCAGACGATCCCGCTGTTCGTGTTCCTGATCCCGGTGCTGATGTTCTTCCAGATCGGCGAATTCAGCGCATTCCTGGCGATCTGCCTTTACGCCATTGTGCCGATGATCCGCTATACACGGCACGGGTTGGCCAACACGCCCGGCGATCTGGTCGAGGCCGCGGTTGCCAGCGGCGCGACGCCGATGCAGATCCTGCGCGATGTGCGCGCGCCCTATGCCGCGCCGACGATCCTGCTGGGGCTGAACCAGACCATTCTGTACGCCTTTGCGATGCTGGTGATCGCGGCGCTGATCGGCACAACGGGTCTGGGGCAATCGGTGTTTCTGGCGATCGGGCAGGCTGACGTGGGACTGGGCATTTCGGCTGGCGCGGCGATGGCGATCCTGGCGCTGATCGCCGACCGTCTGGTGCAGGGCCTTGCCGAGGAACGCCGGCGCGCGCTGGGGTTGTGACCCCGGGCCTGTTGCCAGCGCTGGGTGCGGCGCCGATCATACGTGCGGCGACCGGCGAAATTCTGGCGGATTTGCGATCTCTTGTCGCAAACAGGCATTGATTTTCGCGCCCTTTTGGTGATCCTGATCCCGTCGCCACCGCGGCGACACCTAATGTCAACCTCGGGCAGGGCGCCTGGTTTGACCCGCACCAAGTTTGTGCGGACAAGCGGAAAGCCGAAAATTTGAGGAGACTTCGGATGACCAGAACAGGTGTCATCGGGCTTGGCGACATGGGCTCTGGCCTGGCCAGGAACCTGATTGCCAACGGATTTGACTGTACCGGCTATGACCTGAGCGCGGCGCGGATGGCGGCGTTTGCCGACATGGGCGGCAAGCCGGCGAGGCATGTCGCAGAGGTGGGGGCAAACGCCGACGCGGTATATGTGATGGTGATGAACGGCGACCAGGCCCGCGAGGTGATCCTGGGCAAGACCGGGCTGGTCGCTTCGAGGGCGCCGGGCGGCGTTGTGCTGTTGACGGCGACGATCAAGCCGGCAGAGGCGCGCGCCATCGGCGCCGAGATGGCGGGCTGTGGCATCGCGCTGATCGATTCACCGGTTTCGGGCGGCTTTCCCGGCGCGCAGGGCGGTACACTGACGATGATGGCCTCGGCTTCGGATGCGGTGCTGGCCCAATTCGCGCCGGTGATGCAGGCAGTGTCGGCAACCATCCACCGGGTCGGGACCGAACCGGGCATGGGCCAGACCGTCAAGGCGTGCCTGCAATCGCTGATCGGGTCGATCTTTTCGGCGACTTTCGAAGCTTCGGTGCTGGCCGCGAAGGCGGGTGTGCCGGGCGAGGTGCTGTACAACGTGTTTTCGACCAGTGGTGCGGGCTGCGGTGTCGCGAACACTGCGCTGGAAAACATCATCGACCGCAAGTTCGAAGGAACCGGCAGCCATATCAACACGATGCACAAGGATCTGACGATCTCGCTGTCGATGGCCGAGGATCTGGGCGTGCCGCTGCACACGGCGTCGAGCGCGATGCAGATCTTCCACGCCGGCAAGTCGAAGTATCCGAACGGCGACAATTGGGTCTGCACCCGGGTCATCGAGGAAATCGTGGGTGCCGAATTGCACCGGGAGGGCGCGAAATGAAGCTGGGCGTGATCTGCGACGGCATCAGCCGCGATCTGGCACATGCGGTCGATGTGATGGACGAATTCGGTCTGGATCATGCCGAGTTGCAATTCGTCGGTGACAAGGAAGTCGGCGATCACAGCGCCGCCGAGATCGCCGAAATCGACGCGCTTCTGCGCGACCGGGGCAAGCCGGTATCCTGCCTGTCGCGCCATGTCTTCGCGGGGATGACCACCGCCAACCGGCCCGGCGACGCATTGCATGTCAAACACATGGACGCGTTGAAGCGGGTGATCGAGATGGCGCATGTGGTCGGCGCGCCGCTGGTGCGGATCATGACCCAGAAAAAGGAACAGATCCTGTGGGGCAAGGGCGGCGCGGAGAAGTGGAATGTCGCGCAGGGTGCGTGGGATACGATGCCGCCGATGATCGCCCCGGCGGTGGACCTGGCGCGCGCCGAGGGCGTGACGCTGGTGGTCGAGACCGGCAATGGCACGATGGTCAATTCCAACTACACCGCACGGCGGCTGATCGACGAACTGGCCGCGCGCGACACGCTGAAGGTACTGTGGGATCCGGCCAACAACTGCTGGTGCCACGAACTGGCCTGGCCTGATGGCTATGAGGAACTGAGGGGCGGCTACCTGGGGCATGTGCATATCAAGGACGTGCAGGTCGATACGCCGCGCGCCACGCTGGAGGTGCGCCGGATGGGGCAGGGGCAACTGGCGCATCTGTTTCAACCCATGGCCGATGCGATGCGCGCCGACGGCTATGATGGGGTGATCAGTCTTGAATCGGTGTATCATCCTGGAGATGGCGATTTCGAGGCCGGATTCCGGGCCTGCGTCGGAATGTTCAAAGAAATCTTTGGCTGAGGTCGCTTCGGATCGCTGAAGCGATCCGACCGGCTGGAGGGGCGCTGCCCCTCCAGACCTCTCCGGGCGTATTTGTGACGGGATGGATGATGTATCGGGGTCTATCCCCTTGCCGCGTCCGCCGGTGCGTCGGTCATGGGCTGCGGGCCGGCGGGGTCATGGCCAGGTGCTGCGTTGGCTTGTTCCACCGCCGGGCGCAGCGTGATGACATAAAAGGCATTGCCCCATTGCACGGTGCCGCTGACCGTCAGCTGGAAGCGTTCGATCAGGGCGCCACGCAGGACGATGCTGATGGAATCGCGGATGGTGCGGGACCGGGCAAGATCGCGGGGCGTGGCGGGAAGGATGATGTCTATGCCTGCGAAGGCGAACAGATCCATGTTCGAGCCAAGATAGACCTGGCGGCCGAACATCTCGCGCGCGGCACGGTTGGCATAGCGCACGATCTGGTTCTCGTCTGCGATCAGCACCGGGTCGGGTATGATCTCCAGCCCCGGGCGAAGCTCGTTGTCGGGGACATTCAGCACGATGAATCTAATCACCGTTCCGGCAGTGTCGAACAGCGGCACGATCAGTCGTTCCCAGTGGCGCGCAAAGATCTGTCTGGGCGGGACGTGGACCGTCAGCACCGGGCATTTGCGCGCCTGCACCGCGCGATAGACGGCGGTGAAGAACCGGCTGATGTGGCCGCCGAAGCTTTCGGTTGTCTGGCCCAGCATCGACAGGCCGCGAATGTCGGCAATACCGTTGCCGTAATGCGCGTAGCGAAAGGTGCTGCCATCGCCTTCGACATCGAGGACCAGCATCCAGTCGCGCAGCGCGGCAAAATCCTCGATGTGGAAATCCGACGCAAGAATGCGCCCGTTCGTCTGCGGCAGCCCGTCACATGCACCGGCAAATCGGGCGATCAGCGGGTTGGTCAGATCGTCGGGTTTGGGAGACCACAGGATGTGCGGCGCGGCGCTGCCCTGATCTTCGAACAGCCGACGCAGGTGTTCGTGACCGTCAGGCAAAAGCTCTGCGATAAGCTGATCCATGGTATCTGCGCTGTCTGTCTGAATGTCGTTCATAATGCGATACGCTCGTATCCGGTGCCCAATGTAAATTGTGGCAGATATTAGGCAAAACCTGTGAATGAAGTGTTAATAAGTATTAACTCTTCCGGAAAGGACGGCGCCGCGCAAGTATTCGCGCGATGGTGGTGCAGCCGTCGGGGTCAGGCGACCGCATGCGGCGACAGCATCGCCCAATCGAAGTCTACCCCGGTTCCCGGTGTATCGGGGGCCTGGGCCATGTGGTCTTTTACCTGCAGGGGGCGATGGGTGTAGCGGTCGATGGGGAAGGAATGCACCTCCATCCAGCCGGCGTGCGGCTGGCTGGCCATCAGTGACACATGCAATTCCTGCATGCCGTGACTGCACACCGGGATCCGGTTGTCGGCGCAAAGCCGTGCAACCCTCAGCCAGCCGGTGATGCCGCCGCAGTTGGACGCATCCGGTTGAAGGAAGCTCAACTTCGACCGGGCCACGGCAAGTTCGAACTCGTGGATGGTGTGCAGGTTCTCTCCCATCGCCAGCGGCATCCCGGTTGCATCGGAAATCCGGGCGTAGGCGTCATAATCGTCTGGAATGACAGGTTCTTCGAACCACAAGAGATCGAAGGGCCCAAAGGCGTTGGCCGCGTCGATCGCCTGATCTTCGGTCATCGAGTAATTCGCATCGACCATGAAGGCGATGTCGGGCCCGATCAGGTCGCGAACGGCGCGGATCCTTGCGATATCCTCGTCCAACGTCGGCTGTCCGATCTTGATCTTCACACCGTTGAAGCCGTCCGCAAGGTAGCCGCGCACGCTGTCCAGCAGCTTGGGCAGCGGAAAGTTCAGATCGATTCCGCCGCAATAGGCCCTGCACGCGGTCGCATGACCGCCCGCCATCCGTTGCAGCGACCGGCCGGTCTGTTTGCCGCGAATGTCCCAAAGCGCGATATCCACCGCTGAAATCGCGAAAGACGCGATGCCGCCGCGCGCAACATAGTGCAGGTGCCACTGCATCGCGTCATGCAAAGCGTCAATATCGCTGGCGTCCTGCCCGGTCAGAAACGGGGCAAGGTCATGGGTGATCGTCGCGTGGACCGCGTGCCCGCCCTTGCCGCCGGTATAGGTATAACCGGTGCCACGGGTGCCGTCGTCCAGCGTGACGGTCGCGGTGATCAGCTGAAAATGCGTGTGGACGCCATGCTTGGCGTCCACCAGCACCTCGTCCAGCGGGATGTTGAACAGGCGGGCGTCGATACCGGTAATGGCTGGCATCTGGATCCTTCCGCGAACGGCGACCGCTGTCACATCTCGCGACATTCCGGCACCGGCGTCACCGCCTTGCCGGTGGCATGAAACGCGGTCAGGTTCTCGACCGCCAGATCGCCCATCGCCTGCCGGGTTTCCACCGTGGCACTGCCGACATGCGGCAGCAGCGTCGCGTTGGGCAGGTCGATCAGCGCCTGCGGCACGTTGGGTTCATTGGCGAACACATCCAGCCCCGCCTTGCCCAGCCGGCCGTCCTGCAGCGCCGCGATCAGCGCGTCCTCGTCCACCACCGATCCGCGTCCGACGTTGATCAGGATACCCTCGGGGCCCAGCGCATCCATCACCTCGCGGTTGATGATCTTCAGCGTCGAAGCGCCGCCCGGCGCGATCGAGATCAGGATATCGACGTCGCGCGCCATATCCGTCAGGTCGTCGTAATAGTGATAGGGCACGTCACGCTTGCTGCGTCCGTGATAGACGACATCGACGCCGAAGACGGCCAGCTTTTCGGCGGTCGCCAGCCCGATGCGGCCCAGCCCCAGAATGCCAACCCTGCATCCCGCGATTCCGCGCGACAACGGCGCATCGCCGTCCTTCGCCCAACGCCCCGATCTCAGGTACTGGTTGTCATGCACGAAATTGCGGGCCGTGGTCAGCAGCAGCATGATCGCGGTATTGGCGACCTCGTCGTTCAGCACATTGGGCGTATGGCTGACCACGACCTTGCGCCTGACGGCGGTCGCGACATCGACGGAATCATAGCCGACGCCGTAATTCGAAACGATTTTCAGCCCTGGCAGCTTTTCCATCAGCGCGCCGGGCACCCCGCCGCCGCCGCTGGCCATGACGTATTCAATATCGCCGCCGTGTTGCGCCAGAAACGCGTCGCGGTCCTCGGGCATCCGGTGCACGGTGAACACCGCATCCAGCCGCTCCAGCGACCGGGCCGAGGCATTGCCGATCAATAGCATATGGGGTTTGCTCATGTGTCGGCCTTCACGTTCTGCGTCTGCTGGCCCAGACCCTCGATCCAGACGTCCATCACGTCGCCCTCTTTCAGATAGCCGTCATGGTCCATGCCTTTTCCCAGCGCCACGCCCGGAGGCGTACCGGTCGAGATGACATCGCCGGGGTGCAGCGTCATCAACTGCGACAGGTGGCTGACGCATTGCGCAACGGTGAAGATCATCGTGTTGGAGTTGCCGGTCTGCTTGCGCTCGCCGTTTACATCAAGCCACATGGCAAGGTTTTGCACATCGGGGATCTCGTCGCGGGTGACCATCCAGGGACCGGTCGGGCCGAAGGTGTCGCAGGATTTGCCCTTGGTCCATTGGCCCGAAAGCCGGGTCTGAAAGTGGCGCTCGGATACGTCGTTGATGGTGCAATAGCCCGCGACGTAGTTCAGGGCATCCTCTTCTGACACATATTTGCATTTGGTGCCGATGACGACGCCCAGCTCGACCTCCCAGTCGGTGTGGGTCGAGCCGCGCGGCATGACCACATCGTCATTCGGGCCTGAAATCGCGGAATTGGCCTTCATGAACAGGATCGGGTGTTCGGGGATAGCGGCACCGGTTTCGGCGGCATGGTCGGAATAGTTCAGCCCGATGCACATGAATTTGCCGATATTGCCGACGCAGGGGCCGAACCGCGGATTGCCCGAGACGACCTTCAGTCCGGCCACGTCGATCGCGCGCAACCGGTCCAGTTCGGCCTCGCCCAGCGTGTCGCCGGTGATATCGGTGACATGGCCCGAAAGGTCGCGAATGTTGCCGTCGTCATCAATCAGTCCGGGCGCTTCTGCCCCGGGCTCGCCATAGCGGACAAGTTTCATCTGGATCTCCTTTGTGTGTAGGCACAGGTTCCTTCGTCAAAAACCTGCGGGTGCGCAATCTTGTGGAAGATTTCGCGTGCCCTAGTGATTGTTGCGCGGTTTGTATTTGTAGCCGACATCGCGGTAGTTCGGCGCGTCCCGCAGGGTCATGCCCTTGCTGAACGGCTGCACCATTTCGCGGAAATACTGTTGCCAGGGGGTATGTGCCTCGGGGATCGGGAAGCCGCCGCTTTCCTCCAGCGCCTTGCGTCGTGCGGCCAGTTCCGCTTCGGGTACCAGCATGTTGACCGTGCCCTTGTTCAGGTCGACGCGCACAATGTCGCCGTTCCGGACAATCCCCAGACCGCCGCCATCGGGCGCTTCGGGCGAGGCGTTCAGGATCGACGGAGAGCCCGACGTGCCCGATTGCCGCCCGTCGCCGATACAGGGCAGTTCGATACTGCCTTCCTGTTTCAGCAGATAGCCCGGCGCGCGCATGTTCACCACCTCGGCCCCTCCGGGATAGCCGATGGGACCGGCGCCGCGCATGATCAGGATACAGTTGGCGTCGATGTTCAGGGCGGGATCGTCGATCGTGGCGTTGAAATGTTCCGGCCCCTCGAACACGATCGCGCGGCCCTCGAAGGCCTGCGGATCGTCGGGATTGGACAGGTAGCGGCGTTTGAAATCCTCGGAGATGCCCGAGGTCTTGATGATCGCGCTGTCAAACAGGTTGCCGGTCAGGTTCTGGAATCCCGCGTCTTTCTTCAGTGGCCTTGTGACGGGCCAGATCACATCGGGGTTGACGATTTCGGCAGCCTTGCAGTTCTCGCCGATGGATTTGCCGTTCACGGTCAGCGCATCGGGATGCGGCAGCATGCCGTTGCGCATAAGCTCGCCAATCACCGCCGGCACGCCGCCGGCGCGGTGGTAATCCTCGCCAAGGTATTTGCCGGATGGTTGCAGGTTCACGATATGCGGAATCTTGTGGCCGATATCTTCCCAATCCTGATTGGTCAGTTCCAGTCCCAGATGCCGGGCGATGCCGTTCAGGTGGATCTGCGCGTTGGTCGACCCGCCGATGGCCGAGTTGACGACGATGGCGTTTTCAAAGGCCTTGCGGGTCATGATCGCCTCGGGGCGGATGTCGTCCCAGACCAATTCGACGATGCGCTTGCCGGTCATATAGGCCATCTGGCCACGCTCGCGGTAGGGCGCCGGGATCGCGGCAGAGCCGGGCAACTGCATGCCCAGCGCCTCTGCCAGAGAGTTCATCGTGGTCGCGGTGCCCATCGTGTTGCAAAAGCCGGTCGAGGGCGCGGATGAGGCGATGAGTTCGGCCATTTCCTCGTCATTGATCTCGCCACGGGCGTGCATTTCGCGCGCCTTCCAGACGATGGTGCCGGACCCGGTGCGCTCTCCGCGGAACCAGCCGTTCAGCATCGGGCCGACCGACAGGGCGATGGCGGGGATGTTCACGGTCGACGCGGCCATCAGCAGGGCGGGGGTGGTCTTGTCGCAGCCGATGTTCAGCACGACGCCGTCGATCGGATAGCCGGCCAGCGATTCAACAAGGCTCAGATACGCCAGGTTGCGGTCCAGCGACGCCGTGGGCCGCTTGCCGGTTTCCTGGATCGGGTGCACCGGAATTTCCATCACCGTGCCGCCCATCGAGATCACCCCGTCGCGCACGCGCTTGGACAGCTCGATATGGTGGCGGTTGCAGGGCGACAGGTCGCTGCCCGTCTGGGCGATGCCGATGATCGGCTTGTTGCCGGATCGCAGTTCTTCCAGCGTCAGCCCGTAATTCAGGTAGCGTTCCAGATAGACGGCGGTCATCTCCGGATCGTCGGGATTGTTGAACCACAGCCGGCTGCGCAGGGTGTCTGGTTTGCGTTTTGTCATGACTGATTTCCTTAGCCCGACCATCCGCCGTCGATGACATGCGGCTGCCCGGTGGTGAATGCGCTTTCGTCGCTGGCCAGATAGACGACGAGGGCGGCGATTTCGGTGGATTTGGCGATGCGGCCCATCGGCTGGCGCGCGACGAAGGCCTTGCGCGCCTCTTCATAGCCGCCGACGGTTTTGCCCATCTCGTGCAGCCGTTCCTCCAGCGAGGGGCTTTCGACGGTGCCCGGGCAGATGCAGTTACAGCGGATGCCCCTGGTGATGTAATCAAGCGCCACCGATTTCGTCAGCCCGATGACGGCGGCCTTGGTGGTGCCGTAGACAAAGCGGTTCGGCGCGCCGATCACGGACGAGCAGGCCGATGACATGTTGATGATGCTGCCCGTGCCCCGTTCCAGCATGCCCGGCAGGGCGGCTCGGATGGTGCGGAATTGTGAACGCACGTTCAGATCAAAGGCGAAATCCCACTGGTCATCGGTACAGTCCAGAACGGTGCCGTGATGTACGAAGCCTGCGCAGTTGAACAGGATATCCGGCTGCGCCTTCAACACGCCATCGTTGACGCTGGCATCGTCGCGGGCGTCCAGCACGAAGGTTTCGATGTTCGGGTGCGACAGTTCCGCAAGGACGTCAGCGTTGATGTCGGTGGCAAAGACATGCGCGCCCTCATCCGCCATCGCCAGGGCAGAGGCTTTGCCGATGCCCTGACCGGCGGCCGTTACCAGCGCCCGTTTTCCGCTAAGGCGTTCTTTTGTCAAAATAATCCCCCCATGATCGAAATCGGCCCGGGCTGTCAGGCGCTCTTGGTGGTATCGCAATGACGTCCCAAAAAACAGGCCTATTCGAAAGCTTTGCGAAAAGCTAGGGTCGCCGGCAGCGGAATTTGGAGGGCGAGCATGGGCGTGGATACAGGCAAGGTCAGGATTGCGGTTCTGGGCACCGGGCTGATGGGCGGGCCGATGGCGCGCAACCTTCTGAAGGCCGGATTTCCCGTGGCGGTCTGGAACAGGACGCGGGCCAAGGCCGATGCGCTGTCAGGCGAGGGGGCCGAGGTTGCCGATACCGCCGCGCAGGCCGTGGCGGACGCGGATTTCGTGATCAGCATGCTCAGCGACGGGCCCGCGGTGCTGGAAATGGTCACGGCTGTTTGCGACGGGCTGCGATCCGGCGCGGTCTGGATCGACATGTCATCGACGAAACCGTCAGAGGCGCGCGCCCAGGCTCGACTTCTGGCCGCGTCCGGCCACGCACATCTGGACGCGCCGGTGTCGGGCGGCACCCGTGGCGCCCAGGACGCCAGCCTGGCGATCATGGTGGGCGGCGAGGCGGACGTGTTCGCCCGGGCCGAACCGGTCCTGCGCGCGCTGGGCCGCCCGGTGCATGTCGGCCCGTCCGGATCCGGTCAACTGGCGAAGCTGGCCAATCAGGGCATCGTGGCCGTCACGATCGGTGCCGTGGCCGAAGCGATGCTGCTTTTGCAGAAAGGCGGTGCCGATCCGGCGGCCGTGCGCGCCGCGCTGAAGGGCGGGTTCGCCGACAGCACGATTCTGCAGCAACATGGCGAACGCATGACGACCGGCAATTTCGTACCCGGCGGGTTGTCGAAATTTCAGCTCAAGGATCTGCGCAATGTCATGGCAGAGGCCGAAGGGCTTGGCCTTTCGCTGCCAATGATCGAAGACGTGACCGCCCGGTTCCAGACATTCTGCGATCTGCTGGACGGCGCAGAAAAGGATCATTCCGGCCTGTACCTGGAACTGCTGCACCGTAACGGAACGGAGACCTGAACATGAAAGACATCCTGATTATCGGCGGCGGCGGCATGGTGGGCCAGAAACTGGCGCATCATCTGGGCAATCACGGGCTGAACGGCGACCGCGACATTGCGGTGACGCTGTTCGACATGGGCTTTCCGTCCGACAGTGCGCCGGGCAAACAGGTCACCGGCAACGTCACGCAAGCCGGTACCATGACCCGGCTGGTTGCCGGCAAGCCCGACGTGATATTCCATCTCGCCTCTGTCGTGTCGGGCGAGGCCGAACAGGATTACGCCAAGGGCTGGGCCGTCAACATGACGCCGATGTGGGAGTTGCTGGAGGCCCAGCGCGCGCTGCATGAGGCCAGCGGTGGCGACTATGTCCCGCGCCTTGTGTTCACGTCGTCCATCGCGGTGTTCGGCGGGCCGTATCCCGACAAGATCGACGACGAGTTCCTGTCGGCCCCGCAAACCAGCTACGGGGCGCAGAAAGCGACCTGCGAACTGATGCTGCACGACGCCAGCCGCAAAGGCTTTGTCGATGGGGTGTCGATCCGTTTGCCGACGATCTGCGTGCGTCCGGGAAAGCCCAACGCCGCGGCCAGCGGGTTCTTTTCCGGTATCATCCGCGAGCCGCTGAACGGGCAAGAGGCGGTGCTGCCGGTCGATGACACGGTGCGCCACTGGCATGCCAGCCCGCGTTCCGCGGTGGGGTTTCTGACCCATGCCGCCGGGCTGGACACCGCGCTGCTGGGCGGGCGGCGCGGGCTGAACATGCCGGGCTTTTCCTGCACAGTCGCCGAACAGATCGAAGCCTTGCGCCGCGCTGCGGGCAATGACGCGGTGGCGCTGATCAAGCGGCAACCCGACCCGGCGATCATCAGGATCGTTTCGCTGTGGCCGCGCGATTTCACCCCGACGCGGGCGCTGGCGCTGGGTTTTGCCGCCGAGAAGGATTTCGACGAGATCGTGCGGGTCTATATCGAGGACGAGCTGGGCGGCTAGACCGGCATCGCCTCGGGCTGCATCAGGTTGCGCGCCAGATGGTCGTGGATGCGCCGGCGAATCAGCGGTTCGTCCCGGTCGAGCGCGGCGTCCAGAATGGCTTTGTGCTGTTCGACATTCTCGGGAATGAAGACGAATTTCTGGCCGGTGGTGATCAGTTGCTGGCGAAACTGGTTGTATATGATCCGGTGGGTCCGCTTCAGCGTGTCCGAATCGCAGGCGCCGATCAGGGTTTGGTGAAACTCCAGCTCGGCGTTGCTCCAGAGTTCCAGGATGTGCCCTGCGGGTGGTTCGCTGCCCACCCGCATCTCGATATGCGAAAGCTGGTGATGCGCCGCCGACAGGCGCGCCTCCCATGCGACGCCGCCAAGACGGATCGAAAGGCAGGCGCCTTCGCCTTCGAGCAGGATCCGCATCAGCGTCAATTCATGCTGCAATTTCCGGGACAAGCGCGGCACGCGAAAACCGCGCTGTTCCTGAAAATCGACCAGCCCTTCGGTCGACAGCCGGAACAGCGTTTCGCGCAGTGTGCTGGCCGAGCAGCCGTAATCGGTGCGCAGCTTTTCGGGTTGCAGCCGCTGACCCGGATCGAACTGTCCGTTGACCAGCCGGCCGCGCAGGCTTACCAGAATCTCGTTGTCTTTGGACATTTTGTCACTTCACCTGAATTTCCCCAGAGTATCGGGGGCACGAAAAAAAGCAACAATCTCGAAATTTTCAAGAATATAACAATTTTCTTGTCGGTTGATCGGACAGTTGTTAGGCTCGTCGGACGTAGCGTCACAACGGCGGAAACACGCCGGGCGCAGGATTTGCAAAACCAAACCGGGAGGACTCCATGAATCTATTGAAAACGGTGGCCATGGCCACTGGACTGAGCGCTGTCGCGGTATCGGGCGCAATGGCGACCGATCTTCGCATCCAGACGCACTATGGTCCGGAAACCGTGTCGGGCAAGCTGGTTGCCCAGTACGAAAAAGACGTCGAAACGATGTCGGGCGGCTCGATCAACATCGAGATGTTCTACTCGTCATCGGTCGTGAAATCGGTCGAGACCTTTGATGCCGCCGCCACCGGCATCCTGGATTGCGACATGACCGGCGGTGCATACCAGACCGGCAAGAACCCGGCGTTCCAGTTTGTCGGCGACATCATGGGCGGCTATGACACGCCGTACCAGCAGCTTTCGTGGCTGTATCTGGGCGGTGGCCTGGAAGCTGCGCAGCAGCTTTACAACGCGTATGACATGCAGCTGATCGGCTGGTGGGTCGTGGGACAGGAATCGCTGTCGTCGTCCAAACCGATCCGCAATGCCGAAGATTTCAAGAACTGGAAATTCCGCTCGCCTCCGGGCATGGAAACCAAGATCTTCGAAAAGCTTGGCGCCTCGCCGATCGTGATGGACTTCACCGAAGTGTTCACCGCGCTGGAAACCGGCATCATCGACGGCGCCGATGCGTCGAACCTGGCCAACAATGTTGGCTTGGGTCTCTATGACCTGGTCGAGCATGCCACCTATCCCGGCTTCCACTCGATGCCGTCCGACCACCTGGCCTGCAACAAGGCCGTGTGGGACGCGATGCCCGAGAACGAGCGCGCGATCATGGAAACCGCGATGGCCAAGCTTGCGCTGATGTATGCGATCACCGTCGAGCAGAGCAACATCGAGGCGGCTGCGATGCTGAAAGCCAAGGGTGTGCATCTGTACAACTGGAGCGACGAAGACCGTCAGGCCTTCAAGAAGGCCGCGCGTGACACATGGCCCGAGTTCGCAACCACGCCCGAAGCCAAGGCGCTGGTGGATAGCCACATGGCTTACCTGAAAAGCATCGGCGTCGTTCAAGAATAAGACGCTGACATTTGTGGTGCCGGGATCAGCCCGGCACCACATATTCGCGCAGATCCCCGGCTTGCCGGCGTTGCAAACAGCGCGAATGCCGATCCATTCCCCACAGGAAATCTTATGCGGATCACCCGGATCATCAGCCATGTCCTGCAATACGACATGCCCGAGGAACTGGGCTATTCGCAGCAATACTATTCAAAGCGCAGCGCCCATATCGTCGAGGTGCAAACCGACGAGGGCGTGACCGGCTGGGGCGAATGCTTTGGCCCCGGCAATATCGCGGTCGCCAACAAGGGCATAGTCGAGGGCGTGATCCAGCCGATGGTGCTGGGTATGGACCCGTTGGACCGCGATGTGATCTGGCACAGGGTTTACAACCAGATGCGCGACCACGGCCAGAAAGGCATGCCGCTGCAA
>JAJDOB010000032.1 GCA_022340385.1 Rhodobacter sp.
GACCAGCCAGTCCACCGCGATGTCGGATCCGCAGGTGCCCGCAGTGCCGATCACCAGCGGGCAACCGGCCCGCGCCCGCGCCTCGATCAGGCCTTGCCATTCGACCTTGGTCGAGGCGCGCGAATATTTCGACACGCCGCGCCCCAGGTAGGACGGGCCACTGTCAGTCGAGCCGCCGTCAATCGCGATGATGTCGGGACCGGCCGCGATGCCGCGATCCAGCGCCACCTTGTCATATCCAAGACCCAGCGCGCCTGACGGGACCAGAACTTTTACCATGTCGTTCCCTCTGGCTGATGCGGCGTCCGGTGGACGCCACGCACACCCGGTCGCGGCCGGATACTAGTCCGTGATCGCGGGTGGTTTTCTCAGCACCCCGCGCAAGAACATCGGCGCCACGAAACCAGCGATCGCGGCGATCCACAACCCGACCGCGATCGGGCTGGAAAACAGGTAGGTCACGTCGCCGTCGGACAGGGTCATGGCACGCCGCAACGCGTCCTCCATGTTGCCGCCCAGCAGGATACCCAGAATCACCGGCACCGTCGGCACGTCCAGCTTGCGCAGGAAATAACCCAGCGCACCGAAGCCGACCATCAGCAGCAGATCGAAATAGCTGCCCGACAGGGAATAGATGCCAACGAAGGAAATCATCGTCACGCCGGGCAGCAGGATCCACGGCGGCACCATCAGGATCTTGACGAAGATCTTGACCATCGGCACGTTCATCAGCAGCAGCACGAAATTGGCGATCAAAAGCGACGCGATCAGGCCCCAGACCACTTCGGGCCGCTCTGTGAACAGTGTCGGACCGGGCGTGATGTTCAATGTCATCAGCAACGCCAGCAGGACCGCCGTCGTGCCCGAGCCCGGCACACCCAATGTCAGCATCGGGACCAGCGCGCCGCCGGCGGCAGCGTTGTTGCCGGCTTCGGGTGCGGCGATGCCCTTGGGCACGCCGGTGCCAAACCCGCCCTTTTCACCGGCAATGGATTTCTCGGTCATATAGGCAAGGAAAGATCCCAGGGACGCCCCGGCGCCGGGCAGAATTCCGGCGATGAACCCGACGCAGGACGAGCGCACCATCGTCCACCGTGTATCGAATATGTCTTTCCAGGGGATCGTCACCTTTTCCAGCTTGACCCCGATCGACGACCCCGCGCCGTGGCTCTCGATGAAAAAGAACACTTCGGCGATGGCGAACAGACCGACGATTGCGACAAGAAAGTCGATCCCGTCGTAAAGATGCAGATTGCCCCCGGTCATGCGCGGCAGGCCCGAGGATGAATCGACCCCGATCATCGCAATCCCAAGGCCGATGCAGGCGGCCAGCGCCGCCTTGGCCTGGTTGTTGCTGGCCATGCCGCCAAGCGTGCAGAAAGCCAGCAGATACAAAGCGAAATACTCCGCCGGGCCAAAGAAGAATGCCACCCGTGCCAGTGTCGGCGCCAGGAACATCAGCCCGATTGTGGCCAGCAATGCGCCCACGAACGATGCCACACCCGACAGCACCAGCGCATCGCCGGCCCGCCCGGCCTTGGCCATCGGATAGCCATCCAGCGTGGTCATCAGCGCCGGTTCATCGCCCGGAATGTTCAGCAGAATGGAACTGATCCGCCCGCCGTACATCGCGCCGTAATAGACCGACGTCATCAGCACCAGCGCGCTGGTCGCATCCAGCCCCAAGGTGAATGTGATCGGGATCAGGATCGCCACGCCGTTCGACGGGCCAAGCCCGGGCAGCGCGCCGATGATGGTGCCCAGAAAGCACCCGGCCACCGCCAGCATCAGCGTGAAGGGCGACAGGGCAACGCCAAATCCAAGCGCCAGATTCGAGAAAATCTCCATGGTTTATCCGATCCAGCCCTTCGGGAAGGCAAACAGGCCAAGGCCCAGAATGAATTTGAACAGCACGAACAGGCCGACCGACAATCCGACACCAGACATCGCTGCCGGTCCGGGACGCGGTGAAATCTGATAACTCAACAGCCCCGCAGCGATCGCCGTCGGGATCAGGAAGCCCAGCGGTTTCAGCGCGTAGGCATAGCCAACCAGTACGATCACGGCGAAGCCAAGTGCCGCGAACGTATTCGCGCGCGGCCAGTCCGGATCCGGGTCGGGCTTGAAAATGATGACAAGCGACGCGATCGCGGCAACCGCTCCGATCATGATCGGGAACAGCTTTGGCAGGTATTCGCCCGAGAAAAAGTTGGTCTGGATCTGGGTGGCGGCCGCGAGAAACGCGACCGCCGTCATCAATGCGACCAGACCGAGAATTCGGTCCGAGGGCATTACTGGATGACTCCAAGCTCTTTCGACATGGCGTTGATGCTGGCAACCAGCCCGTCAACATATGACTGAAAGTCGCCACCAACCTTGGTGAACGGCGCCAGTCCGTTGTCGGTCATCGCCTTGGCCCATTCTTCGCTGTCAGCGACTTGCTGCAGCTTGTCGGCCCACGCGTTGAACTGTTCGTCGGTGATGCCCTTGGGCACGTAAAGCCCGCGCCAGTTCACCGCGACCACATCATAGCCCTGCTCTTTCGCAGTGGGGATATCCTCGAAACCGGGAACCCGCTCTTCGGTCAGAACCGCAATCACGCGGATATCGCCATTGGACAGAAAGCTGACGATTTCCGACATGTCGCCGGTCATCGCCTGGGTGAATCCGCCAACTGTCTGCGTGATCGCATCCGCGCCGCCGTCGACACCGATATACTTGATCTTGGTGATGTCGGTGAAACCGGCCTCTTTCAGGATCATCAGCGGCTTGAGATGGTCGAACCCGCCCACGGCGGAACCGCCGGCAAAGGCAACCGAACCCGGATCCGCCTTGATCGCATCGACCAGATCGCCCAGCGTCTGGTAAGGGCTGTCGGCAGCCACCGCGATGATGCCGGGATCGGCGCCGATGGCGCCAACGAAACGCACCTGGTCGGCGGTCATGCCGGCATAGGCGTTCTGCGCCAGGCGGGTGGTAGTCGCGGACGACGCCGCAATGATCAGATCGGCGTCATCGCCACGCTCGTTGACCACATGGCCATAGGCCAGGCCGCCGCCGGCGCCGGCCATGTTTGTGACCTGCACCGGTTTGTCGACGGCGCCGATGTCGTACAGGATCTTGCCGATCTGGCGGCAGGTGAAATCCCAGCCGCCGCCGGGGTTTGCAGGTGCGATGCATTCCGCGGCGCTGAGCGCGGAAACCGACCCGATGCTAAGCATGGCACCAAGCGAGATCGCCTTGAGAATTTTGGTAGTCATTCGTGTCCTCCCAGACATGTCTGTGCCCTTGATTGCGTCTGTGCGCGGGCAGCCGTTGAAAACTTGCACATGTGGCTTTGGACTGTCCACTGCTAAGTTGCGCTGTGCGTGGCTGCATCTATTGCCCCGGGACGACAGGCGGTCGCGTCGCGACAGCGCTTCGGCCCTTTCCCCGCCGCCCGCCTTCGGCTAATAGGCGTCGTCCGAACCCCTAGGAGACCCCAAAAATGGGCTACAGAGTTGTCGTTGCCGGTGCCACGGGTAATGTGGGCCGCGAAATGCTGAACATTCTGGCCGAGCGCCAGTTCCCGGTCGATGAGATCGTCGCGCTTGCTTCGCGTCGCTCGCAGGGCACCGAGATCAGCTTTGGCGACAAGACCTTGAAGACAAAGGATCTGGACACGTTCGATTTCAGCGGCTGGGACATGGCGCTGTTCGCCATCGGGTCGGATGCCACGAAAATCTATGCCCCGCGCGCGGCCAAGGCCGGCTGCGTGGTGATCGACAACTCGTCGCTGTATCGCTACGACCCCGACGTTCCGCTGATCGTTCCCGAAGTGAATGCAGAGGCGATCCATCTGTATTCAAGAAAGAACATCATCGCCAACCCGAATTGCTCTACCGCGCAGATGGTTGTGGCGCTGAAGCCGCTGCATGATCGCGCGCGGATCAAGCGGGTGGTGGTGTCGACCTACCAGTCGGTGTCCGGTGCCGGCAAGGAGGGCATTGACGAGCTTTGGGATCAAACCAAGGGCATGTATGTGCCCGGCCAGGAAAGGGCCGCCGCCAAGTTCACCAAGCAGATCGCCTTCAACGTCATTCCGCATATCGACGTCTTTCTGGATTCCGGCGAGACCAAGGAAGAATGGAAGATGGTCGCCGAGACGAAAAAGATCGTGGATTCAAGCATCAGGGTGACGGCGACCTGCGTGCGGGTGCCGGTGTTCGTCGGCCATTCCGAGGCGGTGAACATCGAATTCGAGGAATTCCTGGACGAAGATGAAGCCCGCGATATCCTGCGCACCGCACCCGGTGTCCTGGTGGTCGACAAGCGCGAGGACGGCGGCTACGTGACCCCGGTCGAATGCGTCGGCGATTTCGCCACGTTCGTAAGCCGGATCCGGCAGGACAGCACCATCGACAACGGGCTGAACATTTGGGTGGTGTCGGACAACCTGCGCAAGGGCGCGGCCCTGAACGCGGTCCAGATCGCCGAAGTGCTGGGCCGGGAATGCCTGAAAAAGGGCTGATTTAGGCGCATTGATCGTAGACAGGGCGTACACAGAACGTGTGTACGCTCTTTTCGTTGCGTTTTTCGGTGTTCTGTCATCCCCGCGAATGCGGGGATCGCGGGCCGGAAGAGCGGGGCGTGTATTGCGAGGTCCCCGCTTTCGCCGGGATCACAGTGGATCGGTGTTGGTGCGTGAGATCACGCACCCTACGGGTTGTCGTTGTCCGGCGTGACGGGCCGTTCGATGGCGGCGACTTCAGCCAGTCGACCGGTCAGGGCTGACAGGACTTGCCGCTCATACAGGATGGAATGCATCGCTTTGCGGATCGTACTGGTGGATCGCGCCGTTCGCGATGTCGTTCCACAAGCCGTGCAGCGTCAGCATATCATTCTCAACCGCGTCGCGCACGAAGGGAAAGGTCATCAGGTTGTCCAGCGAAACCTTGACTGCCTCACGCTCCAGCGCGCGGGTGCGTTCATCGGTGTCCTCTATGTCCTTGACGCGCTCGTAACCGGGGCGCAGCAGATCCATCCAGCGCCCGACAAAGCTGGATTTCTCGTCAAGTTCGGGGGCCTTGCCCGAGCACATGTCGTGGCAGCCCAGGACGCCGCCACAGTTGGAATGGCCGACAATCACGATATGTGCGACTTTCAGTGCGGTGACCGCGTATTCGACCGCCGCCGATGTGCCGTGCTGGCCGCCGTCGGGTTCATGCGGCGGCACCAGATTCGCGACATTGCGGTGAATGAAGAATTCGCCCTGATCGGCGCCGAAGATCGCGGTGACATGCACCCGGCTGTCACAACAGCTGATGATCATGGCGCGGGGGTGCTGACCTTCGTCGGCAAGATGGCGATACCAGGCCTTGTTTTCGGCATAGGACGTGGCTTTCCAGCCACGATAGCGCTGAACCAGATAGGCGGGCAACGGTTTGGCGATGGTCACAATGGCTCCTTCCCTGATCGTGGCACACATCTAGTGGGCATTTGCGCGAAATTCGAGGAATTTTCCGTATGGCGGTCAACGATTTCTTGGTGGTCATGCGGATAACTGCGCGATGTGGTGCGGGCCAGAGGGTGAGATCAAGATGCAACTGTGCGAAATCCGGCCGGGTGAGCCGGTCAATCTGAACACCGAGCGGCTGGAAGAGATCTGCAACCAGCTTGGGTACAGCGGCGGCGAAACGGCGATTTGCGCGGCGATGGAGGATCTGGCGACGATGCTGCATCAGGCCAAGACCCTGTGGGCGTCGAACGACTTCGGTGCGTTGCACGCCACCGCCCGGCAGGTTGCGCTGGTTGCCGACCGGATCGGCATGGCCGGGCTGGCGCAGGTCGCCGGGAACGTGCGGCAACTCAGCGATGGCCGCGATGCGGCGGCTCTGGCGGCCACGATCGCGCGGATGCGGCGGCTGGGCGAACAGTCACTGCTTGCGATCTGGGATCGCCAGGATCTGAGGCTCTAGTCCCGGGGCCTGCGGGCCGGCCGGGCCGATCCGCGCCCGAGACGCCTTGCGGTGACCGTGAAAGCGGCTAGGCTTTGCAACAGCGTGTCTGTTGTCAGGAAAGGGCCCAGATGACTTTGGCTTTTGCGGCGTCCGACGCCATCTCGACCCCATTGCACCTTGTGTCAGAGGAAAGCTATCCGGCCTGGCTGTCTGGCCAGTCCGCACAGGTGCAGGGCTGGCTGGCCGGCAGCGGGTTCAGCGCCAGGATCGGCAAGGTGGCAATGCTGCCGGGCACGGACGGCGCGCCGGTTGCGGCTGTGGCCGGGGTCGGCGACGACAACGCCCGCGCGCGCAGCCGCTTCGTGCTGGGCGCAACGCAGGCGGCGTTGCCGGGGGGAACCTACCATATCGTGGGCGGCCTGGCCGGGCTTGATGCACAGGAGGCCGCGCTTGGCTGGCTTCTGGCGCGCTATCGCTTTGACCGCTACAAGTCGGGCAAGGGTCCGGGGGCCGAGCTGATCGCCCCGCCGGGCGTCGACACTGCGCGCATCGAGGCGATGGCGGCGGGCGAGGCGCTGACCCGCGATCTGATCAATACGCCGACCTCGGACATGGGGCCGGATGCGCTGGAACAGGCGGCGCGCGATCTGGCGGGCAATTTCAACGCCGGGATCGAAGTGATCACCGGCGAGGCATTGCTGGCGCAGAACTTTCCCATGATTCACGCGGTTGGCCGGGCCTCTGCCACATCGCCACGGCTGATCGACATGCGCTGCGGTGATCGCGGCCCAAGCCTGACGCTGGTCGGCAAGGGCGTTTGCTTTGACACCGGCGGGCTGAACATCAAGCCGGGTGCCAGCATGGGCCTGATGAAAAAGGATATGGGCGGGGCTGCCACGGTGCTGGGGCTGGCGCAGATGATCATGGCGCTGGGGCTGACGCTGCGGCTTCGGGTGCTGATCCCGGCTGTCGAGAATGCCATCGACGGCAGCGCCTATCGTCCCGGCGACGTGCTGACCTCGCGCAAGGGATTGACGGTAGAGATCAACAACACCGACGCCGAGGGGCGGCTGGTGCTGGCCGACGCGCTGGCACTGGCGAGCGAGGACTCCCCCGATCTTCTGGTGTCGATGGCGACGCTGACCGGTGCGGCGCGGGTGGCGGTCGGGCCCGACCTTGCGCCGTTCTATGCCACCGAACCGAACGTGGCGGCAGCGTTGAAAGCGGCGGGCGATGCCGCGGCAGACCCGGTCTGGGAACTGCCGTTTCACGCGCCCTACGAAAAGATGATCGAGCCCGATATCGCCGATCTGGACAATTCACCCAAGGGCGGGTTCGCCGGGTCGATCACGGCGGCGCTGTTCCTGCGCCGGTTTGTTGGCGACGGCGCACGCTACGTGCATTTTGACATCTACGGCTGGCAGCCGAATGCGACCCCGGCCCGGCCCGTGGGCGGGGCGGGGCAGGGCGCGCGGGCCATTCTGCACGCCCTGCCGGGAATCCTGGGATTATGAGCGACCGGCGGCTGACACCCTGCAATGGCCGGGTGGCGGCCAACAGTCTGAAGGGCCTGGCTGCGGCGGATGCCTTTGTCGATGGCTGGCCGCTGCGGGTGATCGCGCCGATTGCGGATCTGTGCCGCAGTCCCGGCGGCGCGCGCGACCGGCAACTGCTGATGGGCGACGCGGTGACAGTGTACGAGGAACGTGACAGTCACAGCTTTGTTCAGGCGGAAAAGGACGGCTATGTCGGCTATGTCGACAGTGCCGCGCTGGGCGAGCGCCCCGCACCGACCCATTGGGTGGCGGTTCCGGGCGGCCATGTCTATGCGAGGGCAGACATGAAATCGCCCGACATCGCCGCGCTGGTCTTCGGCAACGCGGTAACCTGTGTGGCGCATGTGCCCAGGTTCCACGAGACGGCAATGGGCGGCTACATACCCAAGCCGCAACTTTGGCCGATCGACAAGCGGTTCGCAGATCCGGTGACGGTGGCGCAGATGCATTTCGGCGTGCCCTATCTGTGGGGCGGCAACTCGATGCACGGCATCGACTGTTCCGGGCTGGTGCAGGCCTCATTGCTGGCCTGCGGTATCGCCTGCCCGGGCGACAGCGATATGCAGGAGGCTGCGTTGGGGGTTGCGCTAGGGGACAATTCCGCGCTGCGGCGCGGCGACCTGCTGTTCTGGAACGGGCATGAGGCGATGATGGTCGACCATGAAACGGTGATCCACGCGAATGCCCATCATATGGCGGTGACGTACGAGTCGTTGGACGCCGCAACACGGCGGATCAAGGCTGTCGGCGACGGGCTGCCAAGGGCGCGGCGCCTGTTGCAGAAAGCTGACTGAGCGGGGCCGGGCACCGATGGTGCGAGGGTGACTTTGCCAGGCGGTCAGGCACAGGATCACGGATGAGGCGGGCGCGGACAGACCGCACCCCGGGAACATCCGATGACCGACACCGGGATTCTCCCGGACTGGGAACCGGACCTCGCGCATTTCGACCGATCCGTCCGGGGATTCGATCTGACGCCCGCAGGTCAACACGGTCGTGCCGGGCATGCGTTCAATTTCTTCGGAGAGCGTTTGGCCTCTGTAACCATTCCAACACCTGCGTGAGGCACATTGCACCGCGCTGCGGCAGCCTCATATCGTGTGGTAGCGCAACGATGGCGCGACGGGGACGACGAAAAGGATGGTACCCAAGATGATGAACACGGTGAATGGCTGGCTGCGCACGGTTCCCGCGTGGACTATATATATAGCGGGTGCCGTCTGGGCGGCGTGGTTGTTCTACCTGGGCCTGACCGGCGGGCTTGGCCCTGAACCGATCAACGCGCTGGAACGCGAATATGGCGAGGTCGCGCTAAAGCTGATGGTGGCGGTGCTGGCCGTTACACCGTTGCGCAACTGGGCCGGACTGAACCTGATCAAGTTCCGCCGCGCCATCGGCGTCACCGCCTTCTTCTTCGTGCTGGCGCATTTCACCGTCTGGGCGGTGCTGGATGTGCAGACGCTGGCCCGGGTCTGGGCCGATATCGTCAAGCGGCCCTATGTGACCATCGGCTTTGCCGCGTTCCTTTTGCTGATTCCGCTGGCGATCACCTCGAACAATCGCATGGTGCGCAGGATGGGGCCGCTGAAATGGCGCAGCCTGCACAAGCTGACTTATCCGGCGGCGTTGCTGGGGTCGGTGCATTATATATGGCTCGTCAAAGGCTGGCCGCTGGAGCCATTCGTCTATCTGGCGATCATCGTCGGCCTGCTGGCGCTGCGGATTCGGGTGAGATCGCGCCGGGCAACGGCCTGAGCGGTGCGAACGGGCAGGACTCGCCCCCATCTGGGGGTGAGTCCATCGGATGAGTCTGTGGAAAACTTGCCCCGATCGCGGTTTACCGGTGGTAAACCAGCTAATCTTGTTGCGGAATTCGACCCGGAATAGTTGCTTTCATTGCGCCAACCCCCAGATTTTGCGGGGAAATAGCGGAATGTGAAAAAAATATGATGTTTCTCAAAAAAGGGCTTGCGGGTCGCAGCGCAGAGACGTAGATACCCCTTCACCGGCGGCGCAGAGATGCACCACGGGGCGCCAGACGGGCCACACGGCAACGAGACGCAAGACTAAAAAACAGAGATACATGAGGCGGGGCGCGCCAGTTAGTTACGGCGCATCTCGAAGATTTTGTCTCTACGCTCTTTGAAATTGCTAGTAACTGAAGAGATATGTGGGCGGTTTGGTTCATTCGATGGATCAGCCTCTTCATATCGACTTACTAGGCCATCCGGGCAACCGGGGACGCCGATGATGTAAGGTCAGCTTCACTGTTTGGACGGCTTTCGGTTTCTGATGAAACCCGAAGCACAACAAACAGATGACTGCCCCGGTTTTCCAACCGGGGCGATGTGCAGAGGTTCGAACGTCAAGGATAAGCTGGCAACAGCTTTTCAACTTGAGAGTTTGATCCTGGCTCAGAACGAACGCTGGCGGCAGGCCTAACACATGCAAGTCGA
>JAJDOB010000065.1 GCA_022340385.1 Rhodobacter sp.
TGCTCGCCACAGTCAACCAACGCCGTTAACGTCCGATTCATAATCAAGGTGTAAAAATGCGCCAACCGGGGGGACAAACCTTACATGATCTTTGGAGCGATGATCATAGGCATGGGAATTGGGCTTGTTGCCATGGCCGCAACCATCGTTTTGGGTGCGAGCCTGCTCTCGGGTTTTCTTGCCTATTGGCTAGCCAGCTGCGCCGGCACAGTGGGTATCTGCGTGGTGAAGACACTGTACTGCAAAGCGGGCGCGCCGGACACGCACCACGCTGAACGCTCGGTCCAATAAAGGCTGTCCTAGCTTTTGCGGCGACGCCGCGCCATCGCCCCCAGGCCCGCAAGTCCCCCGATCAGCAGGAAACCTGCCGCAGGCAGAGGCACCGGACAAAAGGCCATGTAATCTTCTTGCCGCTGCGAGCCTTCGAAGTGCCAAAAGCAAGATTGCCCGCTGTTTGTTTCCGCAGGTTAGACGAGCATCAACCTATAGTTGCAACACCATACAACCCTTTGGAGAATCAAAAAATTCAGTTTACTCCCCGGCTATTTCAGGTATCTTTAATTGCGGCGGAATCGTGGCCGTGATCTGACAGAAGTCGCAATTTATTTGGGCAAGATTACGTAAAAATACGATTATGGCAGCGGGGGCTGCCAGGGGTGAGTGAGTGTGTGTGTGTGGATGTGTGTACCGGGGGGTGCGAATGTTATGACTGTCCATTTTAGGGATACCAGTGGCGCGGGAGTCGCGCCAATCACGAAACGTGATCTGACGGGTGCTGGCCGATGGTCCGAAGTTTAC
Source organism: Rhodobacter sp. (assembly GCA_022340385.1). Taxonomy (GTDB): domain Bacteria; phylum Pseudomonadota; class Alphaproteobacteria; order Rhodobacterales; family Rhodobacteraceae; genus CALGTJ01. The sequence goes on from JAJDOB010000065.1 coordinate 799, forward strand.
CGGGTCCTTGGCAAGCGGGTATTTGATATCCTTTTCGTGCTTGCGTTCGCCCCGCTCGGATTGACGCTTGTTGCCATTGCGGCCCTGTTGACCGCGCTTGGTGGCCATTCTCCGTTTTTCCTGCAGCCGCGGGTGGGCCGGGACGGCAAAATCTTCAAAATGCTGAAGATCCGCACAATGGTTCCGGATGCGGATATGCGCCTGGAGGCGTATCTGGCCGAGAACCCGGATGCGCGCCGGGAATGGGACGAAAAGCAAAAGCTTCGGAATGATCCGCGCATCACGCCTTTTGGCAACTGGCTGCGCAAGACCTCGCTTGATGAAATCCCGCAGCTCTGGAATGTGCTGAAGGGCGAGATGTCGATCGTCGGGCCGCGGCCCATGATGGTCGAACAGCAGCCGCTTTATCCCGGCCGTGCCTATTTCAAGCTGCGCCCGGGCATCACCGGCAACTGGCAGGTCTCGGATCGCAACGAGAGCAGCTTTGCCGCGCGGGCGGGTTTTGATGATTACTACGAGGCAAACCTGGGCTTCTGGATGGATCTGGACATACTTGCGCGTACCGCAGGTGTCGTCCTACGCTGCACGGGGCGCTGATCTGCGGGAACAACGCCCGTAAGAGCGCACCAGCCGCAGTAATCTATACGGGTTAGCAATGCTCAGGCGATTCTTGCAATTTCTGACCGCCGTTGTGTTCATCGGCCTTCTCTCCGCCTGCGACTCATCCGAGGAGCGGGCGGAAAAGCATTTCCAGAGCAGTGTCGCGCTTTACGAAGCTGGCGATATTGCCCGCGCGATCATCGAATTGCGCAATGTCTTTCAGCTGAACGGCACCCATCTCGAAGCCCGGGCGCTGATGGCCCGGATCGAAGAAGATCGCGACAACCCGGCCGGCGCCTATAGTCAGTATCTTGCGGTGACCGAAAACCATCCCGAGAATCTTGAGGCGCAGCGCGCCGCCGCCCGGCTTGCCGCGGGTCTGGGCGACTGGGAGGCCGCCGCACGCCATGTCGAAGCCGCCCGGGCACTACTGGCAGAAGATCAGCGCGACCCTGTGATCCGCGCGGTGGAGCTTGCCGTCGCCTACCAGCAGGCCCGCCGAAACCAGGATCTGGCGACCGCCCGGAGCGTCGCCCAAGAGGCCGCCGCGCTGCTGGAGGCCCAGCCCGAGTTGATGCTTGCGCGCCGGATCCTGATCGACGACAGGGTTCTCCGGCAGGACTGGGAGGCGGCGCTGGTACAACTCGATGCCGGCCTGCAGCAGGCACCGGAGGAACGGTTGTTCTACGGGCTGCGCCTTGCCGCGCTGGAACAGCTTGGGCGGACAGAGGCGATCGAAGCGCAACTGCGCGACATGGTCGATCGCTTCCCCGAGGACGGCAGTCTGCGCCAGACATTGGTGCGCTGGTATGTTTCCCAGAACCGGACAGAGGATGCCGAAAAATATCTGCGGGCCCAGATCGACCCCGGGGATCCCGAACCGGGCGCACGTATGGCGCTGATCGCTTTCCTCAACCAGGTTCTTGGCCTTGAGGTCGCCCTGGAAGAGATCGAACGGCTTCTCGACCAGACAGCCGCGGAGGATGTGAACCGCGATCTCTACCGGGCCGTGCGTGCCGGCCTGATTTTCGAGAGCGGCGAACGCCAGAAGGCGATTGCCCAGATGCAGGACATCCTGAAGGACGTGAAGCCCTCGGACCGGGTGTGGCGCATCAGGGTCGCCCTGGCGAAGATGTTGGTGTCGACCAATAACCCGGTCGGGGCCCGGGCGCTGGTCGAGGAAGTTCTGGAAAGCGACGCCACCAATGTCGAGGCGTTGAAAATGCGGGCGGCCTGGATGATCGAGGACGACCGGCCGGACGAGGCGCTGGTCGAACTGCGCCGCGCGCTGGACCAGGCGCCGCGCGACGCCGGGGTTTTCACGCTCATGGCCCGGGCCCAGGAACGCGGCGGCAGCCATGACCTTATGGGAGAGATGCTGTCGCGCGCTGTCGAGACCTCTGGCGGGGCGCCCGATGAATCGCTGCGCTACGCCGCCTTCCTGATGCAGGACGACCGGCTGGTCGCCGCAGAGGGTGTCCTGGTCGATGCGCTGCGCCTGCAGCCGGGCAGCCCACAGCTTCTGAGCGTGCTGGGCGACATCTATGTCCGGCTTCAGGACTGGGGGCGGGCGCAAGGCGTGATCACAGCGTTGAATGGTGAGGGCAGTGAACAGGCCACCGCCACGGCCGATGACCTGACTGTCCGGGTCCTTGCGGCACAGAACCGGAACGAGGAACTTCGGTCCCTTCTTGAACAGCTTGCCACAAGCGAGGGCGGCAATAACCAGGCCGTCATTTCGACGATCCGGCTGCACCTGGCAGAGGGCAACCTGCAGGGCGCGCTGGATTATCTGGGCGAACGCCTCGCCGAGACCCCCGACGATCCCGACCTGCGTTTGGTCTCGGCAGGGCTGCTGGCCATCGAAGGCAAACCGGCCGAGGCCCGCGATGTCCTGCAGAAGCTTCTGGACGAGTATCCGCAGAACGAACGGTTGTGGATGGCGCTTTACAACCTGCATCTCAGCCAGGGGGACCGGGACACGGCAACGAAACTTCTGGCAGATGCGCTGGAGGCGCTCCCCGACAGCGCCAATCTGAAATGGGCGCAGGCCGGCGAGCTTGAGCGGGGAGGCGATATCGAAGGCGCCATCGCCATCTACGAAGATCTCTACGCGCGGAATTCGAACTCGGCGGTGATCGCAAACAACCTTGCAAGCCTGATCTCGTCCTTCCGAGAGGACGAGGAGAGCCTGCAGCGCGCCTATGCCATCGCCCGCCGCCTGCGCGGCACCGATGTGGCGCAGTTCCAGGACACCTATGGCTGGATCGCCGCCCGGCTGGGCAACCATGCCGAAGCGCTGGATTACCTGGAACCCGCTGCCAGGGGGCTGCCGCAGGATCCGACGGTGCGCTATCATCTGGCCCGAGCCTACAGCATGGCGGGGCGTGCAGAGAAGGCGCTGGAGGCCTATCGCGCGGCGCTGGAGCTGTTGGAGACAAGCGGCCTCCCCCTGCCTTTCCGCGATGAGATCGCCGATGAGATCGCCCGGCTGGAGGCCGGGACGCCCCCGGTGGAGAACTGAGTTGCAATCCGGCAAATCTGCCGCACCGCGCAGAAACCTGTACCGGGGGTAATTCCTTCTGCGGGCAAGAGAAGGCATAGTGCCGCCAAACGTGGCATAGTCATAAAGGTTCGAGATGATTGCACGACCGACACTCACATGGATCGCCGGGACCTTGGCCGGGTTGATGCTGCTTTTTGGCGGTATTTCCGCCGACGCACAGAGCGATTACCGGATTCGGTCCGGCGACACCCTGCAGATCGAGGTGCTGGAAGACCCGGGCCTGAACCGCTCGGTTCTGGTTCTGCCGGATGGCTCGATCAGCTTTCCCTTCGTCAACACGCTTCAGGCCCGCGGCATGAGCGTTTCAGACGTGCGGCGCTCGCTTGCCGCGGGGCTTGCCCCGAACTTTGCCGCGGAACCGACCGTCGTCGTCTCGGTTGCGGCGGTTGCCGAACCGCGCATCGTGGGCAGCAGGGCGCCCCTGCCGGATCCGACCATCGATGTCTACATCATGGGAGAGGTCGCGGCGGCCGGCAAGAAAGAGGTCAGCCCGGGCACCACGATCCTGCAGTTTCTCGCCGAATCCGGCGGCCTCACATCCTTTGCGGCCAAATCGCGGATCGAATTGCACCGGACCGATCCCGCGACCGGCAGAACCACGGTTTATCTGTTCAGCCGCAATGGCCGCGGCAAGGGCCCGCGGATCGGCGCCGGAACCACACTCGCCCCCGGAGACGTGGTGGTCGTGCCGTCGCGCCATCTTTTCGAGTAGAGCATGGCAAGGCGGCAGCGAACCCGTGCGGTCGCGGCAGGCACGGCCGTCTCGGTTGCTGCCCTGTGCGCGGCCTGGGTGCCCGCGCTCGGCCAGGAGGGGGATGGCGGCCTGCTGTTCACTCTCGGTCTGTCCACGACCCTCAGCGCCAGCGACAACGCCGATCTCGACCCGGTATCGGCCGGTGACACGTTCCTGTCGGAAACGACGCTCTCTTTCGGGCTCGAAAGCATCACCCGCACCCAGGCGCTGCGGTTTTCCCTGTCTGACACGTTCCGCACCGGCGATGGCCCTGGCGCCCCGGCCACGGCCGGTTTCCGGGGAACCAATGCAGACCTGTCCTATGAGCGTTTCGTGGCGAATTCCCGGTTCAACCTCTCTGCCCGCCTGAACACGCGTGATCTCAATGCCGACGTTTCCGACGAAGACATCGAAGACTCCGACGACCTGATCGTTGACAACGGCACCCTGACCACGACCAGGCTCGGCTTCGGTCTGGAAACCGGGCTCGAAGCGCCGTTCGGCACCGAACTTTCCCTGTCGCAGTTCCGCCGCAAATACTCCGGTACCACCGACCCCGATCTTGAAGACAGCCGCAGGCTTACGGGCAACGTGGCGCTGATCTTCCGGCCCGACCCGATGACCGAAACGCGGCTTGCCTATACGCATACCGAATACGTGGCCGAGGATGTGCAGGGCACCGAACGCACGACCCGCAGCCTTGCCGTCAGTGCCCGCCGCCAGCTTGACCCGAACACCGCGATCACCGGCAGCCTCGGCTGGACCGAGATCACCGAAACCTGGACCGCGGTGCCGCTCACCCTGCCCGCGGACAGCGGCTTCACCGCCTCGCTGGGCTATTCCCGGGGCCTGCCCGCCGGCAATTTCTCGGCCGAACTGTCGCGCGATGTCACCAGCGCCGGCGGCCGCACCGACATCTCGGCGACACGGGCCTTCGAATTCCCCGCCGGCACGGTGGAGATCACGCTGGGTGCGACCAAACCGGATGCCAGCAGCCTGCAGCCCACCGGTCGCATCGCCCTGTCCCGCGCCCTGCCCGACCAGCGTTTCAGCGTCGCGCTTTCCTCGAACATCTCGGTCAATTCCGACAGCGTG
>JAJDOB010000089.1 GCA_022340385.1 Rhodobacter sp.
CGTGGTGGAGCGGGTAAGGTCTGTCAGGTGGACTAGGTCGTGGAGAGGAGTTTCGGCACTGTGACAGGCGCTGAGAGTCTGCGAACATATGCCCCCATTCTAGAAACCGGCTGAGAGACCTCCAAGGTGCGCCAAGCCCGAGAGCCGCCGCAGCAATCAGGACGCCGTCGGATAGTGCTGCGCCCAGTATCCCATAGCCGGCACGGCCAATTCCGAACTTCGAGCCGTTGGACAACGCCAGCAGGACCGTCGGCCCCGGCGTCATGACGACAACCAGTGCCATCAGGGCAAATGTCAAAAGCGAAAATTCCATCATGCCTGGCCTGCGTTTGCCTTGGGTGTCACATTGATCTCACCATGTTGGCGGATTGCGGCGAACACCCGAACGAAAATCACAACGGCGGCCAATTGGCCAAGGATGACCGCAGGCCAGATCAGGGCAAATTGTGCATCGAAGTATTTTTGCGGCCCGAACGATATCAGTGCCATCAATCCGGCCAGAACACTCAGGGTCCGGCCCGCAGAAGTGGTCAGCGGCTGCACGATCAGGGCCGACAGGGCAATGGAAACCGAAGCCCCCAGAAACGGCGCAATACCAAAAAGCGGTGTGGCCACGGGTGGATGCGGTCTGATCCCCGCATAGAGCGCAGACAGCATGATCACCTGCAGAAGAATCAGCGAGGCAAGGGCGGCGGAAGCTTGGCGGTCCGGAATTGTCATTTCAGCGTCTTCAAAAGCGTATTGAAGGTTACGGTTGTATTTATCCGTAATTGAAGTTACGGATACTGTCAACAAGCTGGAGACACCGAAATGCGGGAAGAGAAGCGGTCGCTGCGCCAGAAGCAGATCGAAAGCGCGGCCTACGAGGTCTTGGAGGCCAAGGGATATGGCGGCACCTCGATGCTCGGCATCGCCAGACAGGCGCGTGCGTCAAATGAAACACTTTATAATTGGTATGGCGACAAACAGGGCCTGTTTCAGGCGCTTGTCACCCGCAATGCAGAGGAAGTGAAACGTCACCTCGAGGCCGAACTCAAGACCGACAATGATGCCCTGTCGATTCTGGGCACGCTTGGTCCGAAACTGCTAGCCCTGCTCACCGGCGACCGGGCGGTCGCCCTGAACCGGGCGGCGGCGGCAGACGGTAGTGGAGAGCTGGGCGCAACACTGTCAAAGGCCGGTCGTGAAGCGGTCCTTCCATTGCTGGAACAAGTGCTGCTGCGCGCCAGGCACGAGGGCCAGCTTACCTTCGAACACTCGGGCGAAGCCGTCGGCCTTTACCTTGACCTGTTGATCGGGGATCAGCAAATCCGGCGCGTCATTGGACGCCTGCCAAGCCCGTCAAAAACCTTCTGCGAGGAACGCTCGGAACGCGCTGTAAGACACATCCGCCGATTGCTTGGATAAACAAATCACCCTGCAAGAATCTCGGACCGGATAACGATCATGGACATTCTTGTCGCTCCTGCAACCTGCCAATCCATGGCAGAACTTCGTGTGCAGATCGACGCTTTGGCGTCGAACGCGTCACGCATGAACTCTCCGAAATCCGGCCAATCGCGTATGCTAGTTTTGAACCGCGAGATCCTGGGCGCTGAGCGTCCGTTCCAGGTCTTCCAGTAGTCTCGTCACGGCCTCGGCCCCGGGATCGTTGTGGCCCACAAGGTTGCTTTCGGAAACATAGCTTGGGCGAACCGCTTGATGTGCTCAAGGGCTGCCTCTTGCTTGTCCGAGTAGGAGGCCACAGAAATCCCCTGGCCGCCCAACTGGGCAAACTGTTCGCCATCGGGTCCTGCGGGGTTTACCTATCAGTTCGTTGAGATTTTGCAGCGTCCAGAGATATGGAAATCTTTCCGGCACCTCCGTATCGAAACCGGCGGCCAGCTTGGTCGAAACCCAATCAGAGGTTCAAATCGTGAATTCGTCCAGGTCTTCAGCGATGGCGCAGGCCTTGCCGAAAGCGGCGTGCATCGCGGCCAGCGCTTCCGCGTGCCGATCCGGTGCATCCATGTGAATGCGGAAATGGGTGAGCAGCAAACGTTTTGCACCTGCATCGCGGGCCATTCTTGCGATCTCCGTGGGCGTTGGTGTCAGCGGCAGCGTCATCGGATGCGCCGCCTCGCCGTCCAGCCGGTAACACCAGTGCAGCAGAAGGTCGGCGTCGGCGGCCAGTCGGGTCAGGCCTTTGCAAATCCCCGCATCGCCGGAATAGACAAATTTGCGCCCCTCGCTTTCCAGCGCAAAGCCCATGCACTGCAGTTTGGGCTGGGCGTGTGGCACTTCGCAGGTTGTCAGGCTCCAGTCGGTGCCAGAGAATGTGAAGTCAGGAGGAATTTCGGTCACTTGCGGGGCCGGCCATGGGCGGGGCAGAGTGCCGCCCCGGGCCTTCCAGACTTCCTGACTGGGCAAGAATTCGGTTCGCGCACGCAGGTCATGTGACAGCACGCCGTCGGGCCCGAAATACCCTTCGGTAATCTGTTTGAGCGGGGGCGGGCCAAACACTTTGAGCGGCGCTCCGCCCTCGTCCCATGCGGCATGCACAAGGCGGGCATAGTCCATCATGTGGTCGGTATGCAGATGGCTGAAGAACAGATGCGTGATGTCCGAGGGTCGGCGCCCCGAGCGCAGGAGATTGTCGAACACACCGCCGCCGCAATCAAACAGGATCACGTCTGCGCCTGCTTCGACAAGATACCCGCTGGACGCGCGGCGGGCGTATGCTTCGGGGGAACCGGAGCCGAGAATGGTAAGCTTCATGGCGAAACCTCCGGCGGCGGCGTCGCGGCAGGCGCGCCCAGTCTGAGTGCTTCTTCGCGCCCGCCATACCCTGCGATCAGCGCCGCCTGATCGGCAAAGGCCTGCGCGTCGGCGGCCTCGGGGTCAACCAGCTTGCGCAACTCCGCCTCCATCCGGGCCAGATCGGCGGCATGGGCCGGAACGGCGGCCAGATCGCTCAATTCTTCGGGGTCCGCGACCATGTCGAACAATTCGGGCGCAAATCCGACGTACCAGTTCAGCTTCCAGCGCCCTTTGCGCAGCATGAAGCCGCCCGACACCGCCCCGACGGCATGATATTCGCTGAGGATCGGGCGATCGGGGTCGGCGGGTTCGGCAGCGATCTGGCGCAAATCGCGGCCATCCCCCCGAAACGGCGCGCCGAAATGGGCCGGGATCGTGGCCGAGATATCCAACAGCGACACGGGCGTGTCACAGGTGCCCCGGGGCACGCCCGGCCCGGCGATGATCAGCGGCACCGAAACGCTTTCCTGATAGAGGTTGGATTTGCCCCAAAGGCCGCGCGCGCCCAGGTTGTCGCCGTGATCCGAGGTGTAGACGATGGTTGTGTTGTCGCCAAATCCAGCCGCATCGAGCGACTGCAAAATCTGTCCGATGTTGTGATCGAGCAAGGTGCAGAGCCCATAATAGGCGGCCATCGCGCTCAGCCGCTCGGTCTTGTCCCTGAACTTGTTTTCGCTGTCGGCCATTTCGTTCTGCTTTGCCACCCAAGGGTGACGTTCATAGCCGTCGCGTGGGTGTAGCTTGACCTTTGGCAGCGTGTCCAGCGGGTAGAGATCAAAATATTCCTGCGGCACGACCAGTGGAAAATGCGGCGCGACCAGCCCGACGTACAGGCACCATGGCTGACCGTCATCCGCCGCCGCGCGATCGGCGAACCAGCTGGCGGCACGCTTGGTCACTGCCACATCGTAATCGGTATACTTGCTGTGGCCCGGCCCGATGTATTCGCCCAGCATTCGGCCCGGCATGCTCAGGCGCTCATCCTCGCGCCGGATCGAGCCCCAGACCATGCCAACGCCGCCTGCGACCTGCATCGGGATATGTTCGACATCGAACCCGGCCGGGTCGTCGTCCGCGCGGTAATGCAGTTTTCCGATGCTTTCGACAGGCACACCTGCATGCTGTAGCGCGTGGCCCCAGCCTTTGGGCTCGCCAATATAGGGCATGGCGTTGTCCCACAGCCGGGTCTTGTGCACGTATTGCCCCGCAGCAAAGGCTGCGCGGGCCGGCACGCAGATGGGTGACGGGGTATAGGCATCGGTAAACCGCATACCGCGCGCGGCCAGCGCGTCCAGATGCGGGGTCTGCACAAACGGATGCCCGGCACATCCCATCGCGCGGGCCTGGTGTTCATCCGACATGATGACAAGGAAGTTTTGCTGCCCCATATTGCGACCCTGTTCCCCCCTATTTCTCTGCGGCGATTTCAAGATGGTCCAGTACGCGACGAAAGGCGCGCAGGTCGTCTTCGCTGATGCCTTCGCGCAGCTTTTGCTGGCGCGCACGGGTGACTGGCAGCGTGCGTTCAAAGATCTCTTGGCCCTTGGGGGTGAGGGACAGGATTTGCGCGCGGTGGTCGGCATCATCCATCTGCGCGGCGACAACCTTTTGTCTTACCAGTGTTTTCACGTTACGAGACAACAGGCCCTTGTCCAGGGCGGCCTCTTTTGCCAGATCCGAAAGGCGTGTCTTCCCCGCCGCGCCGACCAGTGCAATCACCCGCCATTGGGTCAGGGTGATTCCGCTTGTCTGGCGCAACAGGCGCGTGGCTTGCGCGTTCAGCTTGGCCTGCACCCGCGATATTCGATAGGTCAGGAACTGGTGCAAGGGCAGCGCCCCGATGTCCTCGGCCTCGGTGGCAGGCGTGGATAGAGCAACAGACATGATGTTCTCCTTTGCGTCAGCATTTCGTGAATTAGTTGATAGGTCAACATTTTAATTGACCTATCAACTAATTTATGGCTGACTGCCCGAAAATCAGGGAGGAAGACGATGAAACAGATTCTGAAAGCGGCCATTGCGGCTGTTGGCCTTGCGGCACTGGCAACGGGGGCAAGTGCTGCGGATTGGACCCCGCCGGGCCCGATCAAGTTGATGATCGGCTTTGCCGCCGGGGGCGGTGCCGATACCCAGGCGCGTCTGATCGCCGAAGAGCTTGAGGCCAAACTGGGCTGGCAATTCATCCCCGAGCAGGTCACCGGCAAGGGCGGGCTGAACCTGGCGGCGGCGATCAAGGACCAACCCAATGATGGCAGCGCCATCGGCATGGTGGTGACGGAAACGCTGGGCTACAACATGCGCGCCGCCGATGCCGGGATGACGCCTGCGGATTTCACCGCAATCATCACAACGGCCGGTTTCCAGATGGGCATAGTCTCGCAAAGCTCCAAGGGCTGGACGTCCTTTGCCGATGTGGTTGCTGCCGCCAAGGGCGGGCAGGACATCCGCTTTGGCGCGATGAGCCCGAAGCTGGCTGATCTCGCCTATTTGCTGGGCAAGGCGCAGGGCGTGGATTTCAACATCGTGACGGTCAAGGGCGGCAAGGACGTCATGAACGGGGTCGTGGCCGGAGATATGGACCTGGGATTCATGGCCGGGATTCAGGCCAAGGGCGTCGCCTCGGGCGATCTGGTCAACCTGGCCTCGGCCCTGTCCGCGCCACTGGTGCAAACCCCCGATGCCCCAAAGCTGTCGGATCTCGGCGTTGAATTCAATGCGGACGGGTATTTTGCATTTATCGGTCCGGCTGGCATGCCCACCGAGGCGCGCGATGCCATCGCCGCGGCGATTGCGGATACCATCACAACCGAAGGCTCCAAATCAAACAGTCTGCTGACCAAGGCCTTTGGTGGCCCGACGATCATTGCCGGGGATGAACTGCAAGCCATGGCCGAAGCCGATTATGACGCCGCCGGCAAATTGCTGGCCGCGGCATCTGAATAAGGCTTTGAAAAAAGGGCTTCGCCATACCGGCGGGGCCTATTTTCATTTTGGGACCAAGACAATGCAACCGCAGAAACCTGCCACGCGGGCCAATCTGTATCTGGCGCTCGGCAGCATCGCGCTGGCGCTGGTGGTGGCGCTGGTCTGGGCCCGGTACGATAGCGGCAGCGGGCTGATCCTCAAGGTGCGTCGTCAGGTCAGCATCGGTGATGCGCTGGCCCCGACGATTGCCGCCGCCATGATCGGGCTGGGGGGCGTCATGGTTCTGTTGCAGCGACACGCCGCCGAGCAGCCGGGCCTAAGCCTTGCCAACCTTCGCTTTCTGACCCGCTTTCTGGTGCTCTGCGCGGTCAGCTTTGCACTGATGCGCTGGACCGGGCCCGCCGTGGTGGCCGCGATCAACCTGTTTGGTGAGGGCGATCTGAGCTATCGGCTGTTGCGCGACACCGCGCCTTGGAAATACATCGGGTTCGCGGCCGGCGGCACCTTGCTGATCACTGTCCTGATCGCCGATATCGAGGGGCGTTTGACGGCGCGCAGCGTGATAATCGCCGTTCTGGCAATTGCCGCCCTTATTGCGCTTTACGATCTGCCGTTCGACGATCTGCAACTGCCCCCGAACGGGGATGTTTGATGGGCGTTTCTGACTATATCTGGATGGGCATTCAGGCCGTGTTTCAGGGGCCAGAGGCGTTTTCGATTCTGGGCCTGAGCATTTCGATCACCATTGTCATGGTTCTGGCCGGGTTCATGCTGGGCATCGTTGTCGGGGCCACGCCGGGCCTTGCCGGGCCGATGGCCATGGCGATTTCGCTGCCGATCCTGATTTCGGCCTTCGGGTTTTCACCAGACGCCCTGCTGCCGGTCATGGGATTCCTGATCGGGGTGATGAAGGGCGCGACAGTGGGCGGAGCGGTGCCTGCGATCCTGTTCAACACGCCCGGCACGCCCGATGCCTATATGACAACGCTTGATGGCTATCCGATGACGCAGGCGGGACAGGCCCGCAAGGCGCTGAAGATTGCGCATTTCAGTTCCGCTTCGGGCGATACCTTTTCCGATGTCGTGCTGATCCTGTGTGCGCCGTTCCTGGCGGTTCTGGTCGAGCGCTATCTGGACCTGCCCGAGAAAACCGCGCTGTTGATCCTGTCGATGGCTTTCATCGCCTCGGTGATCGGCGGGTCGGTCGGCAAGGGCATCATCTCGATGGGGCTGGGGCTGTTGGCGGCCTATATCGGCACGGGCGAGGATTTTTACCCCCGCCTGTCGATGGGCACGCAATCGCTGGCGCAGGGGTTTCCGGTGGCAACCGCTGTTCTGGGCGTGCTGGTGCTGGGCGAGGTGTTCAAATCACTTGAGGATCTGTGGCACCACGTGCGCGCTGATGACCGGCCCACCGAACCCAGGCAATCGGGTGACCAGCGCCTGCATTGGGCCGACATCAGGCGCATTTCACCCTATATTGCGCGTTCGGCGGTGATTGGTACGGTGATCGGCGCGCTGCCCGGAATTGGATCGACTTTGGCGGCGACGCTGGGCTATTCCGCGGGTGCGCGGCGTCATGCCCGCAAATACCCCGACCGGGTGAAGTTTGGCCATGGCGCGCCCGAGGGCATCGCGGCGACCGAGGCGGCCAACAGTTCGGTGTCGGGCGCGAACCTCATTCCGGTGCTGAGCCTTGGCATCCCGGGCAATGCTGCGGCGGTTTTCCTGATCCTTGCGACCGAGAGCATCGGCGGTTTCAACCCCGGACCCAGCGTATTCAAGTTCACCAGAGAGGCGATAAACCCCGAACTGGTCGCGGCCTTTGGCCTGTTCACCACGATGATGGTGGCCAATGCGTTCAACTGGACCATCGGCGGTGCCATCATGCGCGCCGCTGGCGTCATGGTGCGGGTGCCCAAGCACATCCTGCTGCCGATCGTGCTGATGCTGACGCTGACCGCGATCTATGTGCAGGAAACGCGGATGCAAGGCATTTGGTTCGCCATCGGCTTTGGGGTTCTGGGCTATCTGATGCGGCGCGTCGGCATGTCGCCGCTGCCCTTCGTGATCGCCTTCATCCTTGGTGGCAAACTGGAAGAAACCGCGCGCCAGGCCTTTGCCGCCACCGGCGGCGATGCCTGGTTCCTGTTCACCAGCCCCATGGCTGCGTTGTTCATGGGGCTGGCCGTGCTGTTTGTTGCCTTTTCCTTACGCAGACCAACCGAGGCAGAGAAATGAAACGTCCCAACATCCTTTTGATCTCGGCCGACCAGCATCGCGCCGATTGCTTTGGCTTCATGGGGCGCAAGATCAAGACACCGCATCTGGATCAACTGGCCGCCGAAGGCACGCATTTCACCGGCTGCATCACGCCATCGGTGGTGTGTCAGCCGGCGCGGGCGTCGATCCTGACCGGGCAATTGTGCCGCACGCACGGGGTGCATGACAACGGCATCGACCTCGACCCGGCGGTGGGCGAAAAGGGCTGGGCCGGGGCCATGGCCGCCGCTGGCTATCAGACCAGCTATTTCGGCAAGGCGCATTTTTCGACTTATCACACCTACGAACCCACCGGCACGCCGGAATGCCTGCGGTCCTCGGCGCAATATGGCGAAGACTGGAACGGGCCGTACATGGGCTTTGAACATCTGGAACTGATGCTGGTCGGGCATAACTGGTGGGCGCCCGAAAAGCCGCCCGCTGGCCAGCATTATGAACGGTTCTACCACATGGACGGGCGCGGCGACGAAAAGACCAGGCTGATGTGGGAAAACGCGGGCGACACCAAGGATGCCGCACAGGTCTGGCACTCGCGCCTGCCGGTGGCCTGGCACAACACCCCCTGGACCGCCGACCGCGCCATCGAATGGCTGAAACACGGGCGTGACGCGGAAAAACCGTTCTGCACCTGGGTGTCCTTTCCCGACCCGCACCATCCGTTCGATTGCCCCGAGCCGTGGTCATGGCTGCACAAGCCCGAGGATGTCGACCTGCCCGACAACCGCACCCGCAGCTATGAGGGCAAGCCGTGGTGGCACAAGGCCGCCATCGAGGGCGAGCCTGCGGACCCGAAATTCGCCGATATCCGCAAGGCCTACAGCCGCATCCCGCCGCAAACAGACGAGCAACTGCGCGAGATCATCGCCAACACCTATGGCCAGATCGCCTTTATCGACCATCAGGTGGGCCGCATGATGATCGCTCTGCAAGAGGCCGGTCTGGATGAAAACACCATCGTCATCTACATCTCGGATCACGGCGACTGGCTGGGCGATCACGGGCTGATCCTGAAAGGCCCGATGCATTACGAGGGCCTGCTGCGGGTGCCGATGATCGTGCGCGGCCCCGGCGTGCGCGCAGGCGTGGCCGTCGATCAGCCGGTCTCGACACTCGACCTTGGCCCGACCTTCCTTGATTATGGCGCGGCGGACGCGTTGCAGACCCAACATGGCCAAAGCCTGCGCCCGCTCTTTGAAACAGAAGATGCAACGCGCGACTTCGCCCTGAACGAATGGGGGCTTCTGCCTGGACGCGTCGGCGTGGCGCTGGAACTGCGCACCGTACGCACCCGCGCGCACAAGCTGACCATCGACCTGAACTCGGGGGCGGGCGAGCTCTATGACCTGCAAAGCGATCCGGGCGAAATGGTCAATCTGTTTGGCGACCCGGCAGCCGCCGCCGTGCAGGCCGAATTGCAAGGCTATATCGCCACCCGCCCCGACGACATGCGCCCGCATGGCGTGCCGGTGGGGACGGCGTGAAAATCACCCCCGAGCCTTAGGCCGGTCTGGGCCGATCTGGCAAAGATGCTTCGACAACGATGTATCTGGAGCCGAATAGAAAGGCATGTCTCGCTGTTGCGGGCAGGTGTTCAGAGCTGCATGGCGATTGGTCGCCGTCGATGTTCTGCGCAGCGCACGAACGGCGGGAATGCGGCAGCAGTGAACTGACGTCTGGCGGGTTACCGAGGTTTGCCTAACGAGGCGCGGGTGGCTGCGTGGCGCTTGGCGGTGCGGTAGCGATCGAACTGCGTATCGGCGATGACGCCGAACAGGATCACACTGCCCATCACTGCAAAATTGAGCGATGACGGGATGCCAAGCAGGTTCACGAGGTTCTGCAACTCTTGCAGCAGGATCACACCCAGACAGACGCCGACGATCGAACCTTCGCCGCCACGCAGGGAAAACCCGCCGAGAACGGCAGCGGCGATGCCGTAGAGTTCATAGAAATTGCCGTGCGACGAAGGCTGGACTGACCGCGTGTACATGGCAAAGAAGATCGCCGAAACCGCCGTCAGAACCGCACAGATCACGTAGGCCGAGACGATCACCCGCCGGGTGTTGATGCCCGAATAGCGCGCGGCCTCTTCGTTCTTGCCGACCGCGAACAGGTGGCGGCCAAACACCGTTCGGTGCAGCACGAACCAGGCCAGGACAGCGACAAACAGGAAGGCGACCGCCGAATGCGGCACGCCCCAGGTGCGCCCGGTGACCAGCCATTCGAGTGTCGGAAAACTGCTGCCGAACTTGAAACCGGCGGTGCCATCGGCAGTGTAGAAACGTGCCGTTCCGCGGTAGATCAGCAGCCCGCACAGCGTGACGACAAAAGGCTGTAGCCGCAGGCGGGTAATGAGCCATCCATGCAGCAGGCCGATGACCGCACCAAGCGCCAGCACGATCAGCGCAGCGACCGGCCAGGGCACCCCATTGGCGATCATGTCGATGAACAGCACGCCCAGCAGCGCGATGACCGAGCCGACCGAAAGCTCGATCCCGGCGGTCACGATGACAAAGGCCTCGGCAATCGAAAACAGCCCGAACAGACCGATCAGATTGGCGGTGTTGGCCAGATTCACCGGCGACAGGAATCGGGGATTTATCAGGGCCACGACGAAGCCCACCGTGACTACAAGGGTCGCCAGGCCCAGATCCTTGCGCAGCATGGCCGCTTCTCCCTATTCGACCGCCAGCCGCAGAATCGCTTCCTCAGTCAGCTGTTCCTGATTCAGAATGCCGGTTATCCGGCCCTTTGACATCACCGCGACCCGATCCGAGACGCCGATGACTTCCTCCATATCCGACGAGATCATCACGATGGCGACTCCGCGATCGGCCAGGGCCTGCATCAGGCCATAGACCTCGGCCTTGGCGCCCACGTCGATGCCGCGCGTCGGCTCGTCGAAAATGATGATCGCAGGTTCCATTGCCAGCCATTTCGCCAGCACGACCTTTTGCTGGTTGCCGCCCGACAGCTCTGCCGCGGGGCCGCGCAGACTGGCGGCCTTGATCGACAGCCGGTTGCGCGAGCTTTCGGCCAGCGCCAGTTCCGCCTTTCGGTTGATGCGGCCACGCGACGACATCCGCGCAAGGCTTGGCATGCTGATATTGTCCGAAATGCTGAATTCCAGGAACAGGCCCTGGGCTTTGCGATCCTCGGGCACCAGCGATATGCCCGCAGCGATGGCCGCCGCGACCGAGTTCTGCGGCAACAGCCGGTCCCTGACATGCACCGTGCCGCCCAAGACCGGGTCGATCCCGAACAGCGCGCGCGCAATTTCGGTGCGCCCGGCCCCCACCAGCCCGGCCAGACCCAGAATCTCGCCGCCATGCAGCGCCAGCGTCACCGGACTTTCGGGATAGGTCTGGGTGCGCAGGTCCGTAATCTGCAGCACGGGCGCACCGGCTTCATGGGCCTTGCGCTGATACAGACGTTTCACATCGCGCCCGACCATCATCTGCACCATCCGGTCGCGGCCGATCTCGGCGCGCCCAAGGTCGCCTGCGTTCTTGCCGTCACGCAGGACGACGACGCGGTCGGCGACCTGTTCGATCTCGTTCAGGCGGTGGGTGATGAACAGCACCGCGACGCCCTCGCGCCGCAGATCCGTGACCACTTCCAGCAGGCGTTGCGTTTCGGACAGGGTCAGGCTGGATGTCGGTTCGTCCAGAATGACAAGCCGCGCATCGACCGCCAGCGCCTTTGCGATCTCCAGCAATTGCTGATCGGCCAGCGACAGGCCGAGAACCGGGTCGCGCGGGCTGAACCGCGCGCCCAGACGTGTCAGGATCGGCTGTACCCGCTGTTCCATCGCGGTGCGGTCGATCCGGCCAAACAGGCCGGTGCGGATCTCGCGGCCCAGCAGGACGTTGCCGGTCACGTCGAGATTGGTGAAAGGGTTGAGTTCCTGGTGAACGAAGGCGATGCCCAGTTCGATGGCCTGCGCGGGTGTCAGCGCGGCATGGCTTTGCCCGTCGGCAACGATGGCGCCCGCGTCGGGCGCGATGGTGCCGCCCAGCACATTCATCAGGGTGGATTTTCCGGCGCCATTTTCGCCGATAAGCCCGACAACCTCGCCGCCCCGGATGGACAATGAGACCTCGGACAAGGCGATCGCCCCGGGGTAGATCTTGGTCACATCCTCAAGTCGAAGGTCGATCGGGTTGGTCGTTGCGTTCACCTGAAGCCCCCGGCTCTTTGGCAGATCTGACTGCGCCGCATTGAGAGGATGCGGCGCAGCCGCTGGTGCGCGATTGAACTTAACCGCGATCAGCCGCCTATACGAGCGCGCAATTCCTGCTCGAAGGCATCAACATTGGCTTTGCTGATCTTCTTGGTTGGCACGATGATCAGCCCGTCCGCCGGCACGCCCGACTTGTCGCCCTTCAGATAGTCGGCCATCAGGTGCATGCCCTGATATCCCCACTGATAGGGGTCCTGAACCACGGTCCCGGCAAAGCTGCCTTCGCGAACAGCGCCCAGAGTGATCGGATCCTCGTCAAAGGCGATGACGGTGATTTCACCCAGTTTTCCGGCGGCCTGCAGTGCCTCGTAGATCTTGGGCGGGTTGTATGAGTAGAACCCGACCATGCAGGTAACTTCGGGATTGGCTGCCAGCACATCATCGACGTTTGACCGGGCGCGGGCAAAGTCCACGTCGTCCCCGCGCACGTCGACCAGCGTGACCGCAGAGCCGTCGACCGCCTTGCGGAATCCGTCAATGCGTTCGACCGCATTGTCAGCACCAAGAAAACCCACAAACCCCATGCAGACTCCGCCATCCGGCAATGCTTCGAGGGCGATTTCGCCGGCCTGAACGCCAGCGTCGGTGTTGGATGACCCCAGATAGGCAATGCGGTCGCTTTGCGGCGCGTCGCTGTCGGTGGTGAACAGCGGAACTTGCGCCGCGATACGGTTGAACGCGTCGATCGAGTTCTTTGGATCGGCCGAAGAGATCATGATCGCGTCGGTGCCGGCCGCGACCAGATCGTCCATCAGCTGGTTCTGTGCCGCGGCGGTTCCCTGCGCAGGATAGCGGAATTGCAGGTCATATTCCGGCAGTTCTGCCTGAGCGGCCGCGACACCGGCTTCGGCCAGTTTCCAGAAATCGGACGCGGCGTTGACGACAAACGCCATCGACTGTTTGTCCTGCGCCCCGGCCATCGTCGCCGAAAGCGCCAGAGCGGTCGCAATTGCTGTGGAACGATAAGACATAATGTCCTCCCTTGGGCCGGTTCTGGCCCTTGCTTGTTGAGTCATGATTTGGCCCGCCGGGTTGTCGGCCTTTGGAAAACCGAGGCGCCCATCGGTGAAAGGGGCCGGAACCCTTTGGTGCCGGCCCCCGACTGCGGTCAGTTGTTGGCGCAGAAGCCCCCATCGGCAAGGTTGCAGACGTCAAGGCCGGTATACAGCGGGTCTTCGACAGCTTCGCCGTTCAACAGCTGGATCATCACGTCAGGCGCGCGCAGACCCATTTCGAACGGGCGCTGGCCCACCTGTGCATGGCTGCGACCATCGCGGAATGCGGCAGTCTGCGGCGGCAGCGTATCGCCGGCAATGATGATCAGATCCTGTGACTTGAGCTTGTCCATCACCTGATCGGTCACTTGTGCATAGGCCTGCGGGGCGAATTGCGCCCAGCCACCGACCAGAATGAAGGCGTCCAGATCAGGGTTTGCCGTGAACACATCCGACATCTGCTGGTTTGCCAGATCAGCCTGGTCATTGGTGAAGACCGGGCAGCCGTCGACTTCGCTCCAGCCATTTTGACCGGTCAGGCGGTCAATTCCCATTTCACCCGATGCCGTATCGCGGAAGCCCTGGGCGCGGGCGTTGATGTTGTCCGCAGCGACGTTGCCGAGCTGTAGGCAGACAGTGCCACCATCTGATTTGAGCGCGGCGGCCTCTTCGGCCATTTTCACACCCATCAGATAGTTGTCGGTTCCCAGATAGGTGGCCCGCAGGTCGCGGTCCGCCTCAAGGAAGTCGGCGTCGATGGTCATGATCGGGATGCTTGGCGCCATCTGGCGGATACGGTTGGCCATGGCCGGTGCGTTGGACGGCGATATGGCAATGGCCGCAACCCCGGCAGAGATCAGGTCGTCGACGATCTGCACTTCGCCCGCCTCGTCAGCTGACGACGCCGGGCCGGTATAGAGGCATTTGTACTGGCTGTCGGGATGATCGGCGAGCCACTTTTGGCAGCCCAGGTTGATCTGTTCGAAAAACGGGTTGTCCAACCCTTTTACAACGATGGCCAAGGTGTTGGCATCCTGTGCCACAGCAACACTCGCCGACATCGATGCGAACAGTGCCAGCATTCCCAGTTTGTATTTCATCTTGTTTCTCTCCCTGTTGATTTATGGGCCTTCATCTCAGGTATGTTGGTCAGCCCGGGTACCAGATCTTGCGCGCTTCGTTGGCGGCACGCTTGTAGCTCCACGCTCGTTCCACGAGCGCCTCAAGGTCGTTCTCCGGCGCCCATCCCAACCGCTGGCGGGCTTTCCGATTGTCCAGCCAGTTGCTGTGAAAGGGAGTCGGAATCTTAATGGCTTCGGATCGGTCGCGCCGCCGCAGCAGGTCGGCAAGGCGGCCGTAATTCACCGGTTCGTCCATGGCGACGTTAAAGGTCTCGCCGTCGGCTGCCGGATGCACCAGCGCAATCATGAGCGCCGAGACGACGTCGTCCACATGGATGAAGTTGCGTTGCAGTGGGGCGCCATCGGCACCCAACATAAGCGGAACCATCGACTCGCTGCGGGCACGATCAAGGTCCTGGGGCTTCATCAAATCGCGCCAGGCGGGGCCGCCGAACTGGTCCGGACCGAACGACAGGGCAAAGCGGAAATCGTCCTTTTCCATGATCCAGGGAACGCGGATACAGCAGGTGCCTATGCCGTACTGGATACGGAACTGCTCCAACATGACCTCTTCAATCACCTTGGTCAGGGCGTAGCATCCCGGATAGGCGCGGCGCGGCGCGGTTTCGGTAATGGGATCGGGGTAGCGGTGAAAGATGTGTCCGACCGCGCAGTCGCCGCCCAAAAGTACAAAGCGTTTCGCGGTCTTCGATTGGCGAAACGCCTCGAGCAGCAGAAACGCGCCCTTGACGGAAACGTCGATGGCAAGGTCGGGGCTTTCCTTGACCGCGGCCATATGAAGGACATGGGTGACGCCGGTCATCGCGCGGGCGACGTCATCCGCCGAGGCGATGGAGCCCTTCACAACCTCTATGCCGTCGGCAGGATCAACGCTGCGATTGTGGCAAAAGGCCACTTTGGTTGCGCCCGAAAACAGCGGGCTTTTTTTCAAAGCTGCAAGGATGTTTTCGCCAACTTTGCCCGTGGCGCCGGTAATCAATAGTTTCATTGCGCCCCCCTCATAATGTGATAATATTCATTTACTAATAATATTAAGTCAAGTAGCTAATATATATAACTCCGGGCAGGGCGCTGCACGGCTCGGGCGCCTTGGCGGCCTTGATTACGATGACTGTGGCGGCAGGGGAGGGGCTATGTCACGCCTGACAATGACTGGAATCACCAAGAATTTCGGGGCAATCCGGGCCCTTTCGGATGTCTCGATATCGGTGGCCCCCGGCGAAGTTCTGGGCCTGATGGGCGACAACGGGGCCGGAAAATCCACACTGGTAAAGATCATCGCCGGCAATTTCCCGCCGTCCGCCGGCGACATCCGAATCGACGACAAACCCGTCTTCTTTCACCGCCCAGTCGACGCACAGCGCGAAGGAGTCGAAGTCGTTTATCAGGATCTTGCGCTGTGCAATAACCTCACGGCTGCCTCCAACGTTTTTCTGGGCCGCGAGACCACGCGCAGCCTTGGACCGTTCAGGGTCATTGACTATCCGGCAATGAATCAGCGCGCCGCCGAGTTGTTCAAGCAGTTGAAATCCGAGACCCGCCCGCGCGATCTGGTCCGCAAGATGTCTGGGGGCCAGCGGCAGGCCGTGGCCATTGCCCGGACGTTGCTGTCGGAGCCCAAGATCGTGCTGATGGACGAGCCAACCGCCGCCATTTCTGTCCGCCAGGTTGTCGAGGTGCTGGACCTGATCCGGCGTTTGCGCGACCGGGGCATCAGCGTCGTCCTGGTCAGTCATCGGATGCCGGACGTATTTGCCGTTGCCGATCGGATCGCGGTACTGCGACGCGGAAGTCTGGTGGCCAGCAAGGCCACTGCATTGTCGTCACCCGAAGAGGTGACCGGACTGATCACCGGCGCCATCGAAGCCGCCTGAAGCTGGGAGACGACCATGACGACACTTGACGAGATCATCGGCCAGAGCGAACACAAGAGCGTCCTGTCGCGCATCACCGGAGTCCCGGCGTTTTGGGTTTTTCTGGCAGCTTTCGTGGCATGCCTGGCGCTGACGCTGATGACGGATACTTTCGCCACGCCGCGCAACCTGTTCAACGTCACCCGCAACTTTGCATTCGTTGCCATCATCGCGGTCGGGATGACGGCCGTCATCGCCTCGGGCGGCATTGATCTGTCTGTCGGATCGACCGTTGTGCTTACGGCAATGGTCATCAGCATCCTGATGGCCGCGGGCTATTCCTTTGCGCTGTCGGCTTTTGCGGCGATTTGTGCTGCGCTGGCGGTCGGCGCCTTGAACGGCGTGTTGATCGCTTATGCCGGGATGCCACCTTTCGTGGTGACGTTGGGGATGCTTTCGGCTGCGCGCAGCCTGGCCATGGTGCTGTCGAACAACAAGATGATCTACGAATTCGGGCCGGACCATGACCTGTTGTTGTGGCTTGGTGGCGGGTCCACATTTGGTCTGCCGCATCCGCTTTATGCGCTTGTCGTCCTGACCCTTGTCATGTCGTTTGTGTTCCGTTGGACGCGCTGGGGCCAGTATGTCTATGCCATCGGCGGCAACGAAAGCGCGGCAACGCTGTCCGGCATCGCCGTAAAGCGGCAGAAGGTGACGATCTACATGTTCTCGGCCTTCACCGCCGGGCTGGCAGGCATCCTGATGACCGGTTGGCTGGGGTCGGTGACGACCAATCTGGGCCAGTCTATGGAATTGGCCGTGATCGCAGCCGCCGTGATCGGCGGCGCCAACCTTGCCGGTGGCGAGGGCACGGCCCTTGGTGCCGTGGTCGGCGCGTTGCTGATCGAAGTGATCCGAAACTCGCTAATCCTTTTGGGCATATCGACATTCTGGCAGGGAATGTTCATAGGCACATTCATAATAGTTGCGGTTGCATTCGACAGATTCCGCAGTCACCGAAACTGATCGCTGCGGCGAAAGACCAGAGTGAGGACCGAAAGCAGATATGAGTCCGGTAAAACCAACGATGATGGAGGTGGCCACCCGTGCCGGGGTGTCGCAGGCTACCGTTTCTCTGGTGCTCAACGGAAGTCCCGGCGCAAGGTTCAGCGAAGCCACCCGGCGCAAGGTGCGTCAGGCCGCGGATGAGTTGGGCTACAGGCTGATCGGACGGGCGCAGTCGGGACCGGATTCCGACGCCAAGGCCATTGCCTTTGTGGCCGACGAAATCACCGCCGATCCCTGGATGGCCCTGGCTTTCGAAGGGGCCCGCGAAAAGGCGCTGGAGCATGGATATTCGGTGACGCTTGCAGTTGCCCGCGGCGGGGTTATCCACGACGACAACGTCCTCAGCCAGTTTCTGCAAACGCCGCTGCTGGGCTTTATCTTCGGCACCATCCTGACCCGCAAGGTCGAGCCGCCGGCCGCGTTGTTCCAGTGCCCTTCGGTTCTTGTCAATTGTTACGATCAGGCGCGTCGTCTGCCATCGGTTCTGCCCGGCGATCAAGAGGGTGGCCGCGCCGCAACCGAGCGACTGATCCGCGCGGGCAGCCGCCGCATCGGCATCATCAACGGTCAGGACGGGCTGGACGCCACGCGCGACCGGCTGCGCGGCTACCGGCAGGCCCTGGCGAGCAATGACATGAGCTTTGAGCCGGACCTGGTCTATTCCGGCAACTGGGAACCCCAATCAGGCTATGAGGGGACGCAGCGCTTTCTGGCGCTGGGCACGCCGCCCGACGCGATCTATTGCGCCAACGACATGATGGCGGTGGGTTGCTACGAGGCGTTGAAAGAGGCCGGATTGAGCATTCCGCAGGATGTCGCCGTGATCGGTTTTGACAACCGGGAGATCGCGCAATTCATGCGGCCGCCGCTGACGACACTGGTCCTGCCGCAATACGAGATGGGCGCGGCCGCGGCCGAACTGTTGCTGGATCTGGCGGGCGGGCTGAAGCCGCGGCATGACCAGATCAAGGTCGAATGCCGCATGATCGAACGCGAGTCGGTCGGGACGCTCGAAGCTGACAAGGCGGTTGCCACAATCGGACGCAGCCTCGGACATCGTCGCCCGCGTCCGTAGATTTGCCCTTGGGATGGTGCCGTCAGCGTCTGGTGTGACACATCAGCCGCGGACACGGATCCGCGCGAAACGTTCGGATTTCACCGTGGGTGCAACCATGTTGGCAGGAAGCTGTAGGCATCCCGGTTCATGGTCCCATCGAAATCAACATCTGCGCCTTTCAGTTTCAGTTTGAGCGAGCCGTCGTTGAAGGCGTCAAATGTCTCAGTCGCGCCGCCAATATGTTCCCCGCCCACAAAGATCTGCGGAATCGTCGGAGCCCCCGTCATGTTGCGAAGGACCACACGGATATCGCCACCCAGGTTGTTTCCCTGATATGCAACCGAGTCCAGATCCACCGTCTCGTAGGCAACGCCCGCAGCGTCAAACATGTTTCGCACGGACCAGCAGAATTCGCACCACTCAAGCGCATACATCACTACCGGCTTTTCAGCGATGGTCTTTTCTACCAGCGCCGTGATCTCGGGTTTCGCCTCTTCCTGCGGTGCGGGTGATGGTGCGCCGCCCGATGACATGTCGAACCGATAGCCGGCCGTCGAGCGCGAGATGTCCAGCTCTTCCTCGGACATCGTCTTTTCGATGTCGTCAAAAAGAACCGTGGTCATGTAGCGCTCGCCGGTGTCGGGCAGCATTGCAAGAATTCTGGCCCCCTTGGGCGCAGCCTCGGCAACCTTCAGGGCCGCGGCAAAAGTTGCGCCGCCACTGATGCCGCAAAAGATCCCTTCTTTTGCGGCCAGGTCTTTTGTGGCCTGCAGCGCGTCTGCCCCGGCGACGGGCTGGAAGGCATCAATCAGATCCAGGGTTTGCGCATCCTCTGCCAGCTTCGGAATGAAATCCGGAGACCAGCCTTGCATCAGATGGGGCCGGAACATGGGATGGCTTTGGGTCGGGTCGCCGTTTGCATCCCTGTCCTGCGCGATCCCGCTGGACAGGATCGGCACATTGTCGGGTTCGGTCACGACAATCCGGGTCGCCGGGCTTTGTGCCTTCAGCACGCGACCGACCCCTTTCAGGGTGCCACCGGTTCCATAGCCGGTGACCCAATAGTCCAATCCCACACCGTCGAAGTCCCGCAGAATCTCGACGGCCGTGGTGCGCGAATGTACATCGGCATTCGCCTCGTTTTCAAACTGGCGCGGCAAGAACCAGCCGTGCGCTTTCGCAAGTTCCTCGGCCTTGGCGACCATGCCTGTCCCTTTTTCGGCTGCCGGTGTCAGAATTACCCTGGCGCCCAGGAACCGCATCAGCTGACGCCGTTCGACGCTGAAGTTTTCGGCCATTGTAATGACCAGGGGATACCCTTTCTGTGCGCAGACCATTGCCAGCCCGATGCCGGTGTTGCCGCTGGTGGCCTCGACAATCGTTTGACCGGGCTGAAGCTCTCCGCTGGCTTCTGCCGCTTCGATCGCGGCAAGCGCAAAACGATCCTTGATGGACCCAAGCGGGTTGAA
>JAJDOB010000126.1 GCA_022340385.1 Rhodobacter sp.
CGCGCGCTGTCGTGGCCCAGGAGGTGGTGGATACGATCAACTATACCGACTGGCAAAGCGTCGCCGAGCGGGCAGAAGCCTCTGTCGCCGCCGGGCTGGCGTCGGACAAGGCATTCGAAAGCCTGCGCTCCGAGGTGGTGGTGTGGCGCGAAAGGTTTCTGCGCGGGCAGGACGCGAACGCACAGCGGATCCGCACATTGCGCGCCCAACTGGTGGCATTGGGACCGCCCCCCGCCGAAGGCGAAACGGAAGCCGAAGAAGTGGCAAACCGACGGAGAGAGTTGAACGCCAGTCTGGCCGAGGCGCTGGCCCCGGTCAAAACCGCCGAAGAGGCGTTCAGCCGGGCAGAGGGACTGGTGCGCGAGATCGACGGGATTATCCGCGCCCGTCAGACCGATGCGCTGCTGAAACTGGCACCATCACCGCTTAATCCCGCGCTTTGGCCAGATGCGGTGCGCGAACTGGTCGCGACGCTGAAATCCATCGGCAACGAAGTGGTGCTGTCGTGGCGATCGGATGCAAAACGCATCGCCCTGCGCGATGGATTACCGAAAACGCTGCTGTTTCTGGTTGTCGCGGTCGTGCTGCTGGCGCGCGGCCGGTTCCTGATGGAGAAACTGACCTGGCTGGTGCTTGACATCTCCAAGGGC
Source organism: Rhodobacter sp. (assembly GCA_022340385.1). Taxonomy (GTDB): domain Bacteria; phylum Pseudomonadota; class Alphaproteobacteria; order Rhodobacterales; family Rhodobacteraceae; genus CALGTJ01. The sequence continues at coordinate 651 of JAJDOB010000126.1, forward strand.
AGCACACGGGCGCTGGCCGGTTTCGCCACCTCGCTGGGGCAGATAATCGTGCCGGTTCTGGGCATCTACCTGCTTGTCGAGGCCCTGCAATCGACCGGGATGCTGGGGCTGCGCGGGCTGCTGGTCACCGACTGGCTGCCGTTGTTCGGACTGCTTACATTCGGCGCGCGCTGGCTGGGGCTGCGGCTGTTTCCCAAACGCAACGACGTGGCCCGGCTGTTCGATCCGACACCCGAACAATCGCGCACCATACGGCTGTCGGCCCTGCTGCTGGGCATATTGGTGGCGGCGGGCGTCCTGATCACAACCGTGTCGGACTATGACAGCTATACCTCCGGCAGCAGTGTCGTGCTGATCTTTCCGATCGCAGCGCTGGTCGCGCTGGTGTTGACCCGGGTCGGGCGTGTGCTGCGGCTGATTTCACGGACGATGCAGGACCGAGAGACGCCGGTGCATGGCGCGCGCGGCGTCGGGCTGGTCGGGCGCGCCGTGATGATTGTCGCGCTGGCCGGTCTGGTTCTGTCCGCAATCGGATACATCAATGCCGGGCTGTTCCTGCTGTTTCCCACCACGTTCACGCTGGGACTGCTGGGCATCCTGCTGCTGCTGAATGAACTGATCCGCGACATCTATGCCTTTGCCACCCGCAAGAGCTATGAACAGGCGCGTGCGGCGTTGGTCCCGACGCTGTTCAGCATTCCGCTTATCCTGGCCGCGCTGCCGGTGTTCGCGCTGATCTGGGGGGCGCGGGTCGCCGACCTGACAGAGTTGCTGGCGAAGTTCCGCGAAGGTTTCACCTTCGGGGACACACGGATATCGCCGGGCAGTTTTCTGACATTCGCCATTGTCTTTGCCGCGCTCTACGGCGCGACCCGGCTGGTCCAGGGCGCACTGAAGAACAGCGTTCTGCCGAAGACCAAGATGGATATCGGCGGGCAGACGGCGATTGTATCGGGCATCGGTTATGTCGGCATTTTCCTGGCGGCGCTGATCGCCATCAATTCCGCCGGGCTGGATCTGTCGTCACTTGCCATTGTCGCGGGTGCGCTGTCGGTAGGCATCGGTTTCGGTTTGCAGAACATCGTGCAGAATTTCGTCTCTGGCATCATCCTGCTGATCGAACGCCCGGTGGCCGAGGGCGACTGGATCGAGGTTGGCGGCCATGTCGGAACCGTGCGCAAGATCTCTGTCCGCTCTACCCTGATAGAGACGTTCGACCGCACCGACGTGATCGTGCCGAACGGCGATTTCATCGCCGGTGCCGTCACCAACTGGACCCGCACCAACCTGATCGGGCGCATCAAGGTGCCGGTCGGCGTCGCCTATGGCACCAACACCCGCCGGGTCGAAGAGATCTTGCGCGAGATCGCCAATGAACATCCGCTGGTGACGATCACACCGGAACCGGGGATCGATTTCCTGGGATTCGGCGCCGACAGCCTCGATTTCCAGATCCGGGCGGTGCTGAGCGATGTCAATTTCTCGGTCGCCGTCAGGACCGAGATGAATCACCGCATTGCCGAACGCTTTGCCGAAGAGGGGATCGAGATTCCATTCGCGCAACGCGATATCTGGCTGCGCAATCCCGAGGCGCTGACCGGGATCGCCAGGCCGGTGGCGGATCCGCCCGCCCAGCCTGCTGCGTCCACGTCCGCGCCCCGCGAACTGGGGGACAGCGACCGCGAACTTGACCCGACCCTGATGTCGGACGGCGGCGAAGGCGAACACACATGACCCGGCCCTTGTTTCGTACCGAACCCTACACGCGCGAATCCGGCGCGACCGTCACCGCGATCACCGAAACCGGCGGCGTGGTTCTGGACGGCTCGATCTTCTATCCGCAGGGCGGCGGACAGCCCGGCGACACCGGCTGGCTGTGCTGGGGGGATTGCGAAGTGTCTGTCACCAACGCGATCAAGGGGGCCGGCGATGCGGTCGTGCTGGTGATCGAGGATGGCGCACCGCTGCCCGACACCGGGCAGATCGTCACCCAGCGGCTGGACTGGGAGCGCCGCTATCGTCACATGCGGGTGCACACCGGGCTGCACCTTTTGTCGGTCGTGATTCCGCTGCCGGTCACCGGCGGCGCGATCACCGCGCTCAAGGGCAGGCTGGATTTCGACATGCCCGAGGCGCCCGAAGACAAGGAAGCGATCGAGGCAGAACTGAACGCGCTGATCGCCCGCGATCTTCCGATCAGCGAAAGCTGGATCACCGATGCAGAACTGGACGCCAATCCCGGGCTGGTGAAAACCATGTCGGTGCAGCCGCCGCGCGGGGCAGGGCGCGTGCGCCTGATCCGTATCGGCGACGGCGCGGCGCAGGTCGATCTGCAACCCTGCGGCGGAACCCATGTGGCGCGAACCTCTGAAATCGGGGCGGTCACGCTGGGCAAGGTCGAAAAGAAGGGCGCACGAAACCGGCGCGTGAACATGCTGCTGGCGTGACCGGTTCGTTCTCGGGCGGCTCTGTCGCCGGGCAACTACGGAGATTTGGCGATGACATTCGCGATCAGGGCTGACATTCCCGCCATTTGCGGCGCCGTGCTGCTTGCGCTGTCCGCGCCCGCGGCCCGGGCCGCCCCCGAGGGCTGGGATTGTACCCTGAACGAATGCGTGGCCACGCGGGACGTGCCCATCGCCGAGATGACCGGCACCTTCGAGCATGGCACCGGTCTGACACCCGCGACCGATATCGACCGGCTCGCCCGGCTGGAACAACAACGCTGGCGCGAATACCGCTTTGTCGTGACCGAACCGGCGCGCGTCTTTGCCAGCGTTACGGTTGATCCGGACTATCGGCCGGCCGACTGGCCTGCCGGACTGGCGGTCGGAACGGTGATGCTGGCGCGCTATGTCAGCCAGAACGGCGAGGTGTTCCGGCCAATCGAGGACGGCGCGGACCTTGCCGCCGGCACCTTCCTGTCGATCATCGTGCAGCAACAGACCGCGGGTCTGGGCGGCGACACGGCAAGCTATTTCCCGGCCCGCTGGACGGTGACGGTCGCGGCCCGCCGGGTCGCGCCGCCAGAGGCGCTCGCCGGGATCGACCTCGCGGCCCCCCTGTTGCTGCCCGACGGCGGGGCCTTCGATGCGACACTTCCGGCGGATCACAACGGCGACGTCGATGCTGCGATTGGCGCATTGCTCGATTGCGGCGATACGGGCTGCGTCGCCCCGGCAGAGGCAGACCCGCCGGCATCCGCTGCCGCACCCGAAACACCCGCGACACCGGCGCAAGGCGCTGACCCGATGGCGGTGGAATTGCAGACGGAACTGGCGCGGCTGGGCTGCTACACCGGCGCGATCGACGGGCTTTGGGGGGCAGGGTCGCGCGGCGCGATGGCAAGATTCAACGCTGCCACCGGCCAGGATGTCGACCCCGCAAACCCGTCGCCAGCGGCACTGGTCGCGGCTGCGCGGGTGGCCGAACCGGTCTGCGCGGGCGGTGATCCGTAAAATACCACCACGACAGGGCGAATTCGCCGGTTCCCTCTTGCCCCCCGCCGCCGCAACCCGCTAGAACGCGCCTCACGGAGCGGTGGCCGAGTGGTCGAAGGCGCACGCCTGGAAAGTGTGTAGGCGGGAGACCGTCTCCAGGGTTCGAATCCCTGTCGCTCCGCCACTTTGCCTTTTTCGCTAATTTCGTTGGGTCGCTTTGGGCGGCCCTTTTGCTTTGTTTTATTGGGCCTTCCCTGCCTGATCGGTTGCGCTGAATTTTCTTCGATTTCTTTGATATGCTTTCCTTGAGTGGTATGAAGTGTGGTATCTCCAATGGCGGCACTCAGCGGCAAACTGACGAAGAAGCTGGTCGAGAACCTTGGACCCGGTCGGCATGGCGACGGCAACGGGCTTTATCTGGTGGTCGATCCATCCGGTGCCCGGCGCTGGATCGTTCGCGTGACAGTCAAG
>JAJDOB010000131.1 GCA_022340385.1 Rhodobacter sp.
ATCTCGACCGGGCGGATTTCGACCGGCGGGTCCAGCAGGCCGGTCGGGCGGATCACCTGCTCTGTGAAGACACCGCCGGTTTGTTCCAGTTCCCAACTGGCGGGCGTGGCGCTGACAAACACGGATTGCGGGCGCATGGCGTCCCATTCCTCGAACTTCAGCGGTCTGTTGTCCATGCAGGACGGCAGGCGAAACCCATGTTCGGCCAGGGTGAACTTGCGCCGGTAGTCGCCCTTGTACATGCCGCCGATCTGGGGCACGGAGACATGGGATTCATCCGCGAAAACAATGGCATGATCGGGAATGAATTCGAACAGCGTCGGTGGCGGCTCGCCCGGTGCGCGCCCTGTGAGGTAGCGCGAATAATTCTCGATCCCGTTGCAGACGCCGGTGGCTTCCAGCATCTCCAGATCGAAATTGGTGCGTTGTTCCAAACGCTGGGCTTCCAGCAGCTTGCCTTCGCCGACCAATTGGTCAAGCCGGATACGCAGCTCTTTCTTGATGTTGATGATGGCCTGCTGCATCGTCGGTTTCGGCGTCACATAGTGGCTGTTGGCGTAGATCCTGATCTTTTCGAAACTGTCGGTCTTTTCGCCGGTCAGCGGGTCGAATTCGGTGATGCTTTCCAGCTCTTCGCCGAAGAATGACAGCCGCCAGGCCCGATCCTCCAGGTGGGCGGGAAAGATTTCAAGGCTGTCGCCGCGCACCCGGAACGAACCGCGCTGGAACGCGGAATCATTGCGGCGATATTGCTGGGCCACCAGATCGGCCATCACCAGCCGCTGGTCATAGCTTTTGCCGACATGCAGGTCCTGGGTCATCGCGCCGTAGGTCTCGACAGAACCGATGCCGTAGATGCAAGACACCGAGGCAACGATGATCACGTCGTCGCGTTCCAGCAGCGCCCGGGTGGCGGAATGCCGCATACGGTCGATCTGGTCGTTGATCTGGCTTTCTTTTTCGATGTAGGTATCGGAACGGGCGACATATGCCTCTGGCTGATAATAGTCGTAGAAGCTGACGAAATACTCGACCGCGTTGTCAGGGAAGTAGCCCTTGAACTCGCCGTATAGTTGCGCCGCCAGCGTCTTGTTGGGCGCCAGAATGATCGCCGGGCGCTGGGTTTCCTCTATCACCTTGGCCATGGTGAATGTCTTGCCGGTGCCGGTTGCGCCCAGCAGAACCTGATCCCGTTCACCGTCGTGAATGCCGCTGACCAGTTCGACGATCGCCGTGGGCTGATCGCCGGCGGGCTGAAATTCGGTGTGCATCCGGAACCTGATGCCGCCTTCCAGCTTGTCGCGCGCCGGGCGTTGGGGCGCATTGCGGACCGGCAATTTATCACTGTGAACATGGGCCATCGGGGCGATTCCTTTTCTCGATCCAAATTTGATCACTTTTTGTTCCGATACAAGGGCGGCGCCGTATTGCTGCCCTGATATGCCGGTGGCCGCTGACCGGCACCACCTTGCAGGACAATGGCAAAATCGCGCTGTAAACTTTGCTCCAGCCGGTCCGATTAAACCCCGGTTTAGCCGCAAGACGCTGGTGCCCGGCCAGTCTGGCGCCATTTCGCGCAGCCGCCGGCGCGGGCCCGCCATCGCTTTCAGGGCCGCGATTTGCGTTGCCGGCGGGCGCTCTGGAATGCTTGTCGGGCGCTCGCCGCGCATTCTCCAAAATCAACAAGGAACCACGACATGAATGCTCTCGTGACCACCGACATCGTTCGATATGCTCATCTTTTGGCAATTGCCCTTGGTTTGGGGGCTTCGATCATGGCCGATCTGCAAATCCTGGGCCGCGTCGACCAGCGCATCACCCAGGATCTGATCAAGAGGCTGAAACACTATCACACTCTGGTCTGGGTCGGGCTGTTTGCCATGTGGGCGACCGGCATGGCGATGATCTATCTGCGCACCGGGTTCGAGGTCGCGAATTTCTCGCCGAAACTTTTCAGCAAGCTCGCCATCGTGTCGATGCTTACGCTCAACGCGATCCTGATCGGCAGGATCGCGATGCCGATGCTGGAACGCAGCCTTGGCCTGCGGCTGGTCGACCTGCCGCTGCGCCGCAAACTGAGCGGCGCCTGGGTCGCATCGGTGTCATCCGCAAGCTGGCTGCTGGCGCTGGCGCTGGGGGAAAGCAAGGTGCTGGCGGCAAGCGACTGGTCGGTCTTCCTGCGGCTGCTGCCCCTTTCGTATGTTGCCAGCCTGACGGCGGCGACGGTTCTGGTGTTTTCGTTGCATGGCCTGTCGGGCATGTCCCGCCGGTCGGGAAGGGCTGAATTGGTGCCGATTCGAAAGTCGAGGCGATAGTTCGGTGCGCCCGAAGGGCAGCCGATAAGGGGATATCGACGGAATACAACCAGAGGAAATTTTCTGGGTTGCCATGTGCCGGATTCCCGCATAACGTGTAAATGCAAGCAAGCTAAGGTCGCCGGCGTTCACGATTCACCCACCCTACCCCTCGCTCTCACGTGAACTGTCCGGCGGCCTGATTTTCCCCCCTCAATCCTGACGATCCCGCGCATATGACATCTTGCGCAAAGGCTTGGCTTGCTGCGATACAGGACGCGTCAGACAGGAGAGTGCCGATGTCCGCGCGTATCTATCAGCCCGCCCGCACCGCGATGTCCTCGGGCACCGCCAAGACCCGGAACTGGGTATTGGAACATACCGCCGACAGCCCGCGCGAGGTTGATCCGCTGATGGGCTGGACCAGCAGCGCCGACACCCAGGCACAGGTTCGCCTGAGTTTCGACAGCAAGGAAGCGGCACTGGCCTATGCCCGCGAACATGGAATCGACGCCGTGGTCAGCGAGCCCAAGAAGCGCCGCCCCAACATCCGCAAAGGCGGCTATGGTGAGAATTTCGCCACCGATCGGCGCGGCGCGTGGACACACTGACCCCCGCATGAAAAAGGGCCGCCCGAACCGGACGGCCCTTATCCGAAGTCCCGACAACCCTCAGAGGGTGATCAGGATATCGTCGAACACCATCGCCGACCCATCCAGCGTTTCGAAAGTGATCGCATAGATGTCATCGAACCCGGCCATGTTGGTGTTGCCCAGTGCGTCCATGAAGGCCGGATCGTTGAAGTCCAGCATGGTTGCCGGGGTAGACCCGTCAAGCGTGAACTCGAACGTGTCGAGCGCGACGTAATCCAGATAGTACTGGCTTTGCGACGGGAAGTTCTGATCGACGATTTCGATCATGCCAATCGTATAGGTCGTGATCACCACCGTGGTCGCCCCGGATGGCAGGTTCAGCGACATGCCGTCCAGACTGAAGCTGTCGCCGATCGCGTCGGGCAGTTCTTCGGGTACAGGCGGCGGCGACCCGGCAATACCGGACGTATAGAAAATTCCGCCTTCGCCAAAGTCCAGACCCGCCCCGGGACCGAAAATACCGAACGGTTCCAGCACGATGGTTTCAACCAGGACTTCGCCGGTTTCATGGTCAACGACCGGTTCGCCGGTTACAGGGTCCAGCACCGGAACCTGTTGGGTCGTGACAGTACCCAGCATCACGTTGTCGCCGCCTGGCGTCGTCTGGCCGTCGGCGATCCCGGTCGGATCATTGCGCCCGCCACCTGCCGTGAACTCGTCAGTCTCTATCACCAGCGCGCTGCCGCTGAAGGTAAAGCCCTGATAGTTCACGTTCGAAATATCGAGCGAAAACCCGTCTGCCGAGGCGAAAGCCTCGAAGTCAAGCGTTGCGGTGGTTTCCGGATCGGGCGGCGGGCCCTCGGTAAAGCCGTTGATCGTGACCGAAAGCGTGCCGGTGGTCGTGTTGTTGGACTGACCGCTGTCATCTTCGACATCGTATTCGAATTCGAACGTGTCGGTTTCGCCATCGCCCAGCCCAAACACCGCCGGGTCGATGACCAGCACACCGTTCTCCAGGCTGAATGCCACAGTACCCCCGCCAACGACACGCACCGCGGTGACCACCACCGCGTCGCCATCGGGATCGCTGGCACCTGCGTTCAGGTCGATGGCCAGTTCGCCGTCCACCTCGTTTGCCGTAACCGCAATGGCGGCCGCGACAGGTGCGGTATTGGTCGGATCGGTGGGCACGTCATCGGCCCCGTCGAGGTTGAACAGGATCGCGCCCTCGGCCTGGCTGTTGGCCTCGCCCGAACCGTCGTCGATGACGAAACTGAGGTTGATCTGACCGCTTTGACCGAATGCCAGCAGGAACTGCTGCGGATCGAATGTCAGCACCGTGCCGGTCTGGGTGAACGACACTTCCTGGCCATCGTCGGTGACCAACGCGACCACCGTCAGCGTGTCGCCATCCAGATCGGATATGACAGAGCCGATGTCGACGCTGATGTCACCGTTCGCCTCGTCAAAGGCGGGATCGGCGGTCAGGTCCAGCACGCCGGCAACTGGCGCATTGTTGCCGGATGGCGCCACGTCATCCGCGCCGTTGATGGTAACGTCGACGCTGCCTGTCGCGGTGCTGTTCACGGCGCCGCTGTCATCCATGACCAGATATTCAAGCCGCACCACAAGGCTTTCGCCGGTGTCGAGTCCGAAATCCGCCGGGTCGAAACAGGCAAAGCCGCCATCCAGCGTCACCTGAACGGGAACGATCGCTCCGGATACCGGATCGACAAACCGCGCCGACAGGATGGAAACCGCGTCACCATCGACATCGGACGTGCGGGTCGCAAGATCGATCTTGCCCGGACCGTCCGCCTCGTTCACGGTTTCCGCCGGATCGTTGGCGGCCGTGGTATCGGGCGCATCGTTGACCGGGTTCACGGTCACGTCGACCGATGCGGTCGCCTCGCCGCCGTTGCCGTCGCTGATCGTGTAGGTGATGGTGTCGTTGCCAGTGTAGTCTTCGTTCGGCGTATAGGTCAGAGTGCCGTCCTCGTTGATGACCACGCTGCCATTTGCGGCAGAGGCACCGATAACGCTAAGATCGTCGCCTTCCAGATCGCTGTCATTGGCAAGCACGTCGATGACAACGGAGGTATCCTCGTCCGTCGTCGCCACGTCATCCACCGCCGTCGGCGCGTCGTT
>JAJDOB010000075.1 GCA_022340385.1 Rhodobacter sp.
AGCCGCATCAGCGCCGCGCGGGTGGCGGCGGTCGCACAGGCTCCGGTCGTCCAGCCCCGGCGCAGTTCGGTTGTCGGTTTGCGGCTCATCGCGCGGACTATAGGGGCGTTGCGCGCCGCCGCCAATCGGGCAAAGCAGGTCGCATCCGCGCTTTTCCCGGCGCCGCACGCAGGTCATAACAGGGCATGACCGACTCAACCGCACTGCCCGACATGACCTGGCCCGAGCTGATGCCCGGCTGGGTCTGGCTGTGCGGCGCCGGGCCCGGCGATCCCGGGTTGCTGACCCTGCACGGTCTGAACGCGCTGCGTCAGGCTGACGTGATCGTCTATGACGCGCTGGTCGAGCCTGCGATCCTGAACTGGGCCCCGCAGGCAGAGCATGTCTATGCCGGAAAACGCGGCGGCAAGCCCAGTGCCAAACAGCGCGACATCTCGCTTCGGCTGGTCGATCTGGCGCGCGCCGGAAAACGCGTGCTGCGGCTGAAGGGCGGTGATCCTTTCGTGTTCGGGCGCGGCGGGGAAGAGGCGCAAACGCTGGTCCAGCACGGCGTTCCGATCCGCATCATCCCCGGCATCAGCGCCGGGATCGGCGGGCTGGCCTATGCCGGCATCCCGGTCACCCATCGCGATGTCAATCAGTCGGTCACTTTCGTCACCGGCCACGACCAGTCCGGCGAGACCCCGTCAAGCCTTGATTGGAAAGCGATTTCAAAGGGTTCCCAGGTGTTGGTGATCTACATGGGGATGAAGCATATCGCACAGATCACGGCGGCCCTGCGCCGCGCCGGGCGCGCCACGGACGAACCGGTTGCCGTTGTCACCTCTGCCACCACCTGCGACCAGAAAGTGCTGGAAACCACGCTGGGCACGGTCGAGTCCGACATTGTCGCCGCCGGGCTGGAACCGCCGGCGATCATCTGCGTCGGGCGGTCGGTTCTGATGCGGCAGGTTCTGGACTGGCAGGCGCAGGGTGCCGGCGCCGTGCCGCGCAACCTCGACCCGCTTGACCGGGGCCGACCCGCCGAATCCGCGTGACATCAGGAATGCCCCGCAAACAATTGTTTTACATCAACAACACCTATATTTCGGCAATCCCATGCCCGGCCTGATCCTGGCGGCGCCGGCCTCTGGCAGCGGCAAGACCACGTTAACCCTCGGGCTGATACGCGCGCTGAAACGGCGCGGCGTTCGGGTACGGGGCGCCAAATCGGGCCCCGACTATATCGACCCGCGGTTTCATCAGGCGGCCTGTGGCCTGCCTTGCATGAACCTGGATGCCTGGGCGATGTCGCCGGCGCGCATCAGGGCGCTGGCCGCAACCGATGACCTGCTGTTGATCGAGGGCGCGATGGGCCTGTTTGACGGCGCGCCGCCCGATGGCAAGGGGGCGACCGCCGATCTGGCGCGCATTCTGGGCCTGCCGGTCGTCCTGATCGTCGACGCGGCCCGCATGGCACAGTCGGTGGCGCCGCTGGTCGCCGGGTTCGCCGCGCATGATCCGGGCGTGCATGTCGCCGGCGTTATCCTGAACCGCATTGGCAGCGAACGACATGAAGTCATGCTGCGCAACGCACTGGCAGGCATGGATATTCCGGTTCTCGGCGCATTGCCCCGCCAGTCCGGCCTGACGCATCCCTCGCGCCATCTGGGGCTTGTGCAGGCGCAGGAACGGACCGATCTGGAGCCGTTCCTGGAATGCGTTGCGGATGCGGTCGCCCGGCATATCGACCTTGATGCACTGACCGCGCTGTCGGCTCCGCTGCCGGCGGGCGGCGTCGAGACGATCGTGCCGCCGCCCGCCCAGCGGATCGCCGTGGCCCAGGACGCGGCCTTTGCGTTCGCCTATCCGCACCAGCTGGAGGACTGGCGCAAGGCCGGGGCCGAGATCCTGCCCTTCTCGCCACTTGCCGACGACGCTGTTCCCGACTCCGACCTGATATTCCTTCCCGGCGGGTATCCTGAATTGCATGCCGGCCGTTTGGCCGAAAGCAATGTATTCATGCAAAGCATCAGAATTGCCTCACAACATATTGTTATATATGGTGAATGCGGCGGCTACATGGCGTTGGGACAGGCCCTGACCGATGCCGGGGGTGTGACGCATGAAATGGCAGGACTGCTGCCATTGCACACCAGTTTTGAAACCCCCAGACTGCACCTTGGCTATCGCAACCTGATGCCATTTGGCGGGCCGTTCAGCGGACCGCAGAAGGGCCATGAATTTCACTATGCCAGCACTCTGAAGGCAGAAGGTGCGCCGCTGTTCGCCGCGACCGATGCCGGCGGTGCGCAACTGGCCCCGATGGGCCTGCGCGCCGGGCGGGTTTCGGGGTCTTTCGCGCATATCATCGACCGGGTGGAACCCACCGGCGAATGACGCTTTTCTTCCCGGCTGTGCGGCGCTAAGCCTTTGCCCATGACCCATTCCGCCGAGTCCGTCCTGCCCGATGACCGTCGCGCCCTGCGCAACGTGACGGTGCTTGTGCTGGCGCAGGCAGTGCTTGGCGCGCAGATGCCGATGATTTTCGTGCTCGGCGGGCTGGCCGGGCAATCGCTGGCCAGCAATGTCTGTTTTGCCACCCTGCCGATTTCGCTGATCGTCCTGGGCTCGATGATGTCAGCGACACCGATGTCGGCGATCATGCAGCGGTTCGGACGCCGCGCGGGGTTCTTCGTCGGCACGACCGGCGGTGCCGTCGGTGGCGCCATCGGTGCGATTGGGCTGATGCAGCAAAGTTTCGCGCTGTTCCTGGTTGGATCACTTTTTACCGGTATCTATATGTCAGCACACGGTTTTTACCGTTTTGCCGCCGCAGATACCGCATCGGATACGTTTCGCCCCAAGGCGATATCCTATGTCATGGCCGGGGGGCTGGCCTCGGCGATCATCGGCCCGCAACTGGTAAAGCTGACCTCTGATTCGCTGGTGGTGCCGTTTGTCGGCACTTATCTTGCGGTGATCTGCATCAACCTTTTCGGCTCGTTGCTGTTCCTGTTTCTCGACATTCCGACGCCGCCCGCACCGAAGGCAGGCGCCGAAAAGGGCCGCACGCGACTGCAGTTGCTGGCGACGCCGCGCATCGCGGTCGCGATCATCTGCGCGATGGTCAGCTATGCGCTGATGAACCTGATGATGACATCGACACCGCTTGCCGTGGTCGGCTGCGGGTTCAGCCAGAACAACGCCGCCGACATCGTTTCCGGCCATGTCTTTGCAATGTTCATTCCGAGTTTCTTCACCGGGCACCTGATCGCGCGGTTCGGCGCCGAAAAGATCGTTGCTATCGGGCTGACCATTCTTGCCGCCGCCGGCGCCGTCGGGCTGGCCGGGGTCGAGCTTGAAAATTTCTTCCTGGCGTTGATCCTGCTTGGGATCGGCTGGAATTTCGGGTTCATCGGCGGCACGGCGATGCTTGCCGCGGCGCACACCCCCGAAGAGCGCGGCCGGGTGCAGGGCCTGAACGACATGATCGTTTTTGGCTGCGTCACCATCGCGTCGCTGGCCTCGGGCGGGCTGATGAATTGTTCGGGCGGCTCTGCCCAGCAGGGCTGGACCGCGGTCAACCTGGCGATGGCGCCATTTCTGGCACTGGCCGGAGCGGCGCTGATCTGGCTGATGTTGCGGCCGCGTTCGACGGTCTGACGGCGCGCTGTCAGCCCGCGATGCTGCGCCACAACAGGCCGAGGCGGCGGCGGAACTCTGACCCCGGGAGCGCGCCGGCGGCGACGCGCGACGGATCGGCCACCGCCCGTTGCAACAGATGCCCGGCGCGCCAGGTCGCCAGCAGCGCGGCGCGTGCCGATTTCGGGGCGACCGCCCTGCCCAGCCGATCAAGCCCGGACTGCGCCAGATCGCGGATCGCGGTTTCACGCCCGTCAACCAGCGGCAGACGCCCGCGCGCTTTCAGTTCCGGAATCGCCAGCAACCAGTTCGCCAGACCCGAGGCCCAGGCGATGTCGCGCACCGCCGCCTCGCCTTCCGTGGCACCGGTGGCCTGCGCCGCGACCCAGGTCAGGCCGCCGGCGGTCTGGTCGAGATAGGCGCTGAAATGATCGGCATCCTCGAACGGGTCGCGGTAGATATCCCAGCGCCGCGCCTGTACCAGCCGGTCAAGCACCACAGCGGCTTCGCCCGTCAGCACACGCGCCAGCGGCGTTGTCACCTCATGCGCGCGCACCGGTCTGTTTTCGGCAATCTCTGCCAGCGCATCGCGCCACCATTGCAGGCGCATTTCGGCGATCATCGTCTCTTCGGTCACCCAGGGCGCGCGGGCGATTTCGACATTGAACGCATAGATCGCGAACAGGGGCCCGCGCGCATCCGGCGGCGCGGCCATGACCGCCAGGAACCGGTCGGGATCGCCACGGCGCACCAGTTCGGCGCAGGCCTGCACACTCATGCAGGGCGCACCACGCTCAGCAGGTATCCGGTTTCGTCCTTGACGCTGGCGTAGCGGTCGATTTCGTCCTGCGCCGCGTCCAGCACTGCGCGCAGCTCGTCATCGGCGTCGGGGCGCAGCGCATCGATGCGCGCCTGTAGCGGCCCGAAATAGGCCCGCCAGGCGGCATCGGACAAGCGCCGCGTCGCCAGCGTTTCATATCCCGCCGACGCGACCCGGTCGGCGATGCTGTCGGCCCCGCCAAGCTCCGGCAGATCGCCCCAGAACGCCCGCGCGGAATCGGACGGCGTATCGGTGAACAGGCACGGCTCTGAAAAGGCCACGACCCCGCCCTTGGCCAGCGCCGGACGCCAGGCTTTCAGCCCTTTCCTGACGCCCAGAAAATACAGCGCCCCGGCCGACCAGATCAGATCGAACGGGCCTTTCAGCTTGGCCATGTTGCCCTTGTAGGCGGTGACGCGCGGGTCGGTGCCGACGCGGACCAGCAATTCGTCGATGAACGGTTTGTGGCTGTCGACCGCGGTGATGCGACCATGCGGGGCCACCGACAACAGCGCCGGCACATCCGCCCCGGACCCGCAGCCCGCGTCGCACATGCGGGCGTCTTTCGCCAGGCCGACGGTTTCGGCCACCCAGACCACATCGCCCGCCTCGCCCGGACCTTCGCGGTCGAGATTCTGATAGAGCGTGTAGAAGGCATTGCTCATGCGGGCGTCGCCTTATCCCGGATCAACTTCCAGACGATGGCATCCAACAGCGCCTCGAACGAGGCGTCAACAATATTCGGGCTGACCCCGACGGTCGACCATTCCTGCCCGGCGCCGTCGGCAAAGTCGATGATCACGCGGGTCACCGCCTCTGTGCCGCCTTGGGTGATGCGCACCCGAAAGTCGATCAACCGCATGTCGTCAATCAGATCCTGATGCGCGCCCAGGTCCATTTTCAGCGCCTGCCACAGCGCGTTGACCGGGCCGTCATCCTGCAAATCCTGGGCGTGGTCGTTCTTAAAATAGCTGGTGCGGGTACCACCGGGCAGCGCCAGGGTGACGACTGCCTCTG
>JAJDOB010000134.1 GCA_022340385.1 Rhodobacter sp.
GTACAGCAGCGACGGCATGACCCGAGGCGAGTTTTACGCCGGAAAGCCCGCCGCAGAAGTTACAGTGAACGTCCTCGTGACTGGCGGAGAATCTCGCCCACACCTCTGGAAGTATTTTAATGACGAAGTTCTGCGTGGCCCTGGCGCTTTCAGTCTGTCCACAATCGACTATCAGGACTTTCCGCGGGCAATGAAGGTGAAGCTCCTTCGCGAACTCAACCCACCCCGCCTATCTGGCGAGTTCGAACGGCGTTTCATGGTGCGTTGAGTACTCATCCGGTCAGTGGCACTCGCACCTGCTCCCGGCTCTGAACGGCAGTTCGCCGTACCACTGACGAGCGGCCGCTTTGGCTGAAACATCCCAACTGGTCCACCTGCCGAGCCCGAGGGGATCGATTCCACCTACATGATCAGCGTCCTGCGCCTGACCCTACTCGCGCCCGACATCGTCGAAGCGGCTCTGGACGGGAAGCAGGGACCGGAGGTCACGCTGGCGCGGGTGCTGGAGCCGTTTCCATCGGAATGGACGGTACAAGCGGCAGTCACAAGTAATGACTGTCGGTCTCACTCGGTGTGAAACGGCGCCGAATATTGACCCCGGCTGGATAGCTATCAAGAGATTGAAGTCATTGAAGAATCGCCGTTTGGGGTGGGGTCACAATCGGCGCCGATCATGACCCCCCAAGAGCCCGCAGAAACACTATAATTCCAACGCATTAGGACAAATACCAAGGGGGTCACACTTCGATGCCGATTCACAGGCAGGCAGCTTCCGGCCTTTGCGCAGCCATGCTCTATCCGAGACAAATGTCGGTGAATTCTACGTGTGGACGACGAAGCAGGAACCTCGGTTGCTTACAGCAGCACCGATTGGTACTTCCGACGCAAGGGGCATCCCCTCGTCAAGCTGCCCGACCCGCCCCACAACGACCCGAAGTTCCTAGCCGCCTACGCCGCAGCCGCAGAGGCCGCGCCAGCGACGCGCAGGGCCCCGCTGGGAAGCATTTCCGGGCTAATAGAGGCGGCCATTGCCTCCGACCGCTACCTATCCCGTAGCAAGGTCTATCGTGCAACGCTACGGCGGCACTTCGAGGCGATAAAGGAACAAGCCGGGACCGCACCAGCAATGCATCTACTTGACCGGCACATACGCGCCGACGTTGAGCGGTCCATTAACCCTACCGACCGCAGAAAGGCTTGGAGGTTCTTGTGCGACTTCGGCGTGGCGGACGGGGTTCTAGATAAAAATCCCTCGCAGGGGGTCGAAGCACCTAGAAAACCAGCCACCGAAGGTTTCCCGCCCTGGGCGCACCAAGAGCTAGAAGCCTTCCGCGCCCGCTGGAAGATCGGCACCACTAAGCGGGCGGCGTTCGAACTGCTGCACTGGACCGGTCTGCGCATCGGGGACGCCGTGAAAATCGGCCCCGGTCATATCGACCGGCGCGGAGTACTGGTCTACTCGCAGAGCAAGGTGAAGAAGCCCGCCTATATTCCATGGACTGCCGCATTGCCCGCCTCCGTGGCCGAATGCGCCCCGGACCGTGATTTCATGCACCGGGCGCTCGACGCGCTGAACATCCGCCAAATGGCCTTCCTTGCGACTACGAACGGTGCCTCGCGTTCGGAGAAATGGCTGGGCAACATGATACGTGAAGCGGCCCGGGAAGCGGGGGTTGCGAAAAGCGCACACGGCCTGCGGAAATCCCGCGGGATCGCGCTGGCGGAAGCCGGTCTCTCAGCGCACGGGATCATGTCTTGGCTTGGACATCAGACGTTGAAAGAAGCCCAGCACTACACCGAAGAAGCCGACAGGTGGCGGGCGGTTATGGGGGCGAACGAAGAACGAACGTTGCAACCAGACCCGCGCCATGTTGCAACCACGAAAAAATAGCGTGGCAATTCAATATCTTGAAAGGGATGTGGCGCGCTGGGGAGGATTCGAACCCCCGACCCCTTGATTCGTAGTCAAGTACTCTATCCAACTGAGCTACCAGCGCGCGGGGTGTGGCGGATGTAGCGATCACTGCCGGGCTTTGCAAGAGGCAAACGTCACTCGGCGGCCGCTTCCAGTGCCACGATCGATTTCGGCAGGCAGATGACAAATGACGTGCCCGCCGGCCCGGATGCCAGCAAATCCAGGCGCCCGCCGTGGCCGCGCACCAGTTCGGCGGCAATCGTCAGGCCCAATCCGAAGCCGCCCTTGCGGGTGCCGCCCTGAAACGCCTGGAACAGATGTTCGCGCGCCTTGGCCGGCAGGCCGGGGCCGGTGTCGCTGACCCTTATCTCCCATTCCCGGTCGCTTTCGCTGGCGAACACCGAAATCTCGCCCGGTTTGCCGCTGGCCATGATCGCCTGGCGCGCATTTCGGACCAGGTTGCTCAGCACCCGGTAAAGCTGTTCCGGATCCGCGCGCAGCACCATGCCGGCGGGCACATCCTCGGAAAAACTGACATCATGGCTGTCGCAGGCCAGACGTTCGGCATCAACCACGTCATTGACCACATCGGCCAGCATCACCCGGTCCAGTCGCGGGGCCGGCTCCTCTGCCTTGCCGAAGGCCAGCGTGCTTTCACACAGGTTCACCGCCCGCGCGATCGACCCGACGAGTTTCGGGACCGATCGCTTGACGCCCGGGTCTTCGCTTTGTTCCAGCCGGTCGGAAAACAGCTGTGCGACCGTCAGGATATTGCGCAGATCATGGCTGATCTTGGCCACCGCGCTGCCAAGCTGGGCCAGGCGTTCCTTTTGCTTCAGCGACCCGGTCAGTTGCACCTGCATCGAGGCCAGCGCCACCTCTGCATCGCGCAGTTCGGTAACCCCAGCGGTTGGTACGATGATCCGGCGGGCGTCCTCGGGAGCCTCGGCATAGGCCATCATCGCCTGCACCACGCGCTTGATCGGCTTGACCAGAAAACTGCGCACCGCAAGAAACAGCAGGATCGCGGTAAATATGGAAATCACCGCGCTCAGCAGCAGAATCCGCAAACCATAGTCGATCATCGCGCTGCGAAGCGGGGCGGCTTCCATCGTGACCTCGATCAGCAGCCCGGCCTTGCGCACCGGGTTGCCGATCACCCGGATCACCTGGTTTTCCACAGTGAAAAGACAGCGCATCGCATCGCCGATCAATTCGAACGCACCGGGGTTGCGCAGATCATAGGTCGCGGCAACCGGTGACGGGATCGGCGATGACAGCACCAACTGGCGCACCTGGTCGCGCCGCATCACCACGTTGAACACGCCCGCGTTTTGCAGCAGCTCTTCTTCAAGATCCATGTCGATCATGTCATCCGCCAGCAGTGCCAGCGACGCGATCTGGGCCTTTTCCAGCCGCAGCAGCAGGTAATCCTCGCGGAACCGCGCGATCGAGGGCACGAAAATCAGCACCTCGGCCAGCATCACGAACACTGTCGTCAATATCAGGAACCGGCCAGAGAGCGAGTTGAGAAACATCGGCCTTATCACACGCCTTTCATCAGGGCAGCCAGCGCTGCACAAAACCCACGACCCGCTTGACCATGGGGGAGTCGAACAGTCTGGGTGTAAAATAGGCCCCGGCAACGCGTTTGTTAACCTCACCCAACGTTGGATAGGGCGCAACCATTGCCGCGACCGCCCCCATCTTGAGATTATTCGCAATGGCCAGCGCCCAGAGCCCGATCAGTTCCCCCGCCTGGGCCCCGACGATGGACGCGCCCACCGGGCGGCCCTTGACCACCATCACCTTGATCATGCCGGTGGTCCTGGATTCGGTGATCGCGCGGTCATTGCCGGAATAGTCGAACCGAACCACCTGCAGCTTTTGCCCGTGTTTCTCGTGCGCCTGCGCCTCGGTCAGGCCGACCTGCGCCAGTTCGGGGTCGGTATAGGTCGCCCAGGGAATATGATCGGTGCGCTGCCTTGACGGCAGTCCGAACAGCATCGACCGGATGATGACACCGGCATGATAACCCGCGACATGGGTAAACTGCAGCCCACCCGCCGCATCGCCGATAGCATAGACTTTGCGGTTCGACGTGCGCAGTGACGCATCCACCTTGATCGCACGGTCATGGTCGATTCCGGCCTTGTCGAGGTCCAGCTTGTCGAGGTTCACCTTGCGCCCCACCGCCATCAGCAGATGCGAGCCGGTGAAGCTGCGCCCATCCTTGGCCTCGACGATGATTCTGCCGGCCGTTTCGCTGATGTTTGCCGCCAGCGCGCCCTCGGCGATCTCGATCCCTTCGGCGCGCATCCGGTCCAGCACGATGGCGGCCAGTTCCGGGTCATCCTTGCCCATTGCCTTTTCGCCCTCGATCACCGTCACCTTGCTGCCTAGGCGGACATGCGCCTGAGCCATTTCCATGCCGATCGGGCCACCGCCGATGATCAGCAGATGTTCAGGCTGATCGCGAAGGTCGAAAATATCCTCGTTGGTGTAGCAGGTCACCTTGTCCAGCCCCGGAATCGGCGGCACGAAGGGTGACGACCCGGTCGCAATCACGAACCGGCGCGCCTTGATCACAACCTCGCCCGCCTGAACCTCGTCAGCAGAGATGAACCGCCCGAATCCGGTTATGACCTTCACGCCGAGACTTTCGAACCGCTCGACTGAATCATGCGGCGCGATGGTGGCGATCACGCGCGCGACGTGGTCCTTTGCGGCAGCGTAATCGACGCTTGGCTTCACCGGCCGGACGCCGAATTCGGCGCCGCTGGTCATCGCATGGGCGTGCTTTGCCGCGGCAATCAGCGCCTTGGACGGCACGCAGCCGTAGTTCAGGCAATCGCCACCCATCTTGTGGCCTTCCAGCAGCACCACGCGCGCGCCCATCTGCACCGCGCCCGCCGCCACGCTCAGGCCACCCGATCCGCCGCCGATCACGCAGATATCCGTTTCCACTCGCTGCATCCGCCTAGAGCCCCTGCTTGCCGCGCACGGCTTTCAGCACGATAGGCAGCAGCGCCAGCGCGCAAAGCCCCAGAATCGGCAGCAAGATCTGCGGTTCGAAAATGATACCCAGGTTCGGCGTCTCGCCGCGTTCGAACACCTCGCCCAGACCGGCACCGACAGAGGTATAGACCACAGCCCCCGGGATGATCCCCAGAAAAGTCGACACCGCAAAGCGCCAGGTCGGCACCTGTACGAAGGCCGGCACCAGGTTGGCGATGAAGAACGGCACCGCCGGCACCAGCCGGATCAGGAACAGCATCGACCACTGGTTCTCGTCGATACCATCCTTGATCTTGCCGACGATCCCGTCAGATCCCTGAAGCCGTGCGCCCAGACGTTCGCCAAGGCCCCATCGCGCGGCGGTAAAGATTGCCACCGCACCGATCGTGGCCCCGATGACATTGTAAAGCGCCCCGGGAAAGGTTGCGAACAGGAAGCCACCGGTCAGCGTGGCAATCGTGGCACCCGGCAATGAAAACGCGACAATCGCAACATAGACCGCGATGAAGATCAGGACTGTGGCCGGATAATTCGCGTCACGAAATCCCAGCAGCGCCTCGCGGTTGTCGCGCAGAGTCTCGAAGCTCAGGTAGTCGCGCAGGGTGAACGCGCCCACCACCGCCACCACCAGAATCGCAATCAGGGGCAGCCGCCGCACCAGGCCGCCCGGGCCTGCGCCTATTGCCTGGTCCGTCGCATCACTCATGGAAATGTCCCGTCTCTCGTTCATTCGTTCTTTCAAGATGCGGCCTCGCAACGACGTCCAACACCCATATCACGCCCGCTTGATCGCCGGTGAGCGTTGTTTCCCTGAAATCGGGAAATTCCCCGTGATATGAAACATTTCAGCGGGTCGGGACGCTGCGGCGCCGAATTCTTGAAACATTCCCGCCCGCACTCAATTGACAAGCACAGGACCGCAGCCTAAAGACCGGGCTTCGAATGAACGACAGGCCTTTGAATCGCGATAGCCGGTTTGGGCCACCTAGACGGAGACGATGCGATGAAACGCACATTTCAACCCTCGAACCTGGTTCGCAAGCGGCGCCACGGTTTCCGCTCGCGCATGGCCACCAAGGCCGGGCGCAAGATCCTGAACGCGCGCCGCGCCAAGGGCCGGATCAAGCTGAGCGCCTAGGGGCGCTGCCGAAGGGCCGATCGAATTGATACCGCCGGGGGCATCTGTGGCAGGCGCAAGCGCCGGGGCCGGGATGCCTCCGGCGGTTTCCGTTCGTCTGGACGTCATTCGAAAGCGCGCCGATTTCCTGAAGGCCGCACGCGCGCGGCGCTGGGTTGCGAAAGGGTTCATCCTGCAGGCCCGCCAGCGCGACAACGACGAACCGGAACCGCAGATCATCCGCATCGGGTTCACCTGCTCCAAGAAGGTCGGCAATGCCGTGGCCCGCAATCGAGCCAAACGCCGCCTGCGCGAGATTGCCCGCCTGATCCTGCCCGTCTCGGGGCGGCCCGGCTGGGATTATGTGCTGATTGGCCGCGCCGGGGTAAGCGCGACGCGCGATTTCACCGAACTGCTGTCCGATCTGGAATGGTCTCTTCGCAAGATCCACGAGCCGCGTTCATGACTCCGCTGGCCCATGTCGTCGCCCTGCCCCTGCGCGCCTACCGGCTGCTGCTAAGCCCGTGGGTCGGCTACAATTGCCGATACCACCCGACCTGCTCTGCCTATGCCCTGGAGGCACTGGAAAAACACGGTGGGGTGAAAGGCACCTGGCTTGCCGCCCGCCGGATCGCGCGCTGCCACCCCTGGGGCGGCAGCGGCGTCGATAACGTGCCAGGCGGCGGTCCGGACTAGGGCCGCAGCGCCAGGTTGCCCTGATCCGTGGGCAATCTGGTCGGAAATTCGTGCCGGTCCAGTTGCCCGTTCACGCAATGGAACACGTCCTCAAGGAATCGCGGATCATCGAAATAGAATCGATGGGCACTGGTGATCGGATCCAGATCGAAATCATCCTCATGCGCGCGATAATACGCCCCGCAATACAGGTCCACCGCCTTGCCCGGGGGTGCATCGGGCAACCCCACGCGCCCGGCACGGGGCGCCACACCGACGCGTTTGACATTGGCAATCGACAGGACGTTGTCCAACGGATTGTAGTAGTTCGTCAGCCGCACACAGTGCCGGTACAACGAGGACGATTTCGGATTGTCGCCATTCAGCGATGATTGCGACACGTCCGCGGCAACGAACATGATCTGGCTGACCGACCAGCTTTGCGCCGCAACCGCGGGCCGGTCGTCGGCATCGTCGAATGCCTCGCGCACGACGTAACAGCCCATCGAATGCGCCAGCACATGCATGTTGATCCGGCACGACGGCGTCTGCAGCGCGGCAAAGCTGCGAATGCCCTCGTCGACCAGCCGGAAGGCGGTTTGCTTGGCGTCGGTGCGATCCTCAAGATAATTCAGCGCACTGTCGGCGCTTGGCCAGTCAAAGCTGATCACAACCCCCTCGAAACCATTTCTCTCCAGACCGGCCCTGATCTTGCGGTGCCGTTCCAGCATGACCTGCCGCGAATTGTTGAAGCCGTGAACGTAAAAGACGATATCGCCCTTGGCCTCGCCGGGATGATCGCCGGAACTGGCTTCCTCCAGCACCGCAGCCACCCAATCCCGCTTGCGAATCGCCTGCCCGGGTTCGGTTCTTCCAGAGTTTTCGGGAACCGCCAGAAAATGTGTGGCGCCCGGTTCATTGCTGAACTCACCACTCCGCACGCTGCGCACGCAGAAAACATAGTCCATTCGTACCTCCTAAAAGCTTGTTTGAAATAAGTGGCCCGAGTATTGCCAAAGAAACCGCTTCGCGCAATTCCTCGAAACCGACGGCGAAATACATCTTTCATCATGCTGGACGATCAAAACGACATTCACCCGCTGTTTCACGGCGCACCGTCCACGACGGAATTCAAGAAGCTGCGCAAACGCATCGTGCGCGACACGCGCGAAGCGATCGAGCAATACGGGATGGTCGAACGCGGGGCGCGCTGGCTGGTGTGCCTCAGCGGTGGCAAGGACAGCTATACCCTGCTGGCGGTGCTGCACGAATTGCAGTGGCGCGGGCTGCTGCCCGTCGAAATCCTGGCATGCAACCTCGATCAGGGCCAGCCCGGCTTTCCGGCGACCGTGTTGCCTCAATTCCTTGAAAAGATGGGCGTTCCGCACCGGATCGAATATCAGGACACCTATTCGATCGTTGTCGACAAGGTTCCTGCCGGGCGCACCTATTGCGCGTTGTGTTCGCGGTTGCGGCGCGGAAATCTTTACCGGATCGCGCGCGAAGAAGGGTGCAGTGCGGTGGTCCTTGGCCATCACCGCGACGACATGCTGGAAACCTTCATGTTGAACCTGTTTCACGGCGGGCGGCTGGCCACGATGCCACCGAAACTGGTCAACGAAGAGGGCGATCTGTTCGTCTACCGCCCGCTGGCACATGTGGCAGAGGCCGATTGCGAGAGATTCGCCCGCGCGATGAACTATCCGATCATTCCCTGCGACCTGTGCGGCAGCCAGGACGGGTTGCAGCGCCAGCAAATCAAGACCTTGCTGGATCAGTGGGAAAGCAATCACCCCGGCCGCCGCCAAAAGATGTTTCGCGCCCTGATGAATGCACGCCCCTCGCATCTTCTAGACCCGAAACTCTTTGATTTCGCAGGGCTTTCGCGCGACCCGGTCAAATTTGATGCAAATTCAAACTAACTTGCCCGGGCACGTTAACGTTGCGATGACACCTGGCTTCTAGCCTCTGACGCGATATGCAAGTGCCGTGATGGTGCCTGCCGCCGCCAGGGGGACATCTTAATGCCACACAGCATCGGCCGCTATGCCCGCCACGTTCTGCGCGCCTCGAAAGAGGCGTTGGTGGGGCCGCAGATTCTGGCGTTCATTCCGGCGATCACGCTGGGCGGGTTCTGGTTCGGCGGCGAAGGTGTGCTGTTGTTCATGGCCATCGTCTTGCCCGCGCTGTTCGGCCTTGTCGGAATGTTCACCCCGATGCGCGCAACCGCCACCGTGCGCGGCCCGGTCGACCCGATCACCCGCCTGCCCATGCGCGACGCGGTGATCGCGGCGCTGGACAGGGCATTCTGCACGGAACAGGACACTGGCCTGCGCAGTGCGGCGCTGGTTCTGGAGGTCGATGATTTCGCGACCTATCGCGACCAGCACGGCGATACCGCGGCGGACCGTATTCTGATGCATATCGGCGAACGGATCGAGGCGCTGCTGCGCGATGGCGACGTAGTCTCGCGGCTGGAACGTTCGGTGTTTGGCATCGCCCTTGCGCCGGCGCGCCGGGCCGATCTGGAAGGATTGATCCAGATTGCCGCACGCATGCAGTCTGCCATCGCCGAACCGATCCTGATCGACAATCTGCGCCTGTTCGTCACTGCCTCGATCGGGTTCTGCGTTCCGCGCCGGGCGTCGGAAAAATCCGGTCTGGTGTGCCTTGAGGCAGCGGAACACGCGCTGGCGGACGCGCAGGCCAGCGGCACCGCCGCGATCCGGGCCTATGCCGCGCAGCCGCGGCGCAAGCGTGTCGTGCGCGCCGGGCTGGTGGGCGAAGTTGCCGACGCGCTGGACAGCGGCCAGATCCGGCCGTGGTATCAACCCCAGATCGACACCGACACCGGCGCCGTCAGCGGGATGGAGGCGCTGGCAAGATGGGAACATCCCGAACGCGGCACGATTCTGCCCGGCGCGTTCCTGCCGGCAATCTCCGCTGCCGGGATGAACACCCGCCTGTCCGAAGTCATCCTGTTCAACGCCATGAGCGCGCTTCAGTCCTGGGACAATCGCGGGCTGATCGTGCCCACCGCCGGGGTCAATTTCTCCAGCGACGAACTGTCGGATCCAAAGCTTTGCGACAAGATCCGCTGGGAACTCGACCGATTTGATCTTGCCCCGGAACGGCTGACCATCGAAGTGCTGGAAACCGTGATCGCCCGATCCTCCAACGACACGATCACCCGCAATATCGCCCGCCTTGCCGAACTGGGCTGCAAGATCGACCTGGATGATTTCGGCACCGGGCATGCCTCGATCGCCAATATCCGGCGGTTTTCGGTCGGGCGGATAAAGATCGACCGCTCATTCGTCACCTGCGTCGACAGCGACCGGCAGCAGCAGCAAATGCTGACCGCGATCCTTGAAATGGCGGAACGGCTGGATGTCGCGACTCTGGCCGAGGGCGTGGAAACCGCGGCAGAGCATAACCTGCTTTCGCAATTGGGCTGCGGCCATGTGCAGGGCTATTCCATTGCCCGCCCGATGCCATTCGACGATGCCTGCGCCTGGCTGACGCAGCATCAGCACCGCGTGATCGAGCCGCCCCGAATTACCGGACGTTCCGTTTAGGGTTAACCGGCGCATTTGGGCAGGTTCCGGCCCATTGCCCCTTGACCTTTCGCACCCCGGACTGTTGAACCACCCCTGATCTACTCAAAGCAAGGCGGTGGTCTCCGAATGGACGATCAGAACAAGAATCTCATCCTAGCGACAGTGCTCAGCTTTCTGGTGATTCTGGCGTGGTTCGTTCTGTTCCCGCCGCCAGAGCCCGCACCCGCGCCGGAACCCGGTGCCACCGTCGAAAGCACCGGCGTCGATGGTACCGCCCTGGCGCCGTCCGCAGATGTCGCCGACGGAGTCGTATCACCGGCAGCACCGGAAACCGAAACACCCTCTGCCGCGCCATCCGTCCGCCTGGCCATCGACACGCCGCGTCTCGAAGGATCGGTCGCACTGACCGGGGGGCGGATCGACGATCTGTCGCTGCGCGATCACAAGGCCGACCTGTCCAAGGACAGTCCGGGCGTGAAACTGCTGAAACCGACCGGAACCGACAGCGCCTATTACGCGCTGTTTGGCTGGGCCCCGGGCGGCGATCTGACCTGGGAAGATGTTCCCGGCGTCGATACCGCATGGACCGTGGGCGAAAACACCACGCTTACCCCCGAGAAACCGCTGCAACTGACCTGGACCAACACCAAGGGCCTGACGTTTTCGCGCACCATCGCCGTGGACGACGACTATCTGTTCACCGTCACGCAATCGGTGCAGAACGCATCCGGCGCCGAAGTGCGGCTTGCCCCCTACGGAACCCTGCGCCGGCATGGCGAACCCAAGGATCTGACCGGCTTTTTCATTATCCAGGAAGGCCCGATCCGCCAGTCGGGCGAGGAAATGCTGGAATTCGACTATGGCGATGTTCGGGATTTCGAAAGCGACGAACGCTGGGGCGCGAATGCCGACGTGATCGAGGTGGCGGCCAATGGCTGGCTGGGATTCACCGACCACTACTGGATGACGACGCTGGTCCCGGCGGCGGACGAGGCCTTTACCTCGGTCCTGAAATACGACGCCACGACCGATGTCTATTCCGCCGAGGCGCGCCACAAGACCATCAACGTCGCGGCCGGCGCCAGCGGCGGGGTGACCACCCGGCTGTTCGCCGGCGCAAAGGAATGGGATTCGATTCGCGCCTATCAGGATCAGGGCGGCATCTACAAATTCATCGATTCCATCGACTGGGGCTGGTTTTCCTACCTGACCAAGCCGATCTTTATCGCGCTGCACTGGTTGCACGGGATGATCGGCAACATGGGCTGGTCGATCATTGCGCTGACCCTGCTGATCAAGGCGATCCTGTTTCCGCTGGCCTTCAAGTCCTACGTTTCCATGGCCAAGATGAAAGAGCTTCAGCCCCAGATGGAAAAGCTCAAGGAAAAGGCCGGCGACGATCGCCAGAAGCTGCAAAAGGAAATGATGGCGCTTTACAAGAGGGAAAAGGTGAACCCGGCCTCGGGCTGTCTGCCAATCCTTCTGCAGATCCCGATCTTCTTTTCGCTCTACAAGATGATCTTCGTCACCATCGAACTGCGCCACGCCCCCTGGTTCGGCTGGATCAAGGATCTCAGCGCGCCCGACCCAAGTTCTATCTTCAATCTCTTTGGCCTGCTGCCTTTCGCAGTGCCCGAGCTTGGCTTTTTCGACATCTTCTCGCTTGGCGTCCTGCCGATCCTGCTGGGCATTTCGATGTGGCTGCAGCAAAAGCTAAACCCGGCCCCGTCGGACCCCACACAGCAGATGATCTTTGCGTGGATGCCGTGGGTGTTCATGTTCATGCTGGGCAGTTTTGCAAGCGGGCTGGTGGTTTACTGGATCGCCAACAACACGATCACCTTCACCCAGCAGTACCTGATCATGCGCTCGCAGGGCTATCGGCCTGACGTGTTCGGCAACATCAGATCCGGCTTCAAACGCAAAGCAAAAGAGGCCGGGGGCAAGAAATGACCGCCAGCGTCGCCAGCCTGTGGCGACACCCGATCAAATCCCACGGACGCGAGGCATTGTCCAAGGTCACGCTGACACAAGGCCAGACCATGCCCTGGGACCGCACCTGGGCAGTGGCACATGACGCCTCGAAGGCCACCAATGCGGAATGGTCGCCCTGCGCGGGATTTTCACGCGTGGCCAAGGCGCCCGCGCTGATGGCGATCACCGCGACCCTGGATCAGGCCAGCGAAACGCTGACCCTGCGCCATCCCGACCGGCCCGATCTGACATTTCAGCCAGACAACCAGCCCGAACGCCTGATCGACTGGGTGCGCCCGCTGATGCCGGAAAACCGCGCCGCATCCACCCGCATCGTGCGGGTGCCGGGGCGCGGCATGACCGACAGCGATTTCCCGTCCGTCACCCTGTGCAACCACAATTCGCACCGCGCCGTCGAACAGCGCGTCGGACATGACCTGTCGATCCACCGCTGGCGCGGCAATGTCTGGATCGACGGGCTTGGCCCGTGGGAAGAATTCGAGTGGCTAGACCGTGACATTCGCATCGGCGGCGCGGTGCTGCGCCCGCGCGAACGCACCGACCGCTGCGTCGCCACCACCGCCAACCCCAAAACCGGTGGTCGCGACGCCGACACGCTAGGGGCGCTGGAACACTGGGGCCATCAGGATTTCAGCGTTCGCGCCGAGGTGATCGAGGGCGGCGAGATTCGGCTTGGCGACCCGGTGGAACCGCTGTGATGCAGCCCGCCTTTCCCGAAACGCCGCCCCCCGACGCGGATGCGCGCGAAGCTGGCCGGCTGCTGTTCGCGCAGACGACCGAGTTCCTGAAAGGCGTCGTTGCGATGGACGGCCTGCCCCCGGCGGACCGGGTCGAGGTCTGCTTTGCCGGGCGATCCAACGTGGGCAAGTCGACGCTTATCAACGCGCTGACCGGCCGCAAGGCGCTGGCGCGGGCTTCCAACACGCCGGGGCGCACGCAGGAAATCAATTTTTTCACGCTGACGGACGCGTTCTATCTGGTCGACCTTCCCGGATATGGCTTTGCCAACGCGCCGGTGCCGGTGGTCGAAAAATGGCAACGCCTGTTGCGCGCCTACCTGACCGGGCGGCCCACCCTGCGCCGTGCCTTCGTGCTGGTTGACGCACGCCACGGCGTGAAACCCCCGGATCAGGAAATCATGGCAATGCTCGACAAGGCCGCCGTGACCTTTCAGGTGGTGATGACCAAGACCGACAAGATGAAGGTGGCCGAACTGGAAAAGGTCATGGCCGGTGTCCGCGCCGATCTTGCAAGGCACCCCGCCGCCTTCCCCGAGATCGTGCTGACCTCCTCGGAAAAGGGTGTCGGCATTGAAACGCTGCGCGCCATCATCGCCGGGATCGAATAGCACGGCTTGAGCGTGGCGCCCGTTGGCCCTATCAGGGTGGCCGAACGAGGATCTCACATGAAAACCCGAGACATGAATCAGGACTGGATCGCCACCGCCCGCACGCTGAACCAGGCTTTGCCGTATCTGAAACGATACGAGGGCGCGACCGTGGTCATCAAACTGGGCGGCCACGCCATGGGCAGCGACGAGGCGATGCAAAGCTTTGCCCGCGACGTGGTGCTGATGAGCCAGGTAGGGGTTCATCCGGTGATCGTGCATGGCGGCGGTCCGATGATCAACGATCTGCTGGCGCGGCTGGACATCAAATCCGACTTCGTGAATGGCAAGCGGGTAACCGACGAGGCCACGGTCGAGATTGTCGAAATGGTGCTGTCGGGGCGGGTCAACAAGCGCATCGTGCAGGCGATCAACGCCGAGGGCGGGCGCGCGGTCGGCCTGTCGGGCAAGGACGCCAATCTGATGATCTGCGACCAGACCGACCCGGCCCTTGGCTTTGTCGGCACACCTTCAGACATGAACCCCCGCGTTTTACGCCAACTGGCGGAAACCGGCACGATTCCGGTGATCGCGCCGATTGGCGCCGGGCGCAACGGCGAGACCTTCAATGTCAACGGCGACACGGCCGCGGGCGCGATTGCCGCGGCGCTGAAGGCCGACCGGCTGCTGCTGCTGACCGACGTGGCAGGGGTGAAGGATAGCAACGGCAATGTCCTGACAGAGATGACGGCCGACCAGGTGCGCCAACTGACCGCCGATGGCGTGATTGCCGGCGGCATGATCCCGAAGACCGAAACCGCGCTGGATGCGATGGCGGGCGGGGTTCGCGCCGTGGTCATCCTGGACGGTCGCGTGCCGAACGCCTGTCTGCTTGAACTGTTCACAAATCATGGCGCCGGTTCGCTGATCAAGGGCTAAGGCAGATGCCGCCGGAGCCGGGATATGACGGCCTGCTGAACGCCTGCCGCGCTGTGCAGCTTGACATACTCGGCGCCTTCCACCCCGAGCCCGGCGACAAGACCCCCGACGGGTGCGGCACACTGGTTCTGCTGGGACCGCGCGAACCCGGGTTCTGGGCCGCGTTCACGCAAAGCCCGGAATACCGCGCTGGAACGGCGCATCCGCTGGACCGCTGGTCAGACCGCATCATCCGCGCGCTGGCCGCCAGGGTGCAGGCCGGGGCGCTGTTTCCCTTCGGCGGCCCGCCCTATCAGCCGTTCATCGCCTGGGCGCTTCGGTCGGGCCGTGCGTGGCAGTCCCCTGCCGGGCCGCTGGTACATGACAGCGCGGGCATGATGGTTTCCTATCGCGGCGCGCTGGCCCTGCGGGAACGGATGCCGCTGCCCGAACTGCCGCTGTGCCCCTGTGACACCTGCGCGGACCGGTCATGCGTATCCACCTGCCCTGTCGGCGCGTTGCGCCGCGATAAGGGCTATGATGTTGCCGCCTGTCATAGCTATCTTGACACGGATGCAGGAACCGATTGCATGACACGCGGCTGCCGTGCCCGCCGCGCCTGCCCGGTTTCGAAGAATTACGGCCGGTTGGAACCGCAATCGGCGTTTCACATGAAGGCGTTTCATCCATGACCCTGCGGCTGATCCTGACCCGCCATGCCAAATCCAGCTGGGACATGCCGGCAACCGGCGATCATGACCGTCCGCTGAACGCGCGCGGGCGAGAGGCAGCGCAGGCCATCGGCCAATGGCTTGCCGACAATGGCTATGCTCCCGATCTGGTGCTGTCCTCGGACGCAGCGCGCACCCGGGAAACATGGGCGTTGATGGCGGCATCATTCGCCACAGCGCCAAAAGTGGAATGGATCGCAGACCTCTATCACGCCTCGGCAAAGACAATGCTGAACGTGCTTCGTGCCGGCGGTGGCGACGCGAAATCGGTTCTGATGCTGGGCCACAACCCGGGGATTGCAGGCTTTGCCGGGATGCTGGTCGAAACCCCGCCGGCGAACCCGCGATTCCGCGACTACCCGACGGCGGCAACGACGGTGATGGATTTCGCGGTCGAGAACTGGCGCGCCGCCGACTGGGGCGGCGGCACGGTGGTGGATTTCGTGGTTCCAAAAGAGATTTGAGGCCAGGCCGTCCCGGACACAACCGGAACGGCCTGAATGTCTAATGCCCCAGGATCTGGCTGAGGAACAGTTGCGTGCGTTCCGATTTGGGGTTGTTGAAGAACTCTTCGGGATCGTTCTGTTCGACGATCTGACCCTGATCCATGAAAATGACCCGGTTGGCCACCTGCCGTGCAAAGCCCATCTCGTGGGTCACACACAGCATCGTCATGCCCTCCTCGGCAAGCTCGATCATGGTGTCCAGCACTTCCTTGATCATTTCCGGGTCAAGCGCCGAGGTCGGTTCGTCAAACAGCATGATCCGCGGCTTCATGCACAGCGAACGCGCAATCGCCACGCGCTGCTGCTGCCCACCAGAAAGTTGCCCGGGATATTTCATCGCCTGTTCGGGAATCTTGACCTTTTCCAGGAAATGCATCGCCGTGGCCTCGGCCTCCTTGCGCGGTTCCTTGCGGACCCAGATCGGCGCCAGCGTGCAGTTCTCCAGGATCGTAAGATGCGGGAACAGGTTGAAATGCTGAAAGCACATGCCAACCTCTGACCGGATCTTGTCGATATTCTTCAGGTCCGATGTCAGTTCGGTCCCGTCGACGATGATCTGCCCCTGCTGGTGCTCTTCCAGCCGGTTGATGCAGCGGATCAGCGTCGATTTTCCGGAACCGGATGGCCCGCAGATGACGATGCGCTCGCCCCGCTGCACGGTCAGGTCGATATCGCGCAGCACATGGAACGACCCGTACCACTTGTTCATATTGGTGATCTGAATCGCGATCTCGTCAGACACCTTCATGGCGGCCCGGTTCACTTCGCGATCAGTTGCTAGTTCAGACATTCCTGTCTCCTTTAGTGGGTCGTCTTGAGGCGACGCTCAAGATACATCGAATAGCGCGACATCGAGAAACAGAAGATGAAGAACAGGAACGCGATGAACGCGAACAGTTCCCAGTAGATTCCGTTCCAGTCAGAATCCGCGCGAATTGCGGTTGCAAGGCCAAGCGGGTCGAGCAGGCCGATGATGCTGACCAGCGTCGTATCCTTGAAAACGCCGATGAACGTGCTGACGATGCCGGGGATCGAGATCTTCAGCGCCTGCGGCATGATGATCAGCCGCTGGCTTTGCCAATAGTCCAGCCCCAGCGAGTCGGCGCCTTCGTACTGGCCCTTCGGCAGCGCGGCGAGCCCGCCCCGGACCACCTCTGCCATGTAGGCGGAGGCAAACAGCGTCACCATGATCAGCACCCGAAGGATGATGTCGAACTCGGTGCCCGGCGGCAGGAAGATGTTCAGCAGGGTCGAGGCCACGAACAGCAGCGTGATCAGCGGCACACCCCGGATGAACTCGATGAAACCGACGCAGATCGCCTTGACGATCAGCAGATCGGACTGGCGCCCAAGCGCCAGCACGATACCGATGGGCAGGCTGCAGCCGATGGCAACCACCCCGATCAGGATCGACAACATGAAACCGCCGAAGTTGCGGCTGATTACCGGTTCAAGCCCGATGTTCAACACGCTGCCAAGCGCACCGGCCAGCGGACCGACCAGGAACAGCCACCAGATCACGCTGGCAAGGACCGCGATGATCAGCGACGCCAGCGAACCGACGATGGGCAACAGGAATCTTTGCGCGAAAAAGCCGATCGCCAGACCCGCAGCCACCAAAAGCGGCCCCCAGATCGTTCCGCCCCACATCAGCCAGGGCATCACGAACGGATAGACCGCCGTCACGTAAAAGAACTTGCGCGGCGCGCCGGGAAACAGAACCGGCGCGACGGCGACGATCAGCAGCACGAATGCCAGGACCGGCCGCCAGTAAAGCTCTGACGGGTAGAACCCGAACAGCAGTTGCACCCAGCGTTCCTTTATCACCGCCCAGCAGGCGTGACCGCTGGTTTCGCCCCAGGTCGCTTCCATGATTTCGCGGCATTCATTCAGCGAGGATGCATGCCACACCGAAAGGAACATCCACGGCAAAACGCCCGACAGAACGAAATAGACCGCGAGAAGCCCCAGGATCGTCAGGACCGAGTTGAACCACCCCGAAAACAGATTGGCTCTGGCCCAGCCGATGGCACCCACCGCGGTTACCGGTGGTGCCTTTTGCGGCAGCATCTCTGTGCGGACAAATGATGTATCTGACATTCTACCGCTCCACCAGTTTGACACGATTATTGTACCAGTTCATCACGCCCGAAATCGAAAGCGAGATGGTCAGGTAGACCAGCATCAGCAACAGAACGCATTCCAGTTCGCGCCCGGTCTGGTTCATGGTGATGCCCCCAAGCGTGCCGGTGATGTCCATGTAGCCCACGGCAATCGCCAGCGAAGAGTTCTTGGTCAGGTTCAGATAGTTCGAGATCAGCGGCGGGATGATCACCCGCAGCGCCTGCGGCAGTATCACCAGGCTCATGATCCGGCCCGGGCGCAGGCCCAGCGCACCGGCGGCCTCTGTCTGGCCCTTGGAAATCGCCAGGATGCCGCCGCGCACGATCTCTGCGATAAACGCCGCGGTATAAAGCGACAACGCCAGCCACAACGCGATCAGAGAGTTGCGCATATAGGTGCCACCCCTGAAGTTGAAGCCCTTCAGTTCGGGGTAACCCAGGTGAAAGCCCAGTGCGATCAGCACCACCAGCGTCGGGACCAGAAGGACACCAAGGTTGATGTACCATGTTGTCGGGCGTACACCGGTGGCTTCCTGAATGGCATTGGCCCGCGCCGTGTTCCGGCGGATAAGGAAGATACTTGCGCCCAACACGATCAACAGCAGGATCAGATCCAGCGAAACGTCAAAGCGCAGGCTGCTTTCGCCAAGTACATGCAAATTGCCCAGACTGCGCGAAAACAGCGGTTCGGGGATATAGATGCCGCGGTTGGTGACCGCGACGCTGTCGAACAGGTTCATGGTCGCGGTCGGAGTGTCTCCGCGAAACTCATTCGGCGCCGGCAGGCTTTCGATCATGATGGCCATTGCCAGAACGATCCAAAGCAGCACGGGCACGTTGCGGAATGTTTCCACGTAGACGGTCATGATCCGCGCGACCAGCCAGTTCTTGGACAGGCGCAGCACACCGACCAGAACGCCGACGATCGTTGCCGCGACACATCCCAGAGCGGCGACAAGCAGCGTATTCAGCAGCCCCATGAACGAGGCGCGCAGATGGCTGTCACGGCTGTTGTAGTCCAGCAGGCGCTGGTTGATATCGTAACTTGCCGGTTCGCTGAAGAACCCGAAATCAATGGGTTTTCCCAGCGTGTTCAGGTTGACCAGCGTGTTGTTGATTATCCAGGCGGCCAGCAGCATGAATCCGATGAGCGCGACACACTGGATCGTCATCGAACGATACCGCGTGTCGTAAATCAACATGCTCAGCCGAAACGTCTCCTTCGGAGGATCGGTGAGTGTCGTCATTTATGACGTTCCCTGTGCTTTCCGGACCATCCAAAAGGCGCTGATTTTCATGCGCTCACGGATCCGGATTAGTGTCCCATGCCAGATAGCAGAAGGGCGCGGAGTGACCCGCGCCCTTCTATTTCAGCGCCTACCGGAACGGCGGCGAGTAGATCAGGCCACCTTCGGTCCACTGCGCGTTGAGGCCGCGCGCCAGACCGATCGGGGTGTTTTCGCCGATGTTCTTTTCGAACAGCTCGCCATAGTTGCCACCGGCAGCGATTGCGTTCTTCGCCCAGTCAGCCGACAGGCCAAGCATTTCGCCAAGGTTGCCCTCGGTGCCCAGCAGACGGTTGATTTCAGGGTTGCCGCCTGCTTCCATCGACATCTCGCCGACATTGGCAGAGGTCACGCCCAGCTCTTCGGCCGTGATCAGCGCATTCAGCGTCCAGCGCACCACGTCGGCCCATTGGTCGTCGCCATGGCGGACAAGCGGGCCAAGCGGCTCTTTCGAGATGATCTCGGGCAGCAGCACGTGCTCGTTGGGTGCCTCGAACGTCGCGCGGGTCGCGGCAAGGCCGGATGCGTCGGTGGTATAGGTGTCGCAAGCGCCCGCAAGATACTG
This sequence comes from Rhodobacter sp., assembly GCA_022340385.1. Taxonomy (GTDB): domain Bacteria; phylum Pseudomonadota; class Alphaproteobacteria; order Rhodobacterales; family Rhodobacteraceae; genus CALGTJ01. The sequence continues at coordinate 19,737 of JAJDOB010000134.1, forward strand.
CTGCTGGCCCTCGGCGTTGGTTTCGATCGGAACCGGCTCATAGCTGATGTTGTTGGCACGGAAGAAATCCGCCAGGTTCAGCTCGGTCGTGGTGCCGGTCTGGATGCAGACGGTCGCGCCGTCCAGATCCTTGGCCGAGGTCACGCCCAGCGCCTTGGGCACAAGGAAGCCCTGACCATCATAATAGTTCACGCCAACGAAGGTGAATTTCAGGTCGACGTCGCGGCTGAAGGTCCAGGTCGTGTTCCGGGCCAGCATGTCGATCTCACCCGAGGCGAGTGCGGTAAAGCGCGTCTTGCCGGTGGTCGGAACGAATTCCACAGCCATCGGATCGCCCAGAACAGCGGCGGCAACGGCGCGGCAGACGCCAACGTCAAAGCCTTCCCAGTTGCCGTTTGCATCGGGTGCGGCGAAACCGACGAGACCGGTGGTCACGCCACAGTTCAGCTTGCCGCGCGCCTTAACATCGTCAACCGTTGCCGCGTGGGCAGCGCCGACACCAAGGCCAGCCACAGTAAGCGCGCCAAGAATTACGGATTTTTTCATTTTTACCTCTTCCTGATTTGCCGCCCGTTGGTACAGGCGGTTCCCCCAATCTGCGAGATGGGTGTTGTATGTGTGAAGGCAGATCTGCCCCAGCAGGCGCAAGTGTGGTCGAAAGAGATCAACAAGGTCAAGGCTGCTATGCCCGAATCGCGATGTTTATTCAGCAATTCTTGGTGTACCGAATCCGGTTGCACCGCCTGACGTTGGGTTAGGCAATGGTCAGACCACCCTCAGGACGACGACGCCTGCCCGCGCGCCAGCGCAAGGAATCGCGCGGCATTCCGAAAGGCCGCGCTTTTCTGCATCGCCTGCGCGGCCGCTTCGTCATCCACGCCCCATTGTTCCGCTTGCCAGTCCTCGTCGATCCTCGACCGGTCCCACAGCACGTCGACCGGCATCGCCGCGACGCTGGCCGCAAGCCCGATGACCAGCGATCCCGACAGGCTTATCAGGTCATGCATTGCAACCAGTTCAAACGCCGTCATGGTCTCCAGCGGTGCCGTAAGGCGTGCCAGGTGTTGCGGTGACTGCGGCTTGTGCATGACCCCCTGAACGGCATGCAGCCGCGCGCCGTATGTCGCGTGGGCCCAGTCCAGCAGCGGATCCCAGGCTTCGGCCTGTCGTGCGACCAATTCCTGCGGCTGGGCGGCGCGATAGCATGTCAGATCGCTGTCGCCGTATCCCGCCAGCATCGCCACGACCTCGCCCCGTTGCTGCGCGACCTTGTCGATCGCGGCATTGGCACCGCGTGTGACCGGCATCTTTTCGGGATTCACGGTTCCGGTCTGCGCGTCCCATTCCGCCGCGATCGCCTGCGCCATCTGGACGGTCGGAACCGCCAGCGCGGCCTTTGCGGGCGTGCGCACCGGACGCGTGTCAAGCAGCACCGCATACCCGGCTTCGGATGGCGCGACGGTGGCCGAGGACCAGAAACGCCGGATCTTCCAGTCGCTCATTCGGCATCCTCGAACGGATCGGCGGGCACGTCCCCTGCGCGCCAGTCCAGCAGTTTCCAGGTGCGGGCCATGTGTTCGGGCAGCGGCGCGACAAAACTCATCTGATTGCCGGTGACGGGATGGGTGATGTGCAGCGAACGCGCGTGCAGATGCAGCTTCTTGCTCAGTTCGCCACCCAGTTGGGCGCCCCAGCCATCGCCAAGGTTTTCCTGGCCCGATCCGCCGTATTTGCCGTCACCGATGATCGGATGGCCCAGTTCGGCCATATGCGCGCGCAATTGATGCGTGCGACCGGTCACCGGCACCAGCGCCATCCAGGCTGCCCGCTGGGCCAGCGCATCCAGCACCGCATAATCGGTCGTGGCGCGTTTGGCCCCCGGCGTTGCGTCAATCTGGCCGGGGTGGATGCACTGCATCTTTTCGCCCTCGCCGTGCTGACCGTGCCCCGACGCCTTGACCAGGCCGTATTTGATCGTCCCCATGCGCGGATGCGGCACACCGGCGACGACGGCCCAGTAGATCTTGCGGGTCGCGCGCGCCCGGAACGCTGTCGTAAGCGCGCTGGCCATCCGCCCGGTGCGCGCCATCAGCAACACGCCGCTGGTGTCCTTGTCCAGCCGGTGCACCAGCCGGGGCTTGTCGGGATAGCCGAACCGCAGCGCCTCTGCCAGACCATCGACATGGCGGGTTTGCTTGCTGCCGCCCTGGCTGGGCAGGCCGGCGGGCTTGTTCAATACGATCAGATGATCGTCGCGGTACAGCACCGCCGCGCGCATCATTTCGGCATCGGCATCGCTGACATCGCGGAGTTGCGGCTGTGGCGGCGGCCGGTGGTCGGCCTCCGGCAGCGGCGGGATGCGCACCACCTGCCCCGGCTCTACCCGGGTTGCGGGCTTGACGCGGCCACCATCGACGCGGATTTCGCCCTTGCGGCACATCTTTTCGATGCGGCCCTGGCTGACATGCGGGAAATGACGCCGGAACCAGCGATCCAGCCGGCCCGATGCCTCGTCCTCTGCCACGGTCAGGGTGATGACACCGCTCATGCGAACACCGCCCGCGTCGTCAGCAGGCCGACGCCCATCGCCGCCAGCGACAGCAGCACCGACGCGGCAACATAGCCCGCCGCAAGCCCGACCTGCCCACGTTCGTAAAGCGTCACGGCGTCCAGCGAAAACGCCGAGAACGTCGTGAAACCGCCCAGGATACCGGTCATCAGGAACGGGGCGAACCTTGTGCCGCTGGTATGTGCCAGCACCACTACAAGGCATCCCATCAGGAACGATCCGAGGATGTTCACGGCAAGCGTGCCCCACGGGAATCCGTGACCCATGATCCGCACGGCGGCAACACCGGTCAGATACCGGCCGCTCGCGCCGATTGCGCCGCCAAGGGCCACTTGCAGAAGCGTTGAAATCATGGCCGTTCTCTTTCGCGCGCAGCGCCGCTTGTCAACCGTCCTGCCGCCTGGCGCGCTGTTTCACGAAGTAGTCCAGCCGCTTTTTCAACTCGCGTTCAAAGCCGCGCTCGACCGGCTGATAATAGACGCCGCGCTTCATGGTTTCGGGGAAATAATTCTGACCCGAGAACGCGTTCTCCTGATCGTGGTCATAGGCATAGCCATCGCCATAGCCCTGATCCTTCATCAGTTTGGTCGGCGCATTCAGGATATGTTTGGGCGGCGGTTCAGACCCGGTCTTGCGGGCGGCGGCGATGGCGTTCTTGTAGGCCGCATAGGCCGCGTTGGATTTCGGCGCCAGCGCAAGATAGGTCACCGCCTGCGCCAGCGCCAACTCGCCCTCGGGCGAGCCCAGCCGCTCGAACGTTTCCCATGCGTCCAGGCACACCCGCTGGGCCTGCGGATCGGCCAGGCCTATGTCCTCGATCGACATTCGGGTGATCCGGCGGGCCAGGTAACGCGGATCCTCTCCGCCGGCCAGCATTCTGGCCAGCCAGTACAGCGCGGCATCCGGATCGCTGCCGCGGACGGATTTGTGCAGGGCGGAAATCAGGTTGTAATGCGCGTCACCCGACTTGTCGTATTGCGCGGCGCGTTTCTGCAACCGGGCGGTCAGGCCATTGCGGTCAAGCTTGTGATCGGTTTTCCAGGCGGCAATCTGTTCGATCAGGTTCAGCAATGCACGACCGTCACCGTCTGCCATTTCCAGCAGGGCCTCGCGCGCTTCGCCGTTCAGCGGCAGTTCGCGGCCAAGTTCCTGTTCGGCGCGCTGCGCCAGCCGTTCCAGATCAGCCAGCGAAAGCCGTTCCAGCACAAGGACTTGCGACCGGCTGAGCAATGCCGCGTTCAGCTCGAAACTGGGGTTCTCGGTGGTGGCCCCCACCAGCAGGATGGTGCCGTCTTCCATATGCGGCAGGAAGCCGTCCTGCTGCGCCTTGTTGAAGCGGTGGATTTCGTCGACGAACAGCAGCGTGCCCTGCCCGTTCTGCCGTCGGATCCTTGCCGATTCAAATACCTTCTTCAGATCGGCCACGCCGGTGAAAATCGCACTGATCTGGATGAAATGCAGGTCGGACTCATTGGCAAGCAGACGTGCGATGGTGGTTTTTCCGACTCCGGGCGGCCCCCAGAAAATCAATGATCCCAAAGAGTTGGACGCCAGCATGACGCCAAGGGGCGCCTCTGGCCCCAGCACCTGTTCCTGCCCGATCACATCCGACAGGCGACGCGGTCGCAGCCGGTCTGCCAAGGGCCGGTTCGCGCCGCCGCCGCCGGTCTCAGTCGGTTCCACGTCGAACAGATCAGCCATTACTTGCCGGTTTTTCCTTGCGTTTCAGAAACTTGAGGCCGGACCAGTCGGCATCGACCGCACAGACCTTGACATCGACCCAGCCGAGCGGAAGCACATGGGTGCGCAGGCTGTCCTCGGTGACACCGGCATGCAGGCCGGATGATTTCTTGGCCCAACTCAGCCACAGCATGCCACCCGGTCTGAGACGCCCGATCGCGAATTCGGCCTGCGCGGCGATCCTGCCGGGATCGTGCAGAAAAACATGCGCTGCATCAAAGTCTTGGGCAACGTCGCCGGCGCGGTGATGAAAATTCACATCCTCGGCACCCGCCAAAAGTTCATCGTAATGATCCGGTGCATCCAGAACCAGAACATCCGATCCGGGTTTGAAGCCCAGTTTGCCGGCCAGCGGTGTTGCGGAATATCCTGCCGATTGCGCCATGGGCCGAGTGTAATCCAATTCCGGAAAAGAGAAAGGCCGCCCGGTCGGGGCGGCCCTGGTTTCGCATTTCCGGAAGATCGCGCCTATTCAGCCGCTTCTTCTGCGGCAACACGGGCCTTGTCGCCGGCGCCCTTGGCATCGACATCGCGATCCACGAACTCGATGATCGCCATCGGGGCCATGTCGCCATAGCGGAAACCGGCCTTCAGCACGCGGACATAGCCGCCCTGACGGTCTGCATAGCGCGGGCCGAGAACCTCGAACAGTTTCGCCACATAGGCGTCCTGTTTCAGTTGGCTGGCAGCCTGACGGCGGGCGTGCAGATCGCCGCGTTTGCCAAGAGTGATCAGCTTTTCCACGATGCGGCGCAATTCCTTGGCCTTGGGCAGCGTGGTCTTGATCTGTTCATGTTCGATAAGCGAGCCGGCCATGTTCGCCCACAATGCCTTGCGGTGTTCATGGGTTCGGTTCAGGCGGCGGTATCCGCGAGCGTGACGCATTTTCTAGTCTCCGGTCTGGTGCCCTCTACAGGCGTTTTTGCTTTGTCTGGCGGTCTGATGCGTGTCAGCCGCTCTCCTTGGGGCGTTTGCCCGATCGGTGCGTGAAATCACGCACCCTACGGCAATGTAGGGTGCGTGTTCACACGCACCTAGAACTGGTCTTCGAACTTCTTGGCCAGATCCTCGATATTCTCCGGCGGCCATTCCTCGACATCCATGCCAAGGTGCAGCCCCATGCCCGACAGCACCTCTTTGATCTCGTTCAGCGACTTGCGGCCAAAGTTCGGCGTGCGCAGCATTTCTGCTTCGGTCTTCTGGATGAGATCGCCGATATAGACGATGTTGTCGTTCTTGAGGCAGTTCGCCGAGCGGACCGAAAGTTCCAGCTCGTCCACCTTCTTCAGCAGCAGCGGGTTGAACTCCAGACCGTCGTCGTCGTCTTTGTGGGTCGCCGATTCCGGCTCGTCGAAATTCACGAAGATCGACAGCTGATCCTGAATGATCCGCGCGGCATAGGCCACGGCATCGTCAGGGGTCAGCGAACCATCGGTTTCCAGTTTCAGCGTCAGCTTGTCGTAATCCAGCACCTGACCCTCGCGGGTGGGCTGCACTTCGTAGCTGACCTTTCGGACCGGCGAATAGATCGCATCGATCGGCATCAGGCCGATGGGCGCGTCTTCGGGGCGGTTCTTGTCGGCGGCGACATAGCCCTTGCCGGTGTTGACGGTCAGTTCCATGAACAGATCGGCGCCGTCATCCAGGTGACAGATCACGTGATCCTTGTTCAGGATCTCGATGCCCGCGGATTCCGAGATGTCACCCGCGGTGACAATCGTCGGGCCCTTGGCGGAAATCGACAGCCGCTTGGGCCCTTCGACTTCCATGCGGATCGCCACGCCCTTGAGATTCAGCACGATGTCGGTGACGTCTTCACGCACACCGGCTACGGACGAAAACTCGTGCAGCACGTTGTCGATCTGCACCGAGGTGATTGCGGCGCCCTGCAAAGAGCTTAGCAGCACCCGGCGCAGCGCGTTGCCCAGTGTCAGGCCAAAGCCGCGCTCCAGCGGTTCGGCCACGACAGTCGCCTGACGCGCCGGATCATTGCCCGGTTTGACGTCCAGCTGCGTGGGTTTGATCAGTTCCTGCCAGTTTTTGTGGATCATGCGTATCGCCTCCATTCGTGTCCCCTGCCCATGTCCAAAGCCAGGCGACGTCCCGAGGGTGTCTTGGTGACAGACTCGGCCCCCCGGTGTTCCGGGGGTCCCGAGCAAAATTCAGATTAAACGCGGCGGCGTTTCGGTGGGCGGCAGCCGTTGTGGGCAATCGGCGTCACGTCACGGATCGAGGTGATGTTGAACCCGACGGCGGCCAGCGCGCGCAGCGCGCTTTCGCGGCCCGAACCCGGCCCCTGCACTTCGACTTCCAGCGTTTTCACGCCATGCTCCTGCGCTTTCTTGCCGGCATCTTCGGCAGCCATCTGGGCAGCGTAGGGTGTCGACTTGCGCGATCCCTTGAACCCCATGGTGCCGGCCGAGGACCAGGCAATCGCATTGCCCTGCACGTCCGAGATCAGGATCTTGGTGTTGTTGAACGAAGAGTTCACATGCGCCACGCCAGCGGCGATATTCTTGCGCTCTTTGCGCTTCGGGGCTCTTTTTTCGCGTGCCATTGATCAGACCCCTTATTTCTTCTTGCCGGCAATGGCCCGAGCGGGGCCTTTGCGGGTACGGGCATTGGTGTGCGTGCGCTGACCGCGGACCGGCAGGTTGCGGCGATGGCGCAGGCCCCGGTAGCAGCCCAGATCCATCAGGCGCTTGATGTTCATCTGGGTCTCGCGGCGCAGGTCGCCCTCGACGTTCAGATTGGCGTCGATATATTCGCGGATCGACAGAACCTCGGCATCGCTCAGCTCGTTCACACGGCGCGCAACGTCGATGTTGGTGGCTTCGCAGATGGCTTTGGCGGTGGTGTGCCCAATTCCGGTGATATAGGTCAGCGCGATGGGTACGCGCTTGGCGGTGGGGATGTTGACCCCGGCAATACGTGCCACGTGGATACGTCCTTTTTCCGTTGCGGTTCCGTGTTTCCAGAACCTTTTTTCACAACCAAAGCCCGCCGATTTTTATGCCAGCGGGCCGATTCGAATTTTCTCTTGACTGGTGTCGGGGCGCGACCCCGGGCTGCAGCCGATTCCCTGACGGGATGAGGCGGGATAAGGGGTTAAGCCGGCAGCGTCAAGGGGCGGCGCCGGGGTTTCTTGGCGGCAGGAAACCCGTCAGCAGCTTCTGTGGGGGAATTGCCGAAGTTCCTGTCCCGCAATCCGCCAAGACACTGGCCGCGATCAGCCCAACGCCGCCTTGATCTCGCTTGCCACCGCGTCGATCTCACCCAGCCCGTTCACCGACTCCAGATTGCCCTTGGCATAGTAATAGCCAATCAGCGGCGAGGTCTGTTTGTAATAGGCCATCAGGCGGATCTTGAGGCTTTCCTCGTTGTCATCCGCACGGCGCTTGAACTCTGTGCCGCCGCAGTTGGTGCATTTGCCGTCCGCCGGAATCGGCTTGGTCTGGTCGTGGTAGATCTCGCCGCAATCCCCACAGGTGGACCGGCCCACGATACGTGCCACCAGCGCGTCGTCGTCGACCTGCATCTCGATCACATGATCCAGTTTCTGGTCGCGGCTGGCCAGCAGTTCGCCCAGCGCATCGGCCTGCGCCAGGGTGCGGGGAAAGCCGTCAAAGATGAACCCGCCCTCGTGGCTTGCGTCCAGCTGTTCGGCGATCAGGCCGATCACGATGTCATCGGTCACCAGATGACCGGCATCCATGACCGCGGCAACCTTCTTGCCCATCTCGGTGCCCGAAGTGCGCGCGGCGCGCAGCATGTCACCGGTCGACAGTTGCACCATCTGGCGCTCGTCAACCAGCTGTTTGGCCTGCGTACCTTTGCCGGCGCCCGGAGGCCCGAGGAGGAGGATATTCATGTCAGCGTCCCTTCGTTCACCACCCGATACGGCGGATCGTTAGCGGCGGGCTGGTCCCTTTTTGCCGCCACGGCGTTTGCCGCGCAGCTGAGACTTTTCAATCAGCCCTTCATATTGATGCGCCAGAAGATGCGACTGCACCTGCTGGATCGTGTCCATCGTCACCGACACCACGATCAGCACCGAAGTGCCGCCAAAATAGAAGGGGATCGCCAGTTGTGAACGCAAAATCTCTGGCAGGAGACAAACTGCCGCAAGGTAAGCCGAGCCCAGCACCAGAACCCGGGTCACGACATAGTCGAGATATTCCTCGGTCTTCTTGCCGGGGCGGATTCCGGGAACAAAGCCGTTCTGGTTCTTCAGGTTGTCGGCCACGTCATCGGTCTTGAAGCTGACGTTGAAGGTGTAAAAGAACGTGAAGAACACGATCATCAGGGTGAAGAACGCCAGATACAGCGGCTGGCCGGGGCCGAAATACGCCAGGATCGTCGCCATCACCGGGCCGGTCTGGCTGCCGCTGAAAGTGGCCAGCGTGGTCGGCAGCAACAACAGCGAAGAGGCGAAGATCGCGGGGATCACGCCGGCGGGGTTGACCTTGATCGGCAGGTGGCTGGTGCCGCCTTCATACATCTTCATACCGGCCTGGCGGCGCGGATATTGTATGTGAATCTTTCGCAGCGATCGCTCCATGAACACCACGAAGGCGATCACCAGAACCACCATCAACAGAACCCCCAGAATCACGGTGGGGCTGATCGCACCGGACCGGCCCTGGCTGAAGAACTGCGCCAGTGCGGCGGGAACCTCGGCGATGATGCCGACGAAAATGATCAGGCTGATGCCGTTGCCGATGCCGCGCGCGGTGATCTGTTCGCCCAGCCACATCAGGAACATCGTGCCCCCGACCAGCGTCAGCACGGTCGCGGCGCGGAAATACCAGCCCGGATCCGCCGCCAGTCCGCCGGCTTCCAGCGAAGCCGCAAGGCCATAGGCCTGGAACGTGGCCAGAAACACGGTGCCGTAGCGGGTGTACTGGTTGATCTTCTTGCGGCCCTGTTCACCCTCTTTCTTCAACTGTTCCAGTTGCGGCACAAGCGAGGTGAGCAGCTGAATGATGATCGAGGCAGAGATATAGGGCATGATGCCCAGCGCGAAGATACCCATCCGGCCAATCGCGCCGCCGGTGAACATGTTCAGGATACCGCCAAGCCCGGCGGCGGCCTGATCCATGAAGGCGCGCAGTTCGTTGGCGTCGATGCCGGGCACCGGGATGTAGGTGCCAAGCCGGTAGACGATCAGAAGACCGAGGGTAAAGACGATGCGCTGTCTGAGTTCGGTGGCCTTGCCGAAGGCCCCCCAGCTCATATTGGCGGCCATTTGCTCTGCTGCTGATGCCATCCGAGGCTCTCTTTCATGGATGCGCCGCCTCGCGGTTTCCCGGGGCGGCGCTTGGAAAACGTTTGGAACATGTAAGCAGCCGAAAGGCGGCTCACAAGGCCTTATTCAGCCGCTGCCGGGGTTGTGAGCGTCAGCGAGCCGCCGGCCTTTTCGACCGCCTCCCTGGCCGAGGCGCTGGCCCCGGTGACGGTCAGCGTGACCTTGGCGCTGAAATCGCCCTTGGCAAGAACGCGCACGCCGTCCAGCTTGCGCCGCACCAGGCCGGAATCGACCAGTTCATTTTCGGTGATCTCGGTGCCCAGCTTGCCGGCGTCGATGAATTTCTGGATCAGGCCCAGGTTCACCACAGCGAATTCCTTGCGGTTGGGCTTGTTGAAGCCGCGCTTCGGCAGGCGCTGGTACAGCGGCATCTGGCCGCCCTCGTAGCCATTGATCGCCACACCCGAGCGCGATTTCTGCCCCTTGATGCCGCGGCCACCGGTCTTGCCGGTGCCCGAACCGGCACCCCGGCCAATACGCTTGCGTTTCTTGGTCGCGCCGTCGTTGTCGCGCAGTTCATTCAGTCTCATGTCGCTTCTCCTTGCCGGATGCGGCCCCCAGCGACGGGAGCGGCCGACCACGGCATTTCTTGTTAAGGGATGGACCGTCCTGTCCACCGTGGGCGTATAGAAGCGGTTGGCGTCAGGTTCAAGCCCCGCTGGCGGGATTCACCGCGCTTTCTGGCGCGCGGGCCGGGGCGGACCCGGTACGAGACCGGGATCCGCGACGCAGTGTCGGGTCAGGCGCCTTGCGGCCACACGAAATCGGGGCGCAGGGAATCGTAGACCGGGCGGCCATCGTCGGGTTTCGGATAACCCTTGGTGTCGTCATAGAAGGCGTGATAATCCGCCTCGGGGAAGGCCGCGGTGTCATAGCCCATCACATTTGGCACCGCCACGCGGATGCGTTTCTGCTTGTCATCCAGCATGATCGCGGCCCCGCAGTCCTTGCAGGTGCAAAGCTCCAGCGGGCCATCGGGGTTTTCGGCGTTGAACGGCTGGCGATTCAGCAATTCGGGATGGTCGATCTTCAGGTTGCCATGTTTGTAGAACGCCACATGGGTGGTCTGCTGGCCGGTCACAGCCTTGCAGACATTGCAATGGCAGACGTGGTTGTCGATCGGCGCGCCTTCGGCGGTTGCGTGAACGTGCTCGCAGCCCCCGGAATAGGAAATGGTCATGAATCGTCTCCCTGAAATATAGCCGCCTGCGGCGGATGGCAGGCAGGAACGATCATAGAGCATTTTCGCAAATTGCGCGATGCGGACTTTGGGAGGTGGTTGGAAAGGCAACCCGCCTCAAAGGGCAGCGCCTGGCGGGCGATTGAAAGCCAAAACGCCCCGGCTTTCACCGAGGCGTTTGTCATCCCCGCGAAAGCGGGGAACTGTCTGATGTGGCGCCGTGTCGATTGAGGTCCCTGCTTTCGCGGGGATGACAGGGCGCGAGGGCGATCAGCCCTTTTCCTCGACGATTTCCACCAGATGCGGGATCTTGTTGACCATGCCGCGCACCGAAGGTGTGTCTTCCAGTTCGCGGGTCTTGTGCATCTTGTTCAGGCCCAGACCGACCAGCGTGGCCCGCTGTTTGGCGGGGCGGCGGATCGGAGAGCCGATTTGTTTGACGACGATGGTTGCCATGTGGATCAGGCCTCCTCTGCTACGGCTTCGGCGGCGGCGGGTGCTTCGTCCCGCTTGGGCAGGATGTCGGCGACTTTCTTGCCGCGGCGCTGTGCCACCATGCGCGGGCTGGATTCGTTTTTCAGCCCGTCAATCGTGGCGCGGATCATGTTGTAGGGGTTCTGCGAGCCCAGCGACTTGGCGACAACGTCCTGGATGCCCAGCATCTCGAACACGGCGCGCATCGGACCACCGGCGATGATGCCGGTACCCTGCGGCGCGGTGCGCATCGTGACCTTGCCGGCGCCGTGACGCCCATAGACGTCATGGTGCAGCGTGCGGCCTTCGCGCAGCGGCACGCGGATCATCTGGCGCTTGGCCTGTTCGGTCGCCTTGCGGATCGCCTCTGGCACCTCTTTGGCCTTGCCCTTGCCAAAGCCGACGCGGCCCTTCTGGTCGCCAACGACGACCAGCGCGGCAAAGCCGAAACGCTTGCCGCCCTTGACGGTCTTGGACACGCGGTTGATCGCAACCAGGCGATCGGCGAATTCCGGGGTCTCGTCGCGGTCGCGGCGTCCGCCCCGCTGATGTGGTTCTCGGGCCATTTGGCATCCTTTGGTTCCGGCGACAGGCGCCTGTGCATTCCAATCAAGGTGAGCAAACAAGGCTCCCCGATCATCGAGGCGGGATGTCCCGCCTCCACTTGTCAGGGCATATGGCGGGAAGACCCCCGCCCTATGCCAGTTTCCACCGTCAGGCGGGGCGTTCCCCCGCCGCAGGTCAGAACTTCAGGCCACCCTCGCGGGCAGCTTCGGCCAATGCCTTGACCTTGCCGTGGAACAGGAAACCGCCACGGTCGAAATAGCAGGCTTCGACCCCGGCCTTCTTGGCCCGTTCGGCGATCGCGGCCCCGACCTTGGCGGCAGCGTCGACATTGTTCTTGCCGACAACGCCCAGGTCTTTTTCCAGCGTCGATGCCGACGCCAGCGTGACGCCGTTCACATCGTCGATCAGCTGGGCGCTGATGTTCTTGTTGGAACGATGCACGCTGAGGCGCGCGCGCCCGGCGTTCATCTTCCGCAGTTTGTTCCGGACGCGCAGGCGGCGCTTCAGAAACAGGGTTCTTTTGCTGTTTGCCATCTGACAGGTCCTTACTTCTTCTTGCCTTCCTTGCGGAAGATATATTCATCTTTGTACTTGATGCCCTTGCCCTTGTAGGGTTCGGGCTTGCGCCACTCGCGGATTTTCGCCGCGACTTCGCCGACAAGCTGTTTGTCGATGCCTTCGACCACGATCTCGGTCTGCTTGGGGCAGGTCACCGTGACGCCCTCGGGCACTTCGAAATTCACGTCGTGGCTGAGACCAAGCGCCAGCTTCAGGGTGTTGCCCTGCATCTGGGCACGATAGCCGACGCCGTTGATCTCAAGCTGTTTCTTGACACCGTTGGCGACACCCTCGACGCAATTGCCGATCATGGTGCGCGACATGCCCCACTGCTGGCGCGCGCGCTTGGATTTCCCACGCGGCGTGACATTGACGGCATTGTCTTCGACTTCGATGGTGACATCGTCGGTCGCGGTAAAGCTCAGGGTGCCTTTCGGCCCCTTCACGTCGATGGTCTGGCCAGAGACAGAGGCCGAAACCCCCGATGGCAGACCGACCGGTTTTTTGCCAATACGAGACATCCGCGACCTCCCTAGAATACGGTGCAGAGCACTTCGCCGCCGACATTGGCGGTTCGTGCTGCTGCATCCGACATCACACCCTTGGGTGTGGATACGATGGAAACGCCCAGGCCCTGACGGACCGAGGGAATATCCTTGACGCCCATATAGACGCGGCGACCGGGGGTCGACACGCGCTTGAGCTCGCGAATGACCGGGGTGCCCTCATAGTATTTCAGGCTGATCTCGATGGCCGGGTGGCCGTCTTTGCCGGTGGTCGCCTCGTAGCCGCGAATGTAACCTTCGTCGGCCAGAACATCGAGCACCCAGGCACGCAGCTTGGACGCAGGCGTCTCAACGGTGGATTTGCCACGCATCTGGGCGTTGCGGATCCGGGTGAGCATATCGCCGATAGGATCGTTCATATCATGCCCTCCTTACCAGCTGGATTTCACGAGGCCCGGGATCTGGCCCAACGAGCCGAGTTCCCGCAGGGCGATCCGCGAAACCTTGAGTTTGCGATAATAGGCGTGTGGACGCCCGGTCAGCTGGCACCGGTTGTGCAGCCGGGTGGCAGAGCTGTTGCGCGGCAGTTTCGCCAGCTTCAGCGAGGCGCGGAACCGGTCTTCCATCGGTTTGGATTCGTCGTTCACGATCTCTTTCAGCGCAGCCCGCTTGGAGGCATATTGATCCACCAGCTTCTGACGCTTCTTCTCGCGCTCGATCATTGCTTTTTTAGCCATAACGTTCTCTCCCGCGGATCAGCTGTTGAAGGGCATGTTGAATTGCTTCAACAGCGCCTTGGCTTCCGCGTCGGTTTTCGCGGTGGTGCAGATGATGATGTCCATGCCCCAGACCTCATCGACCTTGTCATAGTCGATTTCCGGGAAGACGATGTGCTCTTTCAGACCCATGGCGTAGTTGCCGCCACCGTCGAAGGATTTGCCCGAAACGCCGCGGAAGTCGCGGACGCGGGGCAGCGCGACGGTGACCAGACGGTCCAGAAATTCATACATCCGGTCGCCGCGCAGCGTGACCTTGGCGCCCAGCGGCATGCCTTCGCGCACGCGAAAGCTGGCGATGGATTTCTTGGCGATGTTGATCATCGCCTTCTGGCCGGCGATCAGCGTCAGGTCTTCCTGGGCCGATTTGGCTTTCTTGCTGTCGCGTACCGCCTCGGCACCACAGCCGATGTTCAGCACGATCTTGTCCAGCCTGGGGATCTGCATCGCGTTCTTGTACGCGAATTCCTCTTTCAACGCGGCGCGGACGCTTTCGTTGTACTGGGTCCGCAGGCGCGGCGTGTAAGCTGCTGCATCAAGCATCGATCACGTCCCCCGTGGTTTTGGCAAAGCGCACTTTCTTGTCGCCGTCCATCTTGAAGCCGACGCGCGTGGCTTTGCCGTCGGCGTCCAGATAGGCCAGATTCGAAAGGTCGATCGGCATCGCCTTGGGCTGACGTCCACCCTGGGCGGACTGGCTTTGCTTGACGTGGCGGATGGCGATGTTGATGCCATCGACGATTGCCTTGCCGGTCTTCGGGCTGACAGACAGGATTTCGCCCTGTTTGCCCTTGTCCTTGCCGGCCAGCACGACGACCTTGTCGCCTTTTTTCAGTTTCGCAGCCATTACAACACCTCCGGCGCCAGCGAGATGATCTTCATGAAGCTCTTGCCGCGCAACTCGCGCACGACCGGGCCGAAGATACGGGTGCCGATCGGCTCCATGTTGTTGCCAAGGATGACGGCGGCGTTGCGGTCGAACCGGATCGCGGTACCGTCATCGCGGCGCACTTCCTTGGCGGTGCGGACGACGACGGCCTTGCGCACGTCGCCTTTTTTCACGCGGCCACGCGGAATTGCCTCTTTGACCGACACCACGATGATGTCGCCAACAGAGGCATATTTCCGCTTCGAACCGCCGAGGACCTTGATGCACTGAACACGGCGAGCGCCGCTGTTGTCAGCCACATCCAGATTGGTCTGCATCTGGATCATTTGGTTTCTCCCGACCTGTGGGGGGCGTTTGTTCGCCTATATCCCCAGGGTTTCGATAAAACCGGGTGTTGAGACCTAGCTGGCCACAACCTCCCAGCGTTTGGTTTTCGAGATCGGCGCGCATTCCTGAATGCGTACCTTGTCGCCGGTCTTGAATTCGTTCTTGGGGTCGTGCGCGCGGTATTTCTTCGATTTACGCACGGTCTTGTGCAGCAGCGGGTGCTTGAAGCGACGCTCGACCGAGACGGTGATCGTCTGTTCGTTCTGATCGCTGACAACGGTGCCGGACAGGATTCGTTTGGGCATGGTCTCAGGCCTCCGCAGTTGCGGCGGCGGCCGCTTTTTCGTTCAGAATGGTCATCACCCGGGCCGCATCGCGGCGCACGACGCGCATGCGCGCGGTGTTTTCCAACGAGCCACCGGCCTGCTGAAACCGCAGGTTGAAGGCTTCTTTTTTCAGATTGGCAAGCTCGTCGCGGAGTTGATCCGGCGTCTTGTCACGCAGTTCCTTGGCGTCCATCGCCATATTCCTTTTTCAACATCACCGGAGAGCCCGCGAACGGTCACCCTGATTCCAGTGGAGGGTGGTGAAGTGGGGCGTATAGGGGGGTTGGGGGGCGATGGCAAGCGATAAACTGCACCCACCACATTACGCGTTTGACGCTTGCCAAACCGTGACCAGGCCAACTTTCACCGGGGTGCGGCTCGCGAGTTTGCTGCGCAAATTCGCTACACCGCACTCGGAGTTTCGGCTAGGCCGAAACTCCGTAATTGAAACTCACGCTGATCCGGTCACCCTCGGACATGTTCATCGGCACCTCGTGGCGCAGCCAGCTTTCCCACAGCAGGACATCGCCGACTTCGGGTGCGACGTA
The DNA here is from genome assembly GCA_022340385.1 of Rhodobacter sp. Classification (GTDB taxonomy): domain Bacteria; phylum Pseudomonadota; class Alphaproteobacteria; order Rhodobacterales; family Rhodobacteraceae; genus CALGTJ01. The sequence goes on from JAJDOB010000134.1 coordinate 35,505, forward strand.
GATGAAACTGCGCATCTCCTCGGGCGCATCCGTCCGGCGCACCGGGGCGGCCATCATCATCGCCAGGCGCGGGTCTTCGAATTTGATGGCGCTGGTGCCCTCGGGCATGGCCACATAGGTGGTGCCGGAAATCACCGAATGCGGGTGGATATGGGCGGTGTGGATGCCGCCGGGCGGCAGGATGTTGATCCACAGGCTGTCGAGTTTCAGCTTCTTGTCGCCAAGGTCAAAGGCCAGTTCCCCGGCGAAGGCCTTCACATGCTTGTTCAGCACCTTGACCAGATCCTTGAAGACCGGAAACCGCCACGGCAGGTCGGTCAGCGAGGCATAGCTGGTGTAACCGGGAAAGTCGTTTTCCTCGCACCAGTCCTGCCCGGCCTCGTCATCCTCGGCAATCGCCTCGCAGGAGGCGTGCAATTCGGACGCGTCGATGGGTTTGCCCAGTTCAGACAGCTGGGCCCGGTACAGGCGGGTGACAAAGCAAGAGGATATCTGCGGCATGGATGCTTCATAGCGAAGGCCCGCGCCTTTGGCGAGCCGGTTTGGACGCCTAGAGCGGCGTCCTTTCAATGTGAATCGGTGGGGCCGCTCTGGCCTTCTGTTTTTGCGCGCAATTCATTCCAAAAACCGGTTCCCGCTTTTCGGATTGCGCTCTGGCGGTCAGATTGCGGGGCGCGCGGCCGGTCAAGCTGGAACCGGCGCCACAGGCATCAGGTCAGGCGCTGAACCGAAAAACGCCCACCGCTCAATTCGCCGGTTCCGTAACACCCTACGAAGAAGCTGTAGGCGCGATCCCACTTGTCGAAATGCGCCTGACCAAATCGCCGCACTGTCTGGTCGCCCAGACTGCGATACATCGCCAGACGGTCAATCAGAATGTCGCGCCACTCGGAACCCAGATCATCGACGCCCAGGACTTCACAGTTCTGGGCTGTGAACAGATCGCGGTACTCCGCCGCCGTGGCCAATTCGTTAAAGGTCATCTCGGCGGTCAGACGCTGTCGCGTTTCGGGTGTGGTTTCTCCGGTGGCAAGGATGTCGGTGAACGCGATGCGCCCACCCGGTCTGACCGAGCGGACGCATTCCGCGACAAGGGTCGGCTTGTCGGGAATGTGGCAGAACGCCTCCTGACTGATCAGGACGTCAAAGCGGTTGTCCGCGAATGGCAGGTCAAGCGCATTGCCGCAAGTGAATGAAACCCGGTCGCTTAACCCAGCCAGTTCGGTCAGCCTTTTGGCGCCCTCGACCCGGCTGGCGGTCATGTCGACGCCTTCGACCCGGCACCCGAATTTCTGCCCAAAATACCGGGCGGGCCCGCCCAGACCGCAACAGACATCCAGGACCAGACTGTCGGAATTGACTCCACCGGCCCGGGCCAGCGCGTCATTGGCCTGAACGCCGCCGAAATGATCCTGATCGTAGTCTTGCAGGATATCTTCTGTCAGCGTCGCCAGATCGACCCCGTCTGCCGCCAGTTTCTCAAGAATCTGCGTCTCGCTGATCGGGTGGGTGTCATAGAACGCAAGAACGGAACTGTTGTTTGAGGCCATGGCGGACTTTACCCCCCTATTCAGGATTTGCGATTGCGCATCCATATCACAATTTTTCGCAAGGACGTATCGGAACCCGGGGCCGGGGTATTGATGGCGCCGTCAAGGCGCGGGGCGGCGCGCGACCCTATTGCCGACAAGGTTGCGCAAAAAGCAAAGCCCCCGCCGGATGAACGGCGGGGGCTTGGAATTCTTGCCTTGGATGCGGCGGGCCGATCTACCAGTCTTCGCGGACTACGACCCGGCATTTGACCGGCAGTTTCATCGCCGCTAGGCGCAGGGCCTCGCGGGCGACGGCATCGGTGACACCGTCGATCTCGAACATCACCCGGCCGGGCTTGACCTTGGCGGCCCAGAAATCGACCGAGCCCTTGCCCTTGCCCATCCGGACTTCGGTGGGTTTGGACGTGACCGGCGTATCGGGGAAGATCCGGATCCAGACCCGGCCCTGACGTTTCATGTGACGCGTCATCGCACGGCGCGCGGCCTCGATCTGACGTGCCGTGATACGCTCCGGCTGGGTGGATTTCAGCCCGAACGACCCGAATGTCAGATCGGAACCGCCCTTGGCTTCGCCCCGGATCCGGCCCTTGTGCTGTTTGCGGAATTTCGTGCGCTTTGGTTGCAGCATCTATTCTCTCCTAGTTCCGGCGGCCGCCGCCAGCACCACGAGGTGCCGGGCCGTCCTGAAGTTCCTGCTGCTTGCGATCCCGCGCCGACGGATCATGCTCCATGATCTCGCCCTTGAAGATCCAGACCTTGATACCGATGATACCATAGGCTGTGACGGCCTTGATGTTTGCGTAATCAATGTCCGCACGCAGCGTGTGCAGCGGCACCCGGCCCTCGCGATACCATTCGGTCCGCGCGATCTCGGCCCCGCCCAGACGGCCGGCAACGTTCACACGAATGCCAAGCGCGCCCATGCGCATCGAGTTCTGCACCGCGCGCTTCATGGCACGACGGAAAGACACCCGGCGCTCCAGCTGCTGGGCGATGCTTTCGGCCACCAGCGTCGCGTCGAGTTCCGGCTTGCGCACCTCGACGATGTTCAGGTGAACCTCGCTGTCGGTCATGCTGGCCAGTTTCTTGCGCAGGGTTTCGATATCGGCGCCTTTTTTGCCGATGATCACGCCCGGGCGCGCAGTGTGAACCGTCACGCGGCATTTCTTGTGCGGCCGCTCGATGATCACGCGGCTGATGCCGGCCTGCTTGCATTCCTCATGGATGAATGCCCGCATCTTGATGTCTTCAAGCAGCAGGTTGCCGTAGTCCTTGGTGTCCGCATACCAGCGGCTGTCCCAGGTGCGGTTGACCTGCAGACGCATGCCGATCGGATTGGTCTTGTTACCCATTAGGCTTGCTCCCCGGCAGCTTCTTCGACCTGGCGCACCAGGATGGTCAGTTCTGCGAACGGCTTCATGATCTTGCCGAACCGGCCACGGGCACGCGGGCGACCGCGTTTCATGGTCATGTTCTTGCCGACATAGGCCTCGGCGACGATCAGCTCGTCCACGTCCAGGTTATGGTTGTTCTCGGCGTTGGCGATGGCCGACTGAAGGCATTTCTTCACGTCGTCCGAAATCCGCTTTTTGCTGAAGGTCAGGTCGGAAAGCGCCTTGTCGACCTTCTTGCCCCGGATCAGCTGTGCCACGAGGTTCAGCTTTTGCGGGCTGGTGCGCAGCATGCGAACCTTTGCCATCGCTTCGTTGTCCGCCACGCGGCGGGGATTCTTATCCTTGCCCATGACTTACTTCCTCTTCGCTTTCTTGTCCGCCGCGTGACCGTGATAGGTGCGCGTCGGGCTGTACTCGCCGAATTTCTGGCCGATCATGTCTTCCGACACGTTGACCGGGATATGTTTGCGACCGTTGTAGACGCCAAAGGTCAGACCAACGAATTGCGGCAGGATGGTCGAACGGCGCGACCAGATCTTGATGACCTCGTTGCGGCCCGACTCGCGGGATTTTTCGGCCTTCTTGAGGACATAAGAGTCGACAAACGGGCCCTTCCAGACTGAGCGGCTCATGCTTAGCGGCCCTTCTTCTTGGCGTGACGCGAGCGGATGATCAGCTTGCTGGACGCTTTGTTCTTGTTCCGGGTACGTGCACCCTTTGTCGGCTTGCCCCATGGGGTCACCGGATGACGGCCACCCGAGGTCCGGCCTTCGCCACCACCATGCGGGTGGTCGACGGGGTTCATCACAACACCGCGTACAGAGGGGCGGATGCCCTTGTGCCGGTTGCGGCCCGCCTTGCCGAGGTTCTGGTTCGAATTGTCCGGGTTGGACACGGCGCCGACGGTGGCCATGCATTCCTGGCGCACCAGGCGCAATTCGCCAGAGCTGAGCCGGATTTGCGCGTAACCGCCATCACGACCGACGAACTGGGCGTAGGTGCCTGCAGCGCGGGCGATCTGACCGCCCTTGCCGGGCTTCAGTTCGACATTGTGAACGATCGTACCGATCGGCATGCCCGAGAACGGCATCGCATTGCCGGGCTTCACGTCGGTCTTGGTGCCCGCGATGACGCTGTCGCCGACCGCCAGACGCTGCGGCGCCAGGATATAGGCCTGCTCGCCATCTTCATACTTGATCAGCGCGATAAAGGCTGTCCGGTTCGGGTCATATTCGATTCGCTCGATCGTGCCCGAGACATCAAACTTGTTGCGTTTGAAGTCTACGATACGATAGAGCCGTTTCGCCCCGCCGCCTTTGCGGCGCATCGTGATCCGTCCGGTGTTGTTCCGTCCGCCATTCTTGGTCAGTCCCTCTGTCAGGGTCTTGACCGGGCGGCCTTTCCAAAGCTCCGAACGGTCGATCAGAACCAGCCCACGCTGGCCAGGCGTCGTCGGTTTATACGACTTGAGTGCCATGCTTTCTGTCTTCCGTCTGCTTGGTCGGCGGGCATTCCCGCCGTGGTTATAGGGCCCCGAAGGTCCCCGATGGATCGGTGCGCGCAAGCACGCACCCTTCATTGATTGCCCCGCAGGATATGTGCTTGCACGCACCCTGCCCCGGCAAAAAGTTCAGCCCCGGACGAATCCGGGGCTTAACCGATGGGCCCGTCTATTAAAGGCCCGTGGTAACGTCAATCGTGTTACCCTCTTCCAGGGTCACATAGGCTTTCTTGGTGTCCTTGCGGCGCCCGAGTTGACCCCGGAACCGCTTGACCTTGCCTTTCGTGATCGTGGTGTTGACCGCCTTGACCTTCACCCCAAAGAGGTTTTCGACCGCCTCCTTGATCTGGGGCTTGTTGGCCGCGATATCGACCTCGAACACCACTGCGCCGGATTCGGACGCCATGGTGGCCTTTTCGGTGATGATCGGCTTGCGGATCACATCGTAATGTTTGGCTTGTGCGCTCATTTCAGTCGAGCCTCCAGTGCTTCGACACCCGCCTTCGTCAACACTAGGGTGTCGCGCTTGAGGATGTCATAGACGTTGGCCCCCATCGACGGCAGCACATCCAGACCCTGGATGTTGGCGGCCGCCTTGGCAAAACCCTCGTTCACGGTCGCGCCGTCGATGATCAGCGCACGCTTCCAGCCCAGAGCCTTGATCTGCTTGGCCAGCGCCGATGTCTTGCCATCGGATTCGGCGTTCTCGATCACCACCAGCTCGCCCGCCGCCATCTTGGCCGACAGCGCGTGGCGCAGGCCGAGTTTGCGGAACTTCTTGGTCAGCTCGTGGCCGTGGCTGCGCACGACCGGGCCCTTGTAGATGCCACCGCCCCGGAAGATCGGCGCAGAGCGTGCCCCGTGGCGTGCGCCACCGGTGCCCTTCTGGCGATATATCTTCTTGGTCGAATAGCTGACCTCGGACCGGGTCTTGACCTTGTGGGTGCCGGCCTGCGCCTTGTTGCGCTGCCAGCGCACGACGCGGTGCAGGATATCGGCGCGTGGTTCCAGGCCGAAGATCTCGTCATCGAGATCGACCGACCCGGCCGTCTTGCCGTCCAGCTTGATTGCATCAGCTTTCATTTTCGTCGCCTCCTTCAGCGGCGGGCGCTTCGGCCTCTGCAGCTTCCATCGCGGCTTGTTCCGCCTCGGCTGCGGCCTTCGCCGCGGCTTCCTCTTCCGCTGCTGCGGCTGCGGCGGCTTCGGCTGCCAGACGCTCTGCCTCGGCGGCGGCCGATTTCAGCGCGGCGGGGTAAATCACGTTCTCTGGCACCGCTTTCTTGACGGCATCCTTGATCGTGACCCAGCCGCCCTTGGACCCGGGAACCGCGCCCTTGACCATGATAAGACCACGGTCGGCATCGGTACGCACCACCTGCAGGTTCTGCGTGGTCACCCGCGCAGCGCCCATGTGGCCGGCCATCTTCTTGCCCTTGAACACCTTGCCGGGGTCCTGGCACTGGCCGGTGGACCCGTGCGAACGGTGGCTGATCGACACGCCGTGGCTGGCGCGCAGACCGCCGAAGTTCCAGCGCTTCATCGCGCCCTGGAACCCCTTACCGATCGAAGTGCCGCTGACATCGACGAACTGCCCCTCGAAGTAATGGTTGGCGGTGATTTCCTCGCCGACACCGATCAGATTTTCCGGGGCCACGCGGAATTCCGCGATCTTGCGCTTGGGCGCAACATTGGCGGTGGCGTAATGCCCGCGCATGGCTTTGCTGACCCGCTTGGCCTTGGCTGTACCGGCGCCAAGCTGAACGGCACTGTAGCCATCCTTTTCGGCGGTCCGCTGGGCCACGACCTGCAGGTTGTCCAGTTGAAGAACGGTCACAGGAATCTGCTTGCCGTCTTCCATGAAAAGCCGGGTCATCCCGACTTTCTTTGCGATCACTCCAGAGCGCAACATATCGCAAGCCCCCCCTAGACCGAAATCTGAACGTCGACACCGGCAGCCAGGTCGAGCTTCATCAGCGCGTCCACGGTCTGCGGGGTCGGATCAACGATGTCGAGCAGCCGCTTGTGCGTGCGGATTTCCCACTGGTCGCGGGATTTCTTGTCGACATGCGGGCCGCGCAACACGGTGAATTTTTCGATCTTGTTGGGCAGCGGGATGGGCCCGCGCACCGTGGCGCCGGTGCGCTTGGCGGTGTTGACGATTTCCTGCGTGCTGGCGTCGAGCACGCGGTAATCGAACGCCTTCAGGCGGATCCGGATATTTTGGCTTTGAACTGCCATTTTGTTTCGTCCCCTTCGAGGGTCTTTCAGTTGAGAGGAGGAGTGACGACCACCGCCATTCCTCGTCGAACCAGGTCTGGGTTTCCCGGACCGGCCCCGGATATCGTCCGGGGCCTTGTCGGGCCGGGTCACCCTTGTTTCACCCGGCGGACTGCCCGCCCTGAGGCGGGCAATGTCACCGTTATTCGAGGATTTTGGACACGACGCCCGATCCGACGGTGCGGCCGCCTTCGCGGATGGCGAAGCGCAGGCCCTCTTCCATCGCGATCGGCGCGATCAGTTCGGCCTCGAAGCTGATGTTGTCGCCCGGCATCACCATT
>JAJDOB010000144.1 GCA_022340385.1 Rhodobacter sp.
GGCGTTGCGATCGGTCCTGACGGGCGCTCGCTGTTGATGGCGGACGATGTCGGCGACGTCATCTGGCGGGTCACCGGAGCCTAGAGCGCAATCCGAAAAGTGGGAACCGGTTTTCGGAATGAATTGCGCGCAAAAACAAAAGGCCAGAGCGGCCCCACCGATTCACATTGAAAGGACGCCGCTCTAGCCGCCGGTGACAGGCAATCCCTGTCCGAAAAGGCACCACTTCAGGCCGCCTTGCCGCTAGCGCGATTTGTCGTCCGGGGTGCAAATGCCATAGATGTTCATTTTGCGATAGAGGGTCGGGCGCGAAATTCCCAGTGCTTTGGCGGTCTGGCTGAGATTGCCGTGATGCGCCATCAGCACGCTTTCGATCAGGGCGATTTCAGAGTCCTTCAGCGACTCTGAACTGCTTGGCTTTGCCGCGTGCGGGTCAGAACCAGGTGACAGGAGTCTGCCAGCGCGACCCTCCTGATTGAACGGAAGATCGGACAGGCCGATGCGCCGGGTCTTTGCATTGCAGTGAATGGAATAGACGGTATTGCGCAATTCGCGCACGTTCCCGGGCCAGCCGTGGGCCAGCAGGGCCTGTTCCACCTCTGATCCGACATCCAGCATCTGTTGGCCGGTCTCTTCGGAAATCAGCTGATTGTAATGCTCGAAGATCAGCAGGATATCCTCGCCCCGGTCCTTCAGGGGGGGAATATCCAGAACAATCGCGCCCAGCCGGTAGTACAGATCCTGGCGGAAATGACCGGCCGCGACGTCGTCAAGCAGGGTGCGGTTCGTCAGGGACAAGATGCGGGCCGGCGGGGTCGCAGAGACCAGGCCGCCGGGCGATTCCAATATGTCCTCGAGGGCGCGCAGCAAAGCGGGTTGCAGATCGGCATGCAATTCGCCGATTTCATCGAACACCAGGAAGGCACGGTTCATGGCGCGCGCCGGGGCGGGCGAATCCGACGCGCCGGATTTGACCCGGGCAAGTTCGGATTGAAACATTTCCCGGGTCAGCCCGGCGCAGTTGATCGCGGCGAATGGCTGAACCTCGGCTGGCACCGTGTCGGCATGTATCAATCTTGCGAAAAGTTCCTTTCCGACGCCGGTTGGACCCTGGATGATCGCGGGCGCATTGGTCCGCAAGAGGTTGTGGGCGGCGTCCAGGGCTTTCAGGATCGCGTCGCTGCGCCCGACGATCTTGAGCCCGGTATCGCCGACTTCGGCGCAGGGCAGGCTGCGTCTCGGGCTTCTGGTGGTTTTTTGCGTGCTCTGCGATACGTTTTCCAGAACCAGCGAAGCCCCCTTCACGGTCCCTTCCAGTTCGATCAGCTGGATATCCTTGCAGACGAAACTGTCGGGCAGCGCCTCCAGAATTGCCGCTTCGGAAATGCCGCCCGACAGATCGAGGAACGGTTTGCCCTGTCTTTGGGCCGACAGCCGGTCAGAGACATTTCCGCTGCTGGAACGGTCGAAGATCAACCGCCCGAAGCGATCAATGATCGCGATGCCGTCATTGCCTGAATGCGCCCGGCGCGGCGCCCGCCCGACGATCCATTCCAGCAACTGGAAATTCATCAGGGATTGCGATTCGTTCAGCGACACCTCGATGTCGCGGGCCAGCGCCGCGGCGAATGCGGCATTGTGTTTCTGGAAGATGCTGGTCAGGCCGGACAGGTTGATGATGCCGATGATGGAGCGATCCACAGGGTCATGGATCGGCGCGGCGGCACAGCTCCAGGCTTTCATCCCCTCGCAGAAATGTTCCTCGCCGTGGACATAGACCGGCTTGTCCATCCACAGGGCGGTGCCGATACCATTGGTGCCCGAGGCGTTCTCGCTCCAGACTCCGCCAACGCTGAGGTTGATCTTGCCGCCCTTGTTCAGCGTCGACTTGTCGCCCACCGTTTCAAGAATGACGCCGTTGCGGTCGGTCAGGATCAGCATTGCTTCGGCACCGGACAGCAGATCCGCCATGTTGTGCAGGCAGGCTTGCGTCGCGCGGCGCATTTCGCAGTTGTTGAATATCTGCTTTTCGTCGATCAGCGGATTGTTCAGCGACGGGGCGGCGAATTGTTCGGGCCGGATACCCGTGGTGTTGCTGCGCATCCAAGATCTGTAAATCAGCGGGCGGACGCCGGTAACCGGCATGCTGGGCGCGTTCAGGTTGGCAAGGAATCTTGACCAGGCCCTGGATGTCTCGGCAGGATCGACGTCGTCAAACGTCAACTGCTGGCTTCTTTGGCTGAATTCCGGCTCTTGGTGCGACCTTGGCATCAAATCCCCTCCCGCGGATTTAATTGTCGGCGCTCTGATTCACGGGCATGGACCGGCGCCTTGCTGCGCCGTGTGATCCGGCCATTGTATCAGGCTAGTTTCAGGCGCGTCTTCAACTCCTGCTCGAGGTCTTTCTTTGAAAAATCCGCAGTGATGGCGGTGTCGGCAAGATCGCCGATCAGCGCGAAGGTTTCGTCGTCCAGCGGCGAAAAGAATCCGTTTTCCCGGGTGGCAATGACAAAGCGCATCACGCCGCCGACACGTTTGAGTTGTCCCAGAAAATCAAGCTGGCGCCCCGAATTCAGATCGGCCACGACAACCCGGCCGTTCACGCTGATGCGCAGATAGGGTTTGGCCTCATCGGGTGCCGCACGGGCCGCCTGGTCGATGATGATCTTGCCGCTTGCCTGCGGTGCGGGTGCGGCACGCCGAACCTTGTCGGCGCTGTAGCGGCCGCCGCTGATCTGGTCGGCAAGTTTTTCTATCGTGCCCCAGTTCTGGTTGATATGTCGCTTGGCCTGTTCGTCTTCGCGTCTCGGTCCGGATTTTCTGGAAATGATGTCCATGCGGTATCTCCATGGTTGTATTATTCTCTATCAGCTTAGTTTTCAGGCGCATATGAGTAATAGGTAGCCCTTGCGTGAACGCGGCGGGTTACTGCCGGATTTGGCCGGGCGGCGGCGGGTCGGCGCACTTCACCGCAGGGCCGGAAATTACCCAGGCAAATCCTAGGATTTGCGTTTCACGGGCTTTGCCGGCGCCCCCATGCGTCCTTCGCTGATCCAGCGCGCGGCCAGAACGAAGGCGCCGGTCGCGAATTCCTTGCCGTGCTCTTCGATCATTTCCCCGCCGATTGCGGCGATGCGCTGAAAGAACCGGTCCTTGCTTTGTTCTTCTTCGGTAAGCGTCTGGGTGTCTGGCTGTGCCATTTTGATGCCTCTCAATAGGTGGTGCCGGGCTTGAACATGTCATCGGGAAATTCGACCAGTGCCGCGCTGCCGTCGCTGCCGGCCAGCCCGAGAAACCGGCCGTCCCTGGACCAGGCCAGCGCGGTTACCCCGACGCCTGTGTCCTCGCGCAGCAGAATTTCACCGGGTTCCCCGATCTGCGCCAGGCTGACCAGCCCGTTCGAATAGCCGACCGCGACAAGGTTCCTTGTCGGGCAGCTTGCGATGGTATCAATCAGGACCAGCCCGGATTTGCCGGTCAGTATGTTTTTTTCGGGTTCCAGCAGATCCCACGCGGCCACGCGATACGCGCCAGAGGCGATGACGGTGCTGCCATCGCCGCCAAAGGCGATTGAACCGACGGTGGCCGGGAAATTCTCTTGCGTCACGGCGGATTGGTTCGCGACGTCGATCAGCGCAAATCCTGCCGTTTCCAGGCAGCAGCCCAGCCAGCGCCCGTCGCTGCTCCAGCACAGGCCGGTGGATTTGAGATCCAGTTCGAAACCGGGCGTGTCGGCACCGAAGGTCCAGACCGAGGTTCCGCTGCAATGGCCGATGGCAAGGGTCTTGCCGTCCGGCGAGAATTGCAGCGTCACCACTTCGCCAGCGAGCGTTGCGGTTTCCGGTGCGCTGTCGGTGCCGGCGCGAAACAGCATTACGTCGCAACCGCTGGCATAGGCCAGCGGGCCGTCATCCTGCGCGGTTGCGGTAACGGCGACGATGGGGCCCGCGGCCCGGTGGGGCAGGTACACCGACGTGCCGCCCGGCGTCACGGTATTGATGCGTCCCGTTTCAGTGCCGAACGCGAAATTCGATGGTCCGTGCGGTATCACCGCCGAGGATCGCGCCGCCGTATGGTCGGCGGATTTCAGCGCCCCCATCGGGGCGGTCCGGGGTGCGATGGTCAAGCGTGCCGAATCCGCCGCCCGCCGCATCCGCTTGTTCGGCGATGCCTTGTCGGCGGTGGCCGCAAGCCGGATGGTGCCATCCGAGCAATCGAACGCCAGTGCCGTCGAATCATTGTTGAAGACTACGCCGGCCGCCTTTGACTGCAGCGTCCAGTCGCGGGCGATCAGGTCAAACAGTTGCAGGTGTTCGCGTTCGTCGCGTTGGTCTTTCATTGCGTTCCCCTTGGCATGGTCTGTCAGGACTGGCACATCGCGGCGATATCGGCGTCGATCCTGGCCAGTACCTTTTCCATGCGGGTGATTTCTGCTTCGGTATCGGCCAGTTCCTGTTTGGCGAACCGGTCGTCGGAATAGAGCTTTTCCAGTTCAGCAGGCGTCATGTCGCCTTCGGCGCTGTCACGCTCGGCACACATGACCTCGATTTCCTTGCCCGACGCACGCTGGCGCTTGCTCAGCATTTTCGAGGTTTCCTCGCCCAGCAAAAGGACCATCGCAACGCGCATCTGTTGCAATTTTTGCATCCTGTCCGAAGTTGCGCCCGTGTCTGCCATTCGAGTCCCCGAAATACGGACCCGCAGGTCCGGGTAATGGGATTTGATTCCATCAGTATAAACCCGGCGGGCCGCGGCATCGGAAATTACTGAACTGTAATGTTTCGTTACAACTGCGTAACGGAACTTGACGAAAAAAAACGGTGTAGGAGAGAACCCGTTTTCGCCCGTAGCCTTGAAGGATCGAACACATAGACAGCGCCACGACAGTCGCGGCGTTTTCCAAGAACGAAGGAAGGGAGGCCTGCGTTGAGACGGATAGATCACACGAGATCCATTGCAGAATTCAGGCGCATCCGGCAGTTGCCGACGCGGTCTGATCGTCAGTCCACACGCTTTTCCCTGACCTTTGCCGACCACGCTGTGCGCATCGCGCGCAGTGAAAACGTCA
>JAJDOB010000236.1 GCA_022340385.1 Rhodobacter sp.
ACAGGCTGTGTTTATCCCGCTTTACACAATGTTCGCCGACTTCGGCTGGCACAACAGCTATCACGCGCTGATCCTGCCGCGCATGGCGGTCCCGATCGGGGTGTTCCTGATGATGCAGTTCTTCAAGGCGATCCCGAAAGATATCGAAGAGGCGGCGCGTCTGGACGGTGTCGGCTGGCTGAAGGTGTTCTGGTACGTCATGCTGCCGCTGGCACGGCCGGCGATGATGACGCTGGCGATCCTGACGTTCCTTTACGCCTGGAACGACTATCTGTGGCCGCTCGTCAGCGCCCAGCAGCGGGAATATTTCACGATCACGCTGGGCCTCGCCAGCATCCAATCGAATTTCGCGCAATCGGAAGGGCTTGGCCGGGTCATGGCCTCGGGCGTCATCGCCTCGCTTCCGGTGGTGATCCTGTTTCTGATCTTCCAGCGGTACGTGGTGCAAGCCATGACCGTGGGCGGATCGAAAGGCTGACATGCACACTCCAGGGAGGAATATCATGAGACATGTGCTTTTATCCGCGGCAGCCGCCGCAACGCTAGCAACCGGCGCCTTTGCGCAGGAGATCACGCTGGGCCGCTTCTTCGGCGCCTGCGAGGACGCCGGGACCGACACCGCCACCAGTGTCGGCGAGGCCTGCATCATCCAGTCGATCATCAACGCGGCGGATGCCGAACTGGACGGCATCAGCATCAACACATTGCCGACCGACTGGGGCAACTACTATGATCAGGTCAAGGCTGCCTATGCCGGCGGCACTCCGCCGGACGTGCATGTCATGCACCGCCACCGCGTTCCTGAATTCGCGGGTCTCGGCGCGATTGCCGAAATCTCTGCCGATCTGGCCGCGGCGGGCATCGACCCCGCCGACTGGTCCCCGGCGGCGCTGGATGCTGTCAGCTTCAAGGGCGGCATCTACGGCGTGCCGATGGATTTCCACGCCAACCTCTGGCACGTCAACATGGACATCATGGCAGAGGCCGGGCTGGTGCAGGACGGCAAGCCCGTGCTGCCATCGTCGCCCGAAGAGCTTCTGGCCCATGCCAAGATGGTGAAAGAGGCCACCGGCAAGGACTATCTGTCGGCGGATTTCGCGCAGTTTCCGTTGGGTGTGCGGATGGTTCTGGCGCTGCTGTGGCAGCAGAACGCCAACATCTTCGACGATGACGGCACGGCCACGATCAACACCGACGCCGCCAGGAACGCTGTCAAAGCCGTGACCCAGCTGTTCGACGCGGGCTATGCCAATCCGCAGCTGAACTATGCCGACAGCCAGCAGGCCTTTCTGAACGGCGAGACCGCGATTCTGGTCAACGGCACCTGGGTGGTCGATTTCTACGACGCCGAGGCCGCCAAGGCCGAAACCGGCCTGAACAGCTACTACGTGGCCGACTTTCCGACGCTGTTCGCAACCGGTGCGACCTGGGCCGACAGCCATATGTGGGCGGTACCGTCGTCGCTGAAATCCGATCCGGAAAAATACATGGCCGCCCTGAAGGTTCTGGCCTTCATCAACGACCACAACATCGACTGGGCGCGCACCGGTCACATGTCGGTCCGCAAATCGGTCGTCGACAGCGACGCCTATAAGGGACTGCCGCACCGCGCCGAATATACCGGCACCGCCGCCATCGCCAAGGACACCCCGCCGTCAGAGCGTTACGGCGCGATCCAGGACGTGCTGAACCGCGAGCTTCAGGCGATCTGGCTGACTGGCAAGCCGGTCGAAGACGCCCTGGCCGATGCCGAGATCGAGGTCCAGGATCTACTGGACCGCTAGACCGAACCCGATGTGCCCCGCCGCGCTTGCCGGCGGGGCACCCAAGAAACGTGATGCAGGATGGATCAGGCGCGATGGACCGCTGGAGCGAGCAGAAGGCAAACAACTGGTGGGCAAAGCGGCCCTGGGTCTGCGGCTGCAACTTCCTGCCATCGACGGCGGTGAATTTCATCGAGATGTGGCATGCCGATACCTTCGACATGCCGACAATCGAACGCGAACTCGGCTGGGCCGCCGGAATCGGCTTCAACGCGATCCGTATCAACCTGCCGTTCCAGGGCTGGCAGCATGATCGCGACGGGCTGTTCGACCGGCTGGACCGGGTCATGGGCGTGGCGGGTGATCTGGGCATCGACACGGTGCCATGCCTGTTCGACGACTGCGGATTTGGTGGTGCGGAACCGGTCTGGGGTCCGCAACCGGCCCCGGTCGAAGGCGTCCACAACAGCCGTGCCGTGGCCTCTCCGGGGCGCGCCGCGGTCGCCGACACAACGCTGCGCAAAGACCTTCAGGCCTATGTGCGCGACTGCATTCGAACCTTCCGGAACGATCCGCGCGTGCTTTTCTGGGATCTTTATAACGAGCCGGGCAACAGCATGGAATTCGGCCCCGGGGGATATGGCCGGTCTGGCGACGGGCAGCGCAAGGCCGCGCTGGACCTGATGGAAGACTGCTTTGCCTGGGCGCGGGCCGAGAACCCGGTTCAGCCCCTGACTGTCGCCGCATGGACGACCCCCCCGCCGGACGAGGATGCGCATCCCTATCAGACCGAAATCGACCGCCGCGCAATCCTGCAATCCGACATCGTGACCTTCCACGCCTATTGGAACCGCGAACGCGTCGCGCAGTTCATCGACTATCTGTCGGTTCTGGGCCGCCCCGTGATCTGTACGGAATGGATGGCCCGATCCGTGGACAGCAAGATCGCCGACCAGCTGCAACTGTTCAAGGACACCAGGGTCGGCTGCTTTCAATGGGGGCTGGTCAGGGGGCGCACGCAAACCTGGCTGCCGTGGCCCGCCGATCTGGTGCGCGCGCATGGCGGCGATCCGGACCGCGACATATGGTTTCACGATCTTCTGCACGAAGACGGGACGCCCTACGACGCGCTTGAAGTCGAAACAATTCGTGCCCTGACGGGATCAGACGGCACCTCAACCAGGAAGGCGACCGGATAATGTCACAGGTCACGCTGAACAAGGTCGTCAAGCGCTACGGCGATGTGCAGGTCATCCACGGGGTCGATCTGGAAATCGCGGATGGCGAATTCTGTGTGTTCGTCGGTCCGTCGGGCTGTGGCAAGTCGACCCTGCTGCGCATGGTTGCCGGGCTGGAGGAAACCAGCGAAGGTGCAATCCGCATCGGCAGCCGCGATGTGACACGCGTCGACCCGGCGGAACGCGGTGTCGCGATGGTGTTCCAGACCTATGCGCTTTACCCGCACATGACGGTCAGGGACAACATGGGTTTCGGGCTCAAGATGAATGGCCACCCCAAGGCCGAGATCGAAGCCAAGGTCGCAGAGGCGACGCGCATCCTCAAGCTGGACGAATACCTGTCGCGCAAGCCGGCGGCCCTGTCGGGCGGCCAGCGACAACGGGTGTCGATCGGCCGGGCGATCGTGCGCGGCCCCGAGGTGTTCCTGTTCGACGAACCGCTGTCGAATCTCGATGCCGAATTGCGGGTCGAGATGCGGGTGGAGATTGCACGTCTGCACAAGGAAATCGGTGCGACGATGATCTACGTGACCCACGATCAGGTCGAGGCGATGACCCTCGCCGACAAGATCGTGGTGCTGCGAAAAGGTGTGATCGAGCAGGTCGGTGCGCCTCTGGACCTGTATCAGGACCCGGACAACAAATTCGTCGCCGGTTTCATCGGATCCCCGGCGATGAACTTCCTGAACGGAAAGGGCGTGAAGGGTGGCATCGAAGTCCCGGCCCTGGGTAAGGTCCTGCCAATCGCTCTGGCGCCAGCCTATGTCGGCAAGCCGGTGATCGTGGGTCTGCGCCCCGAAATGCTTGCGCTCGACCGCGAGGGCGACAGCCTGAAAGTCGACCTGACCGAGAACCTTGGCGGCGTGTCCTATGCCTATCTGATGGCAGATACCGGCGAGAAAGTCGTGGTGGAACAGCGCGGTGCGACCGTTGCGGCCACGGGCTCCAGGCTTGGGCTCTCGCTCGATCCGGAAAAAGCCTATGTGTTCGACGCCGAAACAGAGGTGCGGATTCGCTCGTGATCGCGCGGGGCAAAGGTTTGGTTGCCGCAACCTGAACGAAAGCGACTGTTCGGCCCACCGGCCCATGAAGCGGCGCCCGGATGCAAAGTGACGCAGGTTGGACAGCGGCGACGCGTGCGTCACCCGGCACGGGTGTTCTTGTTGGCGGAACTTTGCGGATTCACAAGGATGCCTGGCCGCAACCGGGCAAATATCGGCGCATTGTCGGCGCCCTGACGGGATCAAAGGCAATCCATTCCGCCGTCGGAAACACGATCTTGATGATCCACAACCTGATCGAGGCCGCCTTGCCTGGTGCAATTGCCTGGTGTCCCCGCGTTGAAATGGCTGACATAGTGCGATCAGACCGGTTTCGCATTTTGTGTTATGCTTTTCAGCACGACAATGGGGGGGACAGATGGAATATTACGACGTCGACGTCTATTCGCGCACCGTGACGACAAATTCGCCCGAGGCTCAACTCTGGTTCAATCGGGGGCTGGTCTGGTGCTTTGCCTATTTCCACGACGAGGCCGTGACCTGTTTTCGCAATGCGCTGAAGGCCGATCCGAATTGCGCCATGGCGCTTTGGGGCGTGGCCTATGCCGCAGGGCCAAACTACAACATGCCGTGGGAGCGCCGCGACGAGAATATGCGTCGCGATTCACTGGCCATCTCATATGATGCAACCCAGCAAGCACTGAAGCTCGTCAACGACGTGACTGCGCCAGAGCGGTTGCTGATCGAAGCCCTTCCTGCCCGGTTCCCGCAACGAGAACCCGAAGCGCTGGAAGTGATGCGGGGGTGGAACAACGCTTTTGCCGATGCAATGCGGGCCGCGCACAACGCCTTTCCCGACGACCTCGAGATCAGGGCGGTTTTCGTCGAGGCGATCATGAACCGCACGCCCTGGGCGATGTGGGATCAGGTCACCGGCGAAACGGCAAGTGGCGCCGGCACAGCGGAAGCGCAGGCGGTGCTTGAGGAAGTATTTGCCAATGACCCGCGTTCCATGCGCCATCCCGGCCTGTTGCATCTTTATGTCCACCTGATGGAGATGTCGCCGGTCCCGGAAAAGGCGCTCAAGGCGGGCGACGCGCTTCGCGAACTAGTGCCGGATGCCGGACATCTCATCCACATGCCGACGCATATCGATATCCAGTGCGGGCATTACCGGGATGTGTTCCATTGGAACTGGAAGGCAGTCCAAGTTGACCGAAAGGCGCTCGACCGGACCGGGGTTTTCACGATCTACACCGGCTATCGTATCCACAATTATCACTTCGCGGTTTACGGGGCCATGTTCCTGGGTCAGTTCGAACCTGCCTGGAAGGCCGCGCGCGAACTGGTGGATGTCACACCAGAGGAGCTTCTGCGCGTTCCTTCGCCACCATTCGCCGATTTCTTCGAAAGCTACATGGCAGTCTGGGTGCATGTTCTTATCAGGTTCGGCCGGTGGCGCCAGATCATCGACGAACCGATGCCGGTTGACGCGGAACTCTATGCCAATCTCACCGCGACCCTGCACTATGCCAAGGGGGTCGCACATGCCGCCCGCGGCGAGGTTGCAAAGGCCGAGGCCGAAAGGGAATTGTTCCTGGCGGCACGCGATCGGATGCCCGAGGCACGGCGCATGCACAACGTTCTGTGCCTGGAACAACTCGCGGTCGCCGAGGCGATGCTGGATGGCGAGATCGAATATCGCAAGGGCAACTACGAAAATGCCTACAGCCGGCTGCGCGATGCCGTGGCACTGGAAGATGCTTTGCCCTACGACGAACCCTGGGGCTGGATGCAGCCGACACGTCACGCGCTGGGCGCCCTTCTGCTGGAGCAGGGTCGCGCCGACGAGGCCGAAGCAGTCTATCGTGCGGATCTTGGTCTTGGCGGCAATCTCAGCCGGGCGCAGGTCCACCCCGACAATGTCTGGAGCTTGCGCGGGCTGAACGATTGCCTGGCGGCGCGCGGCGCCGCGGGGACGACAGAGGGCCGATTGATTGCGCAGCGACTGGCGCTGGCAGAGTCCCGTGCGGATCGATCCGTCGGCGCGTCCTGCTTTTGTGCACAGGCAGCGGAATAAAGTGTTTCGACTTCATGTTGAAACACTGTGCATCGTTTTTCGCGTTCGACCGTAGCGAGGGGCGGCGAACAAGCGATTCAAGATCAAGTCGAAATGCTGCAGGGCC
>JAJDOB010000184.1 GCA_022340385.1 Rhodobacter sp.
CCGGAACGCGATGTTTCTGGAATGTATCAACACCGTCCTGAAAATCTGGGAATCCCATCCGCCCTACAACATCAGCGGCAAATACTGGACCGTGTCGACCGAACGCGCGTCGATGACCGAAATCGGTCAGGGGGTGATGCCGAAACCGCTGCAACGGCCGCACCCGCCCATTGTCGTCACCGCCGTGGCGCCCTTTTCCAAGGGCGTGACAGAGGCCGCCGCGCGCGGCTGGGATCCGATCAGCGCGAATTTCCTGATGCCGCAATGGGTCGCCTCGCACTGGCCGAAATATGTCGAGGGTTGCCAGCGGGCCGGACGCCCCGCCGACCCGGCGAACTGGCGCGTCGCCAAATCGGTCTTTGTGGCCGACGATCTGGACACCGCGCGCGAATATGCAACCGGGCCAAACAGCCCGTATGTATTCTACTACAGCCAACTGTTCACCAAGCTGGTGAAGCACGGGCGGATCAACCTGTTCAAGGAATACCGCGACCAGCCCGATGAAGAAGTGACACTGGAAAAGGTGTGCGAACGGCTGATCATCTGGGGCACGCCCGACAAGGTCGCCGATGACCTGCTTGCGTTCCGTGACGTGACCGGCGATTTCGGCACGCTGCTTTACGCCGGCAAGGACTGGACCGACTATGACCTTGGGCGCAACTCGATGATCCTGCTGGCGGAAAAGGTGAAACCGCTGGTCGATACCGCGATCACCGCCCGCGCGGCGCAGTGATGGCGCGGGTCGATCTTGGCGGATTCTGCCTGAACACGCAGATTGACGGGCCCGACAATGCGCCGTGGATGATACTTTCCAACAGTCTTGGCGCCACGACAGCGATGTGGCAGCCGCAGATTGACGCCCTGACCGGAAATTACCGCGTGCTGCGCTATGACACGCGCGGGCATGGCCAAAGCGATACGCCCAGAGGCGACTGGACATTCGACGACCTGTGCGCCGATGTTATCGCGCTGATGGATCATCTTGGCATCGGCACATGTGATTTCATCGGCCTGTCGATGGGCGGAATGACCGGGCTGGGACTGGCACTGTCCCACCCTGATCGGGTTACGCGGGTCATCTGTGCCGATGCCCGCGCCGACGCGCCCCCGCCATTTCGTGCGATGTGGGACGAGCGGATCGCCAAGGTGAAACAGGGCGGTTTGTCCGCGATTGTCGATGCGACGCTTGCAAGCTGGTTCACCGCCGATTGGCTGGCTCATAATCCGCAACTGGCCGATGGCGTGCGAGAGATGGTGCTGTCGAACCCGGCCGAAGGATATGTCGCCTGCTGCCACGCGCTGAAAACGCTGGACTATCTGCGGCACCTGGACCGCATGACCGTGCCGGTACTTTATGTCGGCGGCGATCAGGACAAGGGCGCCGCGCCGGCGGTCATGCGCGACATGGCAGACCGCACGCCCGGCGGGCGTTACGTGGCCATTCGCGACGCCGCGCATGTAGCAAATCTCAACCAGCCAGAGACATTCAACGCCGCGATTACGGAGTTTCTGTCAGGCTCTTAGCCAGCCGGGCGCAAACGCGATATCGCGGCACTCGGCAAATCGGGCGATGCGGTGCAATTCAGTCTCTAACCTTGCCAAACGGCCCTTGCCGAACGGAACTTTTGCTTCTGGCCAGAAGGCGCGGATGTTCAGGCATCCGGCGTCGCGGTCGCATTTCATGTCGATCCGTCCGATCAGGCGGGCGGCCTCGATAACCGGAAACACATAATAGCCGTAGACCCGCTTGGGCTCGGGCACGAATATCTCGATGCGATAGTGAAACCCGAACAGCCGCTCGGCCCGTTTCCGGTCACGCAGGGCCGGGTCAAACGGGCTGAGAACGCGCACCCGCTGGCCGGGTTCAGGTGGTTCCGTGTCCAGGATTGTCGGCCAGGCAATGCAACGGCGCGGTTTTTCGCCCTTGGCCATTTCAACGTCAATCTCGATTGCGCGGGCATCGGCGATGGCCTGCGCGCACCAGTCCCGCGCCTCGGTCGGGGTGACCAGATCCCAGAACGCGGCAATCTCGCCCGATGTGGCAAAACCAAGCCGGTCGAGCGCGGCGGAACAGGCCCATTCGACGGTCTCGCCATGATCGGGACGGATGTTTGCCAGATCGGCCGGGATGACGCGTTCGGTCAGGTCGTAATATTTGCGAAACCCCTCGCGGCGGGTGACCGAAATCTCGCCGGTGCGCCACAGGTATTCCAGCGCGGTTTTCGACGGGTGCCAGTCCCACCAGCCGCCGCTTGACCGTTTCTCGTCGGTGCCGACCTCGGCCGAACACACCGGCCCGTCGGCTGAAATCCGGCGCAGCACCTCGTCGAACTTGTCGGCGAATCCATCGCGCCGCCAGCTGGCCCATCTTTCGCGCAGGCGCTCGCGGTCGCGGTCAAAGCGCAGTTGCCAATGCGGGAAATACTCTGCCGGAATGACAGAAGCGTCATGTGTCCAGTGTTCGAACAGCGTGCGATGCTGGTCGAGCTGTGGGCGCAGATGTTTCGGGCGGTAGGAATTGCGCCGAGAGAACAGGATCATGTCGTGGGCGCGCGCAACTGTGTTGATACTGTCGACCTGCACGAAACCAAGCCGCCGGATCAAGCCGCACAGATCGTCGCCGCGCCCGCGTCCGGTCGGCGGTTCTGCAAGTGCGTGGCGATCCAGAAAGATGCGCCGGGCAATGTCATTGGGCAGAACCGGGCGGGCCGTCATGTTTGGGCGAAATCCAGCTGTGCCTTCATCGTCTGGCTACGGTCGCTGGCGAGTTCAAACGCGGTGACTGCCTCTGTCAGCGGAAGGGTATGGGTAATCAGCGGCTTCACGTCGATGAGCCCCTTCTGCATCAGCGAGACACCGGTAAAGAACTCCTGGTGAAACCGGAACGAACCGCGCAGTTGCAGCTCTTTCGCGGTGACGGCCATCATCGGCAACGTCATGTCTCCGCTCAGACCCAGTTGCACGATCACGCCGCCGGGGCGCATCGCAGGAATCGCACCCGCCAATGCGGCCTGTGCTCCGGAACATTCAAACAGCACGTCGAAATGGCCCTTGTCGGCGCTGAAACCCGCCATCGCATCGGAAGCATCGGACATGTTGAAAACAGTGTCTGCACCGGCGTTTCTGGCCATGTTCAGGGTGAAATCGGACAGGTCGGTCGCCACGATCTGGTCGGCCCCGGCGCGCCGAGCGCACAGGATCGCCAGCACGCCGATCGGGCCGCATCCGGTCACCAGAACGGACTTGCCCAGCATCGGCCCGGCGTTGCGCGTCGCGTGCAGGCAGACGGCCAGCGGCTCTGCCATTGCGGCCTCTCCGGATGTAAGCCCGTCGGCCGGGGCGCATTGCACGGCGTTGGCGACCAGAACCTGCCGGAACGCGCCCTGAATATGCGGAAACGGCATTGCCGACCCGTAAAACCGCATGTTCAGACACTGATTCTGCATGCCGGCCTGGCAATATCGGCAATCCCCGCACGGGCGGGAGGGGGATACCGCCACCAACTGCCCGACCCGAAGACTGTCTACACCCTCGCCCAGCGCCGCGACATGCCCGGAAACCTCGTGCCCAAGCACCATGGGTTCGCGCAGCCGAACAGTGCCAAAGCCACCGTGGTTGTAGTAATGCAGATCCGATCCGCAGATGCCGCCGCTGGCGATGTTGATCTGCACTTCACCGGGGCCGGGCGCTGCCGCGGTCTGGTTCTCGATCCGCAAATCCTTCGCGGCGTGGATGACGATGGATTTCATGCGCGGCTCCTGAGCAAGGGGTATGGGCCCATCGCGCGCCCGGGCGAAGCCGTGCAGTTCCCGGCTTTGGGCAGACAGCGCGATGTCGACACCCACGGCCGGGCCTGATCAATAAGGGTGACAATTGGATCTGGCATGATCGGTATTCCGTTGGGCCGGGGCAGATGCTAGGCACACCGTGAAACAAGAGATGGGCGCTGTCGAGCGCTAAACGGGGGATGACCAATGCCAAACGGAACCGCGATGTTCGATCTGACAGGCAAGCGCGCGCTGATAACCGGTTCCTCGCAGGGCATCGGCTTTGCTCTGGCAAAGGGGCTGGCGGCGGCAGGGGCGGAAGTGGTGCTGAATGGGCGTGACGCGGGCAAACTGGCCGGTGCCGCCGACGTGCTGCGTGGCGACGGGGCCCGCGTTCATGTGCTGGCCTTCGATGCGACCGATCATGCCGCCGTGACCAGTGCGGTCGATGGATTTGAGGCGCAAATCGGTGCGATCGACATTCTGATCAACAACGCCGGCATGCAGTTCCGCACCGAACTGGACAAGTTTCCGCCGGACCGGTTTGAGGCATTGCTGCAGACCAATATCACCACCGTGTTCAATGTCGGGCAGGCGGTCGCGCGCCACATGATCCCGCGCGGTGCGGGCAAGATCATCAATATTGCATCGGTCCAGACCGCGCTGGCGCGACCCGGAATCGCACCCTATACCGCCACCAAGGGCGCGGTGGGCAACCTGACCAAGGGGATGGCCACCGACTGGGCCCGCCACGGGCTGCAATGCAATGCGATTGCACCGGGCTATTTCGACACGCCGCTGAATGCGGCACTGGTGGCCGACCCGGCGTTTACCGAATGGCTGGAAAAACGTACCCCTGCGGGGCGTTGGGGCCAGGTAGAGGAACTGGTCGGGGCGGCGGTGTTTCTTGCGGGACCGGCGTCGAGCTTTGTGAACGGGCATATCCTTTATGTCGACGGTGGCATCACGGCGTCGCTTTGACATGCGGTGTTTCGTGATCATGGGGGTCGCGGGCTGTGGTAAATCCACGGTGGGCGCGGCGCTGGCCCAGCAGGCCGGGGCGACGTATCTGGACGGCGACGACCTGCATCCGCCGGGAAATATCGCCAAGATGTCGGCCGGTTTGCCGCTTGATGACGAAGACCGCGCGCCGTGGCTGGATCTGGTCGGGCAGGCATTGCGCGACCGGGCCGGTACCTGCCTGATCGGCTGTTCCGCCCTGAAACGGACCTACCGCGACCGCATACGCCGCGCGGCGCAAGAACCGGTCGGTTTTCTGCATCTCGCTGGCCCGCGCGAAGTGATCGAGGCGCGGATGAGCCAGCGCACCGGGCATTTCATGCCGGTCGCGCTGCTTGACAGCCAGTTCGCCACGCTGGAACCGTTGCAGCCCGACGAAACCGGTCTGGCGGTGGATATCGACCAGAGTTTCGAATCCGTCGTTGCCGCATTGGCGGCAGAGGTCGCGCGCCAGAGTTTACAGGCTGGGGAATAGTCACTATGCGCAGGGGCGACCCAGCAGAGAGACTCCCGCCGTGACAAACACCCTGTATCAGAACGATCTGCCCGACGATCTTGATCTTGGCCCGGTTGTGGCCATCGACTGCGAAACCATGGGCCTGAACCCGAATCGCGACCGGCTGTGCGTGGTGCAGATGTCGGGGGGCGATGGCAACGCGCATCTGGTTCAGATCGCGCGCGGGCAGACAGAGGCCCCAAATCTTTGCAAGATGCTGGCCAATCCGCAGGTTCTGAAACTGTTCCATTTCGGGCGGTTCGACATCGCGGCCCTGATGAATGCTTTCGGCACGCTGACCGCGCCGGTCTATTGCACCAAGATCGCCAGCAAACTGATCCGCACCTACACGGACCGGCACGGGTTGAAGAACCTGCTGGAGGAACTGCTGAGGGTCGATATTTCCAAACACCAGCAGATGAGCGATTGGGGCGCGCCGGAACTGACCAAGGCGCAACTGGACTATGCCGCATCGGATGTCCTGTACCTGCACGCCCTGCGCGACGGGTTGAACGAACGGCTTCAGCGCGAGGGGCGGATGGACATGGCGCAGGCCTGTTTCGACTTTCTGCCGACGCGCGCTCGGCTGGATCTTGCCGGATGGCCTGAAATCGACATCTTTGCCCACTAGATAAGGTGGATGCTGCAGCGCATGGATAATGACGTCTTCCTGAACACCGGCCGCCGCGTGGTGCTGCGCGAGGCGCAGGCGCTGCATATGCTGGCGGATGCGCTGGATGACAGTTTTGCACAAGCAGTGGGCGTCCTTCTTGCCGCATCGGGGCGGGTCATCGTTTCCGGCATGGGCAAATCGGGGCATATCGCGCGCAAGATCGCCGCGACCCTGGCCAGCACCGGGACGCCGGCGCATTTCGTGCATCCGGCAGAGGCCAGTCATGGCGACCTGGGGATGATGGCGCAGGGCGATGCGGCGCTGGTATTGTCGAACTCGGGCGAGACGCCGGAACTGGCCGACCTGGTGGCCTATACGCGCCGCTTCGGGATTCCGCTGATCGGTGTGGCTGGCAATGCGAACAGCACCCTGTTGAAACAATGCGACGTGCGGATGGTGTTGCCCGCAGCCCAAGAAGCCTGTGACACCGGTATTGTGCCCACCACATCGACGGCGATGTCACTGGCGCTGGGCGACGCGCTGGCGATCGCGCTGATGGAACACCGCCGGTTCACGCCCGAACATTTCCGCCAGTTCCATCCGGGCGGCAAACTGGGCGCGCGGCTAAGCCGGGTTGGCGACCTGATGCATGACAATCTGCCGATGGTCCCGGCCGACACCGCAATGAGCGAGACGCTGTTGGTGATGAGCCAGTGCGGCTACGGCGTTGTCGGGGTATGCGAAGGCAGTGGTGCGCTGGTGGGTATCGTCACGGATGGCGATTTGCGGCGGCATATGGACGGGCTTCTGGACAAGACCGCAGAGGCCGTGATGACCGCGAACCCCCGCACCATCGGCCCCGACGCGCTGGCCGAAGAGGCCGTTGCGCTGATGAACGAGCGCCGGATCACCTGCCTGTTCGTGGTGGATCCGGCCCACAGCCGGAATGCGGTCGGCATATTGCATGTGCATGACTGCCTGCGCGCAGGCGTCGGATGACATGGCGGTCGCCGACAATACCTATTCCCGCGTCATAGCGTGGCTGAAGATCCTTCTGCCGCTGGCGGCGCTTGCCATCCTGTCGACCCTGTTTCTGGTGGCGCGGGCGATTGTTCCGGCGCAGGATCTGCCGTTTGCCGATGTGGATGTGGACGAACTTGCCACCCAGCAGCGGATCGGTCAGCCGAACTATTCCAGCGTCACCCGTGATGGCGCGGCGATCTCGCTTTCGGCGGAAAGCGCCCGGCCCGACAGCGAGAACCCCGAAAAGCTGAGCGGCGAGGAAATCAGGGCCGGGATTGATCTGCCCAACGGCAACCGGATAAACATCGTCGCCCAACGGATGCAAATCGACAACACTCTCGGGATTGCCAGGCTGAGCGATGGTGTGGTTGTCGAAACCTCTGACGGATACACGCTGCGCACGGATACCGTTGAAATCTCGCTGGATGCCACCCGTGTCGAGGCGACTGAACCAACGCGCGTGGATACGCCGATTGGCCAGCTTTCCGCCGACAGTTTTCGTCTGGCGGCTGAAAATGAGGGCGAACGACCCTATGTCCTGGTTTTCAAAGGCCATGTTAAACTGGTATACGACCCCAACGAGTGAGGATCTGACATGAGGCTAAGCACCGCTTTTCGGCCCATCGCATTGGGCGTCTGGCTTGTCATGTCGGCTGCCGGTGCCTGCGTCGCGCAGGGCGCCAGCGTGTCTTTGGGGGTTCAGGACCACGACAGTTCGACCCCGGTTGAGATCACCTCTGAATCGCTGGAACTGGATCAGGAAAGCGGAATGGCGGTGTTTACCGGCGACGTGCTGGTCAAACAGGGCGAGATCACCATGACCTGCCAGCGCATGCAGGTGGAATATTCCGAGGATCCCGTTACCGGAAAGAACGAGATCAAGGTTATCCGCATGTTCGGCGGCGTCACCTTTGTCAGCAAAGAGGAAGCCGCTGAATCGCAGCGCGCGGTCTACACGCTGACAGACGACCTGCTGGTGATGTTGGACAACGTGCTTGTGACACAGGGTGTCACGGCCCTGTCGGCGGACAAACTGACCTATAATCTTGATACCGGCGATGGACGTATGGAAGGCAGCGTGAAAACCGTGCTGCAGCAAAACTGATGTCCGCAAGACCCGAACTTGTTGTGAGGGACGGCCAGGCCGGGTTGCACGTCAGCAATCTGCGCAAGAGCTATCGCAAGAAGACCGTCATTCGTGATGTCAGCCTTGATCTTGGCCGTGGCGAGGTGGTGGCGCTGCTTGGGCCGAACGGGTCAGGCAAGACCACCACGTTCTATGCCATCGCAGGGCTTGTCAGCCCCGAAGGCGGACAGGTGATGATCGACGGGCGCGACGTGACCTATCTGCCGATGTATCGCCGTGCGAAACTGGGCATCGGTTATCTGCCGCAGGAAGTTTCGATCTTTCGCGGGTTGAGCGTCGAAGACAACATCATGGCGATCCTCGAAATTTCGGTGCCCAACAAGGTGCGTCGCCGGGAACGTCTGGAAGAACTGCTTTCCGAATTTTCGATCACCCACCTGCGCCGCGCATCGGCGCTGTCGCTGTCGGGTGGCGAGCGTCGGCGCGCGGAAATCGCCCGTTGCCTTGCCGCGGATCCGAAATACCTGCTGCTGGACGAACCGTTTGCCGGGGTCGATCCGATCGCCGTGGGCGAGATTCGCGGGCTTGTCGCCGATCTGAAGAATCGTGGCATCGGCGTGTTGATTACCGACCATAACGTGCGCGAAACACTTGAAATCGTCGATCGGGCCTACATTCTGCACGACGGGACGGTGTTGATGAGCGGCACAACCGACGAAGTTATCAGGGACGAAAATGTGCGCCGGGTTTATCTTGGCCAAAGCTTTAGAATCACTTGATAATTTTGAAAATTCTGCGAGATCTCGGTAATATGGCCGCACATTTCAGTGCGTGTCTGTTGACAGGTGCCCGTGGTCTGACGCCAAATGAAGGTAATGCGAGATACATCTCCTTTCGTCGCTGCGCCATGTTTTCGACACATGCGCAGGGCACGCCTTGGAAATCCAGAGGCGGCAGAAAAACAATACGTCAATCAACCCAGCCCGGCACGTGCCGGGGCTGAAGCGTAACCAAACGGAGGCCTAATGCGCTATCAAATCAGTGGTAAACAGATCGACATCGGTGATGCTCTGCAAGTTCATGTGCAGACAGAACTGGGAACGGTTGTAGAAAAATATGCCGAGCGGCCCACTGACGCCAATGTCGTGTTTTCCAGAAACGCACATGAGTTTGTCTGCGAGGCGATCATTCATCTTTCCACGGGCCTGACGGCGCAGGCACGCGCGCATGATCCTGAAATCTACGCGGCGTTCGACATGGCTTGCGAGAAAATGGAAAAACAGCTGCGCCGATACAAGCGCAGGTTGAAAGACCACCATAAAGAACGCGTGCAACCGGTTGAACTTTCAGATGCTTCCTCATATATCCTTGCCGCGAATGGGGATACGGACGCACAGGAACCCGACTCGTTGCAACCGATCATCGTGGCCGAGATGGAGACGAAAATTCCATCATTGTCGGTGGGTGAGGCGGTGATGCAGATGGAACTGGCCGGAGCGCCGGTTCTGGTGTTCCGACATGAGGGGCACGCGGGTGTGAATGTCGTGTACCGCCGCGAAGACGGTAACATCGGCTGGATCGATCCAAGCGTCATATCGTGAACCTGGACGGCGTTGCATCGTTGTCAAGAAACTGAGCAGGGGCTTATGGAGCTTTCCAAGATCATACGGCCTGACGGCATCAGAATCCTGTCTAACGTGACAAGCAAGAAACGCCTGTTTCAGGATTTGGGCGAATTGGCGGCGGCCGCACACGGGGTTCCGGCCCAGGATGCGGCCGACGCATTGATGGACCGCGAAACCCTGGGACCGACTGGCGTGGGCAAAGGTATCGCGCTGCCGCACGCCAGGCTGAAAGGTCTGAAATCGGTCTCTGGCGTTTTCCTGAGGCTGGAGCGGGCGATGGAATTCGGGGCCGTTGACCGACAGCCCGTCGATCTGGTCTTTGCGCTGTTTGCGCCAATCGATTCCGGGGTCGAGCATCTCAAGGCGCTGGCTTTGGTGGCACGAACCCTGCGCGATACGGGCACCTGCGCGAAATTGCGGTCCAACGTCGATGTATCGACCCTGTACACGGTGCTGACCGACGCGCCGGTATCAGAAGCGGCCTAGCTGGCCGGACCGTAATCCGAAAACATTACCGTGTTTGGGGATCGGACTGCTCAGAAACCCAAAGCGGCGCCACCGTCTCAAATAAAGGGGGCGCCGCTTTTGTCAGGATTAAGCGCGCGAAAGCCGAACATCATGTAGTCTTTCTGATAGGCGGCACGAACGGCCTCTTCCACCGCGTCGTCGTAAATATCCGACAGCGGCACCGGCCCGGTCTCGGCAATCGGCGCGACATCCGGCGCATTCAGACCGACCTGCGCCGCCAGCTGGTTCAGGCCAAGCGCAAGATCATCCTCGCGCAACACCATATCGGGCACCAGCACCTGCGCGAAACCATGCAGCACCTCTGTCTGGCTGGCCCAGGCCGGATCGACCCGTAATCCGGTTTGCCCGCCAAGATTTCCCCGCACGAATTCTGCAAAAGCCAGAAACGCCTTCCGGTGCTGTGCTGGCGTATAGTCGCCGTCCGGTGCCGCCTCGGGGATGGGCAGCTTGTAGATGTTGCGCAAAGCCTCGCGTATTTCCCAGAACGTGTCGGGCCCGTGGTTCAGGATATGGGTCACGAATGCCGTATGCAGCCGCGTCACAGGGTGGCGAATTACGGTGAAACTGCGGTGGCCCGGATGCCTGCGTTTCCATTGGCGAAGCGATTTCTGCGAAAAGCCTTGCTGCAACTGATCTTGGGCGACTCCATCCAGCGCCGCCAGCCATGTCAGAACCTGCGTTTCCGGCCCGGCCTTGATGGGTTGGTACAATAGCGGCGCGGTTGCGGCGGCGACATAGCTGGGAACCGCAGGTGCGCGCCGCGGTTCGAAATTCGGCGTGCGAGTCAGATCGAAAAGGTCGATGCGGGCCAGCGC
>JAJDOB010000189.1 GCA_022340385.1 Rhodobacter sp.
TTTTCGAACAGCGGCTGAATTCAATCCTCGCCGTCCACCCGCCCCCGCATCGCCTTGACCGTGCCGCGCACCTTCTTGGCCTTCAGCCTTCGCTGTTTTGATCCATATGTCGGTTTGGTGGCGACCCGTATTTTGGGTTGCACCAGCGCCTTTCTGATCAGTTCGACCAGCCTTTCGCGTGCGATTTCGCGGTTGCGGGCCTGGCTTCGGGTGTCGTCGACCTGCAGGATCAGCGCGCCTTCGGTGGTCCAGCGACGCCCTGCCAGCCGCCGCAGCCGCGCCTTGACCGGATCGGGCAGGTTGGGCGATCGCGCCGCCTCGAACCGCAGGTCCACCGCCGTCGATACCTTGTTGACGTTCTGCCCACCGGGGCCTGAGGCGCGCGAAAACTGTTCGCTCAGCTCCCAGTCTTCGATGGCTATGGCGTCGGTGATTTTCAGCATGTCGGGTCCGATGGAATTCCGATGAAGACCCGACGCTATTCCGAACCGGCGGAACATGCAAAAAGGGCCGCCCATTTCTGAGCGGCCCTTTCGAGATCTTTCGGAGATGGGCCAGTTAGAGCCTGGAGCCCAATCGGACGGGCATGCGCCCCGGGATCGCCCTCAGGCAGTCAACCCTCCGACTGTTCCGACACCTCTCTCCAATATCACTCTCGACACTGGATCACCTCCTTTCAATTGTTTCTGTTGGACCAAGCCTGCCACAGATCATGTGTTTGTCAAAACATTTTACGCAACCCGTGCCATTAATCTTGCGACCACCATGCGGAAGGGCACCAGCGCGATCAGGGCGATGGCCAGTTTCACGCCCCAATCGGCGATCGCCAGCGACATCCACAACGGCGCCTGAGGCCCGCTGCCGAGTAGCGGCAGAACCTCGTTGGCCCAGCTGACATCATTTGCCGGCTCCAGAAAGGTCAAAGTCCCTGAAAACGCGATGGAAAAGAATAGGGCGGTGTCCAGCGTCGACCCGATCAGGGTCGAGGCCAGCGGCGCTTTCCACCAATACCCCTCGCGCAGCCGGTCAAATATCGACACGTCCAGCAGCTGTGCGGTCAGAAATGCCAGCCCGGAACCAAGCGCGATTCGCCAGGTCACCAGCGGGCCGAATTCTCCGACGATCTGCGTGCCGATTGCGGAACAGGCGATACCTGTCAAAAACCCTGCAAAGACAACGCGACGCGCCATTTTCGGGCCATAGACCCGATTCATGACATCGGTCACCAGAAACGCGAATGGATAGGTGAACGCGCCCCAAGTCAGCCACTGACCATAGAGGAACTGCACCAGAATGTTCGAGACCACGACAATGGTGGCCATGGCAAGAATGCCGGGAAGAAGTCGGGACATATGTTGATCCGTTTTGACAAGGTTGCGGAGACTTGGCCCCCAAGGCGGGGACGCGGCCACATACCGCCCCGCGCGCCCCGACGCAAGTCATGGCCGCAGGCGGTACTCTACAAATTCGGTGCGCTGAAAGACGCGAAAGTTGTCGTCTGAAATCATCGTCAGCCGGATCGCGCCGGCGCTGTCGCGCCACACGGCGAGTCCCTCCAGATTGTCATGGGTTCCGGTCGCGGTTTCCAGCAGCGTGCGCTCTTGCCCGATCTGGTTTCCCGAAATCCGGAAGCTGCGCACCCGGGTCCGAAAGCCCAGGATTCCTTTGAAATGCCGCTCCAGAACGTAGAACCGGCCATCCGGGCCGAAATCCGCCCCCACGATCAGGAATTCGCCCCGGCGCGGGATGTCGAAGGGCCGGGTCCATTTGCCGTCTTGATACCGGAACACCGGGAACGGCCGCGCCAGATTCCCCGACCGTTCCGGCATGGTATACAGCGCGTCGTCCGGGCCGATTGCCAGCGCCTCCAGTGAAGAGTTCTTCTGCATCCCGTAAAATTCACGCGGACGCGGAAGCCAGGCTGCTTCGGACGACGGATCGCGGTAGGTCCACACCCGGTGGATCGCTTCGAACGACACGTAAATCCTGCCATCCGCACGGATCGCCAGGCCTTCGCTGTCGATTTCACGCCCGGCAAGCTGCTTTCCCTGCGGGTTCCTGAGCCTGCCAAAGCTGCGCAGCGTCACACCGCTGATCGCCGAATTTTCGCGGTCCAGACGTCCGGTGGCGATACTGCCCTTGTCCGTTATGGCGGTGAATTCAGTACCGTCGGCCGACACTTCCAGACCCGAAAAGCCGCCGAACAGCGGCGTGCGTTCAGACCAGACATAGCTTCCCAGATATTCGGCCGGCGCGCCCGGCCGGGCGCTGCCGCCCTGCGCCAGAACCAGCAATGCCGCCCAGATCAGCGCGCGGATAGGACTTGCACGCATTGATTGGGCAGATCAGCCAGAACGTATTCGCGGCGCGGCTTGGGTGGCGGGGCGTTCGGATCGGGCGGCGGCGGGTTCAGAATATCGTTCACCCATTTCTGCGCATCGGCACAGCCATCCCCGGCGGGCGGCGGGGCCTGTTCGATACATCCGCTTGCACCTTTCGGGCAGTTCAGCCGCACGTGGAAATGATAGTGATGCCCGTACCAGGGCCGGATCTTGCGCAACCAGGCGCGGTTGCCCTTTTCATCATTGCACATCTGCACCTTGGCACCGGGAAACACGAAAATCCGCGCCACGGCGGGGTCGCTGGCGGCGGCCTTGAGGATCTCGTGATGCGCGCGGGTCCAGTTGCTGTTGACGTAGGCGCCCTTGGCGCGGCGCATCGAGGTAGAGGAGATATTCTCGCGCTCTGTCGCGCTCAGCGACAGATTGTTGGCCGGCAGCATCCAGATATCCGCGTCAAGCCCGATCTGGTGGCTGGCATGGCCGGTCAGCATCGGACCGCCCCGGGGTTGCGACATGTCGCCGATATACAGCCCGTTCCACCCGGGCTGGCGCGCGGCCACCGCCGACAGGCGCTTGACGAAGGCAATTGTGTCGGGGTGCGCCCAGTTGCGGTTGCGGCTAAGGCGCATCGCCTGCCAGGTCGGTCCGGTTTCGGGCAGTTGTGCGCCCCCGGCAAGGCAACCCTTGGCGTAACCGCCGTAAGGCGCCGGCGGCTGCGAGGTGGCATCGCGTTTTGCGCCAAAAAGGGACTTTGCAAGTGCCTTAGGGTCGAAATTGCTGGACGATTGCGACACCGCGACGCGCGCGGATGGCGCCGCGCCGGACGCCTGTCGCGGCGCGTGGTTGCGCCCGCAGGCCGACACACCAAGGATCAGGATGAAAGTTGCGAGGAAGCGGACCATTGCACGTCTCGGTTGCCATCAGGGTTGACCCACCGTAGCAGAAACAGCGCCAGAATGAACAGGCCGATCGCCGGTGACAGGCCAAGTCTTGCGTTCCCGGTCAAATAGGTCGTCAGCCCGATGAGCGCCGGCGCCATGAACGCGGTCGCCTTGCCCGACAAGGCGTAAAGCCCGAATGCCTCTGTCGGGCGGTCCGGGTTTGCGTGACGCACCATCATGGTGCGCGATGCCGCCTGTAACGCGCCGCCCGCAGCACCTATGCAGGCACCGAGGAAATAAAGCATGATGTCGGGCAATTGCGATCCTACGGCCAGTGGCACGCCGAAAAATGTCTCTCGCGACATACCGACAATGACGGTGCAGACCACGATCAGCACCCAGACGGTCACCACGATAACCGGCCGTGGCCCGAATTTCGCATCCGCCCGACCGCCAAGCCAGGTGAAGATCGCAGCGGTGATTGCGCCGATGATGCCGAAGACCCCGATCATTGTGATCGACCAGTCCAGAACCAGCGTCGCATAGACCCCGCCAAACCCGTAAAGCGCGTTCAGCGCGTCGCGATACAACATCGACGACGCCAGGTAGGACGCAAGGCTGCGCTGGCGCAGGACAGAGGCGAGCGAGCCCTTGAGATCGGCAATCACGTCACCAAAATCGGCCTTCTTTCTTGGCGTGCGGTCATCGCGCACCCACAAAAAGAACGGCACCATGAAGATCAGATACCAGATCGCGGTAAATGGACCAACAGCGCGGGTGCCTTCGCGCTGCAACGGGTCAAGGCCAAAGGCCGGATCAAGCCCGATCAGGGTCTTGCCGGATTCGCCCTCTGCCAGAAACAGCAGCATGATGAACAGCGCCGTCACACCGCCGACATAGCCAAGGGCAGCGCCGGAGCCAGAGATGCGCCCGACCTCGCCGCCCCGACCCAGCGACGGCAGCATCGCATTGGTGAAGATCGTGGTGTATTCGGCACCGATCAGGCCGATGCCGAACGCCAGAAGCGATATCCAAATGGCGGACCCGTCCGGCAGCATCCACCACAGTGCCATGGTTCCGCACACGTAAACCGCCGAGAACGCGACGATCCACGGCATTCTGCGCCCGGTGCTGTCGGCGATGGCACCGATCAGCGGCGCGGTGAATGCGATCAGCAGCCCGGTCACCGTCTGACCCAGCGACCAGATCGATTGGGCACGCGCGTCGGAAACGGCCTCGCTCATCCCGCTGTCCATGAAGAATTGCGTGGCAACGGCGGCAAAATACGGGCCGAAAATGAAGGTCAAAAGCAGGGTATAGAACGGCTGGGTCGCCCAGTCGAACATCATCCAGCCCCAGATACGCTTTTGCGCGCTGACGTCGGCCATCCTGTCATCCCCCGTTTTGGGGCGATATGACAGGCAACCTCGGGACGGTGCAAGTACAGGCGATGCCGGTCCTGCCGGACACGCGGAACTTCCCCCGAAATGGTGCGAAAATGGCGTGAATTGCTTGCCAGTAGGGCAACGGGCACTTAGGTGAAGGCCAAGCAACTCTGTGCAAGGCTGGGCCATGACCTCATTATTCCAAATCCTGATGCTGATCCTCGATATCGTATGGTTCATCATGATCGCGCATATCATCATGAGCTGGCTGATCAGTTTTCAGGTGTTGAACCTGCGCCAGCCGCTTGTCGCCCAGCTTTGGTATGGGCTGAATCGCTTGTTAGAGCCGATTTATGCCCCGATCCGCAGGTTCCTGCCCGCAATGGGCGGGTTGGATCTGGCCCCATTGGTCGCGCTGATCGGTGTCTATGCGCTGCGGATCATCCTGATCAACAACGCCAGTGCGCTGGTATGACGGAATGCCGCCGATCAGGCCTTGTTCACTGAATCTTCATCTGCGATTGTCCTGCTGAAACGAGCAGATCAACAATAATCCGCAGGATTCATGGGCCGCGCGCAGCAGCTACTTTCCGAAGTTTTCGGCTTTGATGCTTTCCGTCCCGGGCAGGCGGAAATCGTCGATGCCGTCACGGCCGGGCACAATGTGCTGGCGATCATGCCGACGGGCGGCGGCAAATCTCTTTGCTTTCAGCTGCCCGCGCTGTGCCGCGAGGGCGTCACCGTCGTCATCTCGCCGCTGATCGCCCTGATGCGCGATCAGGTGCGTGCACTGCGCGAAGCCGGGGTAGAGGCGGGCGCACTGACCTCCGGCAACACCCAGGAAGAGATTGACGAGGTGTTCGCGGCGCTGGAACAGGGTCGATTGCGGCTGCTGTACATGGCGCCCGAGCGGCTGGCGTCCGGTGGCACATTGCGCATGCTGCAACGCATCGGCACCGGCCTGATCGCGGTAGACGAGGCGCATTGCGTCAGCCAGTGGGGGCATGACTTTCGCCCCGACTATCTGCGGATCGGAGAGTTGCGTCGCGCCCTGAACGTGCCTTTGGCCGCTTTCACCGCCACGGCGGATGCCGAAACCCGCGACGAAATCGTGCGGCGGCTATTCGACGGTGAACAACCACAGACATTTCTGCACGGGTTTGACCGGCCCAACATCCACCTGGCCTTTGCCGCCAAGGATAGCCCGCGCCGCCAGATCCTCGATTTCGCAGATGCGCGCCGTGGCCAGTCGGGCATTGTCTATTGCGGCACCCGCGCCAAGACCGAAACGCTGGCGGGTGCGCTACGCGAGGCCGGGCACAGCGCCTGTCACTATCACGGTGGCATGGACGCCGAGGACCGCCGCAATGTCGAGACTCGGTTCCAGCGCGAAGATGGCCTGATCGTGGTGGCCACGATCGCATTCGGCATGGGCATCGACAAGCCCGACATACGCTGGGTCGCGCATGCCGACCTGCCCAAGTCGATCGAGGCCTATTATCAGGAAATCGGCCGCGCCGGACGCGACGGTGCCCCGGCGGAAACGCTGACACTGTATGGCGCCGATGACATTCGCCTGCGCCGCGCCCAGATCGACGAAAGCCTGGCCCCGCCCGAACGCCGCGACGCGGACCACGCCCGGCTCAACGCCCTGCTGGGTCTGGCAGAGGCGCTGCGCTGTCGCCGTCAGACCCTGCTCGGCTATTTCGGCGAAGACCCTGCCCCGTGCGGATATTGCGATCTGTGCGACAAGCCGGCGGATGTGTTCGACGGGACAGAGGCCGTGCGCAAGGCGCTGTCGGCGATGCTGCGCACGGGTGAATATTTCGGAGCCGGGCACCTGATCGACATCCTGATCGGCAATAAGACCGACAAGGTATCCGCGCGTGGCCATGACCGGCTGCCGACCTTCGGCGTCGGCAAGGAGTTCAGCCGCGCGCAATGGCAGGCGATATTCCGGCAGATGATGGGGTTCGATCTGGTGCGGCCCGACCCGGATCGGCACAGCGCGCTGCGAATGACCGAACCCGCGCGGCCCATTTTGCGCGACGAGGCCAGAATCGAATTGCGCCGCGACACCATCACCAAGGCGACGGCGCGTCCCGTCGTTCATGCCCTGGTCAGTGACGAAAACGCGCCGCTTTTGTCGGCGCTGAAGGCCAAGCGACGCGCGCTGGCAGAAGAGGCGCGCGTGCCGGCCTACGTGATTTTCACTGATCGTACCTTGATCGAGATGGCAGAGTCGCGTCCGATGACATTGGATGCAATGGCCGCCGTCAACGGTGTCGGCGCGAAAAAGCTGGAACGCTACGGCGCCGCTTTCCTGAAGATCATCGCCGGCGAGGCCCCCGCGCCCGAACATCCCGCGCGGATGAAACTGGCAGGCCGGGCAGAGGGCGCGATCTATGACCGGCTGCTCGAAGTGCAGGCCGAACTGGCGCGCGGCGACGGCACCGGCAAGATGATGAGCTGTTCCGCCTCGCTTCT
Organism: Rhodobacter sp.; assembly: GCA_022340385.1. GTDB lineage: Bacteria > Pseudomonadota > Alphaproteobacteria > Rhodobacterales > Rhodobacteraceae > CALGTJ01. Next base: position 7,096 of record JAJDOB010000189.1, read on the forward strand.
GGCCAAGGTCGCGGCAATGCGCTCGCCCGATATGAACGCCCTGTCGGATTTGCTGGGCGACCGGCGCGCAGAACGGTTCGGCCCGGCGTTTCTGGACATCCTGGAAAATGCGTAACTGCTGGACGCGGGTGGTCTGCCTGCTAGGTTGTCGCGCAATTGCACAGGAAAGGAGCCCGCGATGCTGGTAGTGATATCGCCCGCCAAACGGCTGGACTGGTCACCGGTCGATGTGACCCCGACCCAGCCCGATTTTCAGCACGAGGCGAATATTCTGGCCAGCCACGCCCGTGCGCTGACATTGGACAAACTGAAGGGGTTGATGGATCTCAGCGATGATCTGGCCCGGTTGAATCGCGACCGTTTCCGCAATTTCGAGGATCAACCGACGCCCGCCAATGCCCGGCCCGCGATTTTCGCCTTTGCCGGCGACACCTATCTGGGGCTGGAAGCGGCAACGCTGGACCCGGACGACCTAAGATATGCGCAGCGCCATTTGCGTATTCTGTCGGGGCTTTACGGGCTGTTGCGACCGCTTGACGCGATTCAGCCATATCGGCTGGAGATGGGCAGCCGGTTGAAGACCCGGCGCGGCCGGACACTTTACGATTTCTGGCGTGATACCCCGGCAAAGGCGCTGAATGCCGCCGCCGAGGAGGCTGGCAGCGACATGCTGGTGAACTGCGCCAGCCAGGAATATTTCGCAGCGGTGGATCGCAAACGGCTGAAACTGCGGCTGGTGGAGCCTGCGTTCCTTGAACTCAAGGATGGCGCCCCCCGGATGATCAGCTTTTTCGCGAAAAAGGCGCGCGGGGCGATTGCCCGGTTCATTGTCGAAAACCGGGTGACACGGATCGATGGGCTGAAGGATTTCGACTGTGGCGGCTATCGGTTTGATCCGGCCACCAGCAGCGGCGAACGACTGACATTCACACGCGATGCGGTTCAGCCGTCCTTCAGGGAAGCGTCGTAAGCGACCAGTTCGACGGTGTTTCCTTCGGGATCCTGCGTGAAAATCCCCTGCCAGCCGATCCAGCCGAACGTCTCGACACGGTAGGGCTGGCCGATCCTGTCGTACCACGCCCTGACCGCGTCCTGTTCGGAATAGGGCAGAGACAGCGCGATATGATGCAGCGAAGACCCGGCCCCGGTTTGCGGTGGCGCGGCGTCATGGCGAAACAGGGCCAGAACCGCGGTATGCCCGCCAAACCCTTCGGCGATCCCGAAGAAAATGATGCCGCTATTGTGGTCGCCCGACAGGCGTTGCAGCCCGATTGTGTTTTCATAGAAATCCGCCATCGCGGCGATATCGGCGCAGCGGATGGCAATTTCGCCAAGGGCGCGGGGGCGGAAGCCTCGGTCAGGGTTCATTAGCAGAGTGTCTCAGAGCTTTCGCCGCTCGGCAAGATCAACCCTGCGCGGCGGCAAGCCGGAAATCCTGCGGGAAGACCGGCACACAGCTTTCGGGTGCCTCTGCGGCGATGCGGGCAAGGATCGCGTCCTTCTTCAGCGGTTTTGTCAGATAGTGGTCAAGTCCGGCGGCCAGGATCGTGGCGTCGTCGCCGGTCATGGCATGCGCAGTCAGTGCCACGATCGCGGTATGTTTCAGACCCTGTTCCGCCTCGATCTTGCGAATCTGGCGCGTCGCCTCCTTGCCGTCGACCTCTGGCATGGAGATATCCATGAAGATCAGATCGGGCTGCTCGGCGGCAAACGCCTCGACCGCCTCGCGGCCGTTGGTGGCAAATGTCAGGTCGATCTCCAGCGCCTTGAGCATCTTGGCGAAGACCAGCCTGTTGGTCCTGTTGTCCTCCGCCGCCAGAATGCGCATCCTGCGGGCCACGGACGCCGGGGCCAGGTTTTCAGCCGCAACAGGGTCGGATCCGCGGAACTCGATCGCCGCGTTCTGCAGGGCCGGCAGTGTGGCGATGGCGCTGAACAGTTCGCGGCGGCGCACCGGCTTTTGCAGACAGCGGATGCCCAGTTCCATGATCTTGTCAGGCTGACCGGGAGCCGTGGTCAACAGGATGATCGGGCCGCCAAACCCGCCGTCCCTGACGGTTTGCGCCAGTTCGATGCCGGTGATATCGGGCAGGTTCGTGTCGATCAGCAGCACATCCGTTCCGACAGGATTGGCGGCCAGCACCTCTTCGCCGCTGCGGCATTGCAAGACCGCCAGTTTCTGCATCGACAGTTGCTTGTCGATGATCTGGCGGTTGATCGCTTGCGCATCGGCGACGATGACCCGGTCGGCCCAGTCCGGCATGACCGCCAGGGGTGGTTCATCGGCCTCACCCACCGGCAACGTCAGGAAAAAGCCAAAGCTGGACCCGACGCCGACCTCGCTGTCCACCCAGATTTCGCCGCCCATCAGGGTGATGATCTTTCGGGTAATCGCAAGGCCAAGCCCGGTGCCCTCGAATTTGCGATTACGTTCATCCTCGACCTGGTTGAACTCGCCAAAGATGTGATCGACCATCTCGGGCGGGATGCCGATTCCGGTGTCTTCGACACTGATATGCACGCGCTGCGCGGTTTCGTCATCGACCGGCAGGCCAACGACACGGATCACGACATGGCCTTCGGCGGTGAACTTGATCGCATTGCCGATCAGGTTGGTCAGCGCCTGCCGCACACGGCCCGGATCGGCGACATAATGCGTCGGCAGAAACATGTCGTAGTCCACCAGAAGATCCAGGTTCTTCTGCTGTGCGGTGGGCTGAAGAAGCAGCACGATTTCATGAATCGCGCGTTCCAGATCGAAAACAGCGGGGTGCAGCGTCAGTTTGTCGGCCTCGATCTTTGAATAGTCCAACACATCGTTGATCAGCACCAGCAACGCCTCGCCCGAGGATTTGATCGTCTCGATATACAGTCGCTGTTCCTCGTCCAGATCGGTGTCTGCCAACAGCTCGGCCATGCCGACGACGCCGTTCATCGGTGTGCGGATTTCGTGGCTCATATTGGCGAGAAACGCCGATTTGGCGCGATTCGCGGCTTCGGCCCGGTGGCGTGCCTTTTTCAGCTTGGCCTCGTTGCGGATCGTGTCGGTGATGTTCAGCGCCAACGAAACCGTATCCCCGTCGCGCGCGCGCTGGTCGATCAGCTTGATCGAGACACCGTTCCACAGGCGCAGCACCCGCGGGACGGCAAGGTCGCCCTGCCAGCGGGTCATCATACCGGCGATCCAGTCCTTCGGGGCCGTATTGCCGATATCGACGATGCCCTCTTCGACACAAAGCGCCAGCATTTCCGCGTAACTGATACCCGGGCCGACCGCCTCCAGCCCGTCGAAGGGCAGCAGATAGGCGGAATTGGCCGCGATCATCACGCCGTCGGGGTCAAACACGGCAAAACCGTCCTGAATCGTCTCTACCGAATCCCAAAGTCGCCGTTCGGCGATCAGCATGGCATGATTGGCGGTTTCCAGTTTTTCCATCACCTGAACGGTCTGGGTTTTCAGCGCTTCGGTTTCCTCGCGCTTTTCGACGATCTCATCGCTCAGGCTGCGGGCATGGGCGGACAACTTGCGGTTGGCGTCCGACAGTTCCGCCTGTTTCAGTTCCAGCAAACGCTCGGCCGCCATGCGCGCCCGTCGCTCCTTTGCCAGAATATCTGCACCGTTCATGGTTTCGTTCCGCTTTGACCGACGCGCGCAATCATGGCGGCAGTTGCTGAACATGCGCTTAACCGAATCGCCCGAATCCGTTGCCGCATCGGCTGCCTTGTGCCACCATGCCGCCATTCAATTGGTGGAGGTTACCCATGCGCATCGTTGTTGGTGTCGTCTTTCTTCTGTCTTTTCTGGCCAACGCAGGCTGGGCGGAAAGCCCGGTTCCCGAAAGACGGCTGAGCCTGACACGCAATGTCGACTTTCCCGGCGGGGATCTTCAATCCATCTTCGACACCAACCTGAACGCCTGCGAGGCGGCCTGCCTGTCCAATCCGCGTTGCGTTGCCTTCACCCACAACACCAGATCAAACGCCTGTTTTCCCAAATCGACCCTGGGCGAAAGCGTCGCCTACGAGGGCGCATTTTCCGGCCGGGTGATCGTGACCGGCCCGCGCGTCGTCGCACTGGGCGAAGAACGCGCGGCAGACCTCGATTTCCTGCGCCCGGCCGACATCATGGCGGCACGCGAACAGGCACTGGATCTGACCAACAAGCATATCCCGAACGACTGGACCGCCGGCGATCTGTTGCAGGCCGCGGTCGAGGCGCGCGCCAACGGCAATGTCGTGTCGGCCTACCGGTTTACCGGTGCTGCCACCGTCCTGACCGACGCCCCGGATCACTGGCTGGAATATGCCCGCCTTGCCCTGGCGATCAAGGCCGACAAATCGTCCGAGCGACGGGAGTACCAGCGCCGTGCATTGCTGGCGGCCACAAACGCGTATCTGCGCGCCGACAGCCCGGCCGGTCAGGCCGGTGCGCTGGCGGTGATCGCCGAGTCGCTGGAAGACGCCGGACGCGGGCGCGATATGATCCCGGCATTGCGCCTGGCACAGGCGATCCAGCCGCGCCAGGACACCGAAGAGATGCTGGACAAGGCGATCGCCAAATACGGATTCCGGATTACCGAACACAGCGTCGACAACAACGCGCTGCGCCCCCGTATCTGTGCGGAGTTTTCCGAAAACCTGATCCGCGCCGGGGTGGATTATACCCCGTTCGTTCAGGTGCCCGCCGCCGATCTTACGGTCGAGGCCGATCAGCGGCGCCTGTGCGTGGAAGGTGTCGAGCATGGCAAACGCTACCAGTTGACGTTTCGCGAAGGGCTGCCTGCGGCGTCTGGTGAAACGCTGGTCAAGAACGTCACGCTGAACCTTTATGTGCGCGACCGCTCTCCGGCGGCCCGTTTTCCCGGGCGCGCCTATGTCCTGCCCGCGAATGGCGAGATCGCGCTGCCGATTGAAACGGTCAATGTCACCGAGGTCGATCTGACCCTGCGCCAGATCAGCGACCGGTCGATATTGCGCGCGATCCAGGACAATTATTTCGGCCGCCCGTTGTCGGCCTGGGAAGAGGACAATCTCAGCAATGACATCGCCACTACGGTCTGGACCGGCACCGGCACGGTAAACCAGGAATTGAACAGGGATGTGACCACGCGCCTGCCGCTGACAGAGGTGGTGGGCGATCTCGATCCCGGCATCTATGCGCTGCAGGCGAAGATTCCCGGCGCCGACCCCTATGACAATCCGGCGGCGACGCAATGGTTCGTGGTCAGCGATCTGGGCCTTGCGACTATGTCGGGCACCGACGGTCTGCACGTGTTTTTGCGTGGGTTAGGGTCTGCTGAACCGCGCGAAGGCGTCGAGGTGACACTGCTGTCACGCGCCAATGCTGTGCTGGGCACCACGCGGACCGACGCGATGGGCTACGCCCGGTTCGAGCCCGGCCTGACGCGCGGCACAGGCGGCGCTCAGGCGGCCATGGTGCTGGCGAAATCCGATGGCGACCTGACCTTTCTGTCGCTGACCGATCCGGAATTCGACCTGTCCGACCGGGGCGTCGAGGGCCGTGCGCCTGCCGGCCCGGTCGACACGTTCATCACCACCGATCGCGGTGCCTACCGCGCCGGCGAAGTCATCAATGCCACGGTTCTGGCCCGCGACGCGACGGCAGAGGCGATCACCGGTCTGCCGTTGGTGGCGGTGCTGAAACGCCCGGACGGGGTCGAATACGCGCGGCAATTATCCAGCGATCCCAAGGCGGGCGGGCATGTGTTTTCGTTCCGCACCACCGGCGCCGCGCCGCGCGGATCCTGGCGGCTGGAAATCTTTGCCGATCCGAAGGCGGCAAGCATCGCGGCGACCAGTGTTCTGGTCGAGGATTTCCTGCCAGAGCGCATCGACTTTGCCCTGAGCCTGCCCGAAGGCGTGATCCGCACCGACGATCAGCCGCCCTTGCGAATTGACGCGAAATACCTGTTTGGCGCCCCGGCCGGCGATCTGCCGATCGAGGGCGAAGTGTTGCTGCGCGCGACAGACAGTCTGGACGCCTATCCCGGCTTTCGTTTTGGCCGGCACGACACGACTGTTCAGCCGGAAGTCTTTTATCTGCCGGGCGACCTGCGCACCGATCCGGATGGCCAGGCGATCGTAGGGGTGAATTTCCCCGAGTTAGAGCCGAATTTCCGCCCGCTGGAGGCCGTGGTGGCCGTGCGGATATCCGAAGGCTCCGGCCGCCCGGTGGAACGCAAGATCACGACGCCGATTGCCCCGAACGGCCCGGTGATTGGCATCAAGGCGAATTTCGATGGCGACGCGGGCGAAAATTCCGAGGCATCGTTCAACCTGATCGCGCTTGACGCGATGCAGGCCAGAACCGACATGACCGTGCACTGGACAATCAGCCGGGTTCGCACCCGCTACCAATGGTATCAGTATTCCGGCAACTGGAACTGGGAACCGATTACGACCCGCAGCGTCGTGGCCGAAGGTGACGCGACCCTGGGCGACGCGCCGGTCACCGTTTTAGGGCTGGTGGAATGGGGCCGCCACGAGATCAAGGTCGAACGCACCGGCGGCGACTATGTGGCGGCATCGACCGACTTTTACGCCGGCTGGTATGGCGGCGCGGATGTGTCGTCGACGCCGGATCTGCTGGAATTGTCCCTGAACGCCGAAACCTACAAGCCCGGCGACACGGCCCGCCTGCGCATCGTGCCACGTTACGCGGGCAAGGCGCTGGTCACGGTGGTGTCCAATCATCTGATCGACATGAAAGCGGTTGACGTGACCGAGGGCGAGAACCTGATCGACCTGGCGGTGACCGATGCCTGGGGCGCGGGGGCCTATGTGACCGCCTCGGTGATCCGCCCGATGGACATCGACGCCGGTCGAAATCCGGCACGCGCGCTGGGCCTCGCCCATGCCTCTGTCGATCCCGGCGACCACAGGCTTTCGGCCAGCTTCGATGTCGCGCCAGAGGCCGATCCGCGCGGTCCGCTGCCGGTTGCGCTGAAGGTCGGTGGTGTTGTCCCGGGCGAAACCGCCTGGGCCACGATTGCCGCCGTCGATGTCGGCATATTGAACCTGACAGGGTTCGATTCCCCCGATCCGTCGGGGCATTATTTCGGTCAGCGCAAGCTGGGCATGGGACTGCGCGATGTCTATGGCCGCCTGATCGACGGCATGAACGGCTCGCTTGGCGCTGTCCGTTCCGGTGGTGACGCCGCACCCGAGGGCGGGCTGCAATCGCCACCCCCGACCGAAGAGCTGGTGGCCTATTTCAGCGGCCCGATCGAGGTCGGCGCCGATGGCTATGCGCGCACCGGCTTTGACCTGCCATCGTTCAACGGCACCGTGCGGCTGATGGCTGTTGTCTGGTCAGACACCGGCGTCGGCGAGGCTCAGGCAGAGGTTCTTGTACGCGACCCCGTGGTCGTCACCGCCAGCCTGCCGCGATTCATGGCACCGGGCGATCAGTCCCGCCTGTTGCTGGAAATCGTTCATGCCAGCGGCCCGTCCGGGCGCATGGGGCTGGATGTGGATGCGCAGGGTGTGCAACTTCATCGCGCCGTGCCATCCGGCATTACGCTGGAAGACAACGGCAAGCAGGTGTTTTCGATCCCGATTACCGCCGTCAACGCCGGGCTGCAAAAGATCGATGTCACGCTCAGCACACCGGGCGGCAAGGTGCTGACCAAGACGCTGATGCTGCCGGTGCAGGTGAATGACCCGATCACGACACGAACCAGCCGGTTCAGTCTCGATTCAGGCACGACATTCACATTTGATGGCAACGTCTTTGCCGGGCTGCGGCAGGGCACCGGCTCGGCCACGCTGGCGGTCGGTCCGATTGCCCGGCTGGATGCGCCCGGCTTGCTGGAGGCGCTGGATCGCTATCCCTACGGCTGCACCGAACAGGTCACGTCGCGGGCGCTGCCGTTGTTGTATCTCGACGAGGTCGCGCGCGCGATGGGTCTGGCAGAGCGCAACACGCTGGCCACAAGGATCGAACAGGCAATTGACCGGGTGCTGACCAATCAGGCTTCGAACGGGGCCTTCGGGCTGTGGCGTGCCTCGAGCGGCGATTTCTGGCTGGATGCCTATGTCACCGATTTCCTGTCGCGGGCCCGCGCGCAGGGCCATGACGTGCCCGACATCGCGTTTCGCAGCGCGCTGGATAACCTGCGAAACCGGGTGAATTACTCCGCCGATTTCGACGACGGCGGCGAGGACATCGCCTATGCGCTGTATGTGCTTGCCCGCGAAGGCGCCGCGTCTGTCGGCGACCTGCGCTATTACGCCGATGTGAAGGGCGAGGATTTCGGCACCGCACTTGCGACTGCGCAACTGGGCGCGGCGCTGGCCGCCTATGGCGATCCGACCCGTGCCGACAGGATGTTTGCCCAGGCCGCGCGCCAGATCGCCGGTTTGCCATCGTCCGAACGCCAGGTCTGGCGCAGCGATTATGGCACCAACCTGCGTGACCGGGCCGCCGTCCTGACCCTGGCGGTCGAGTCGGGCAGCAATGCAGTGGATCGTGACGCGCTGCTGAACAGTATCGCCCCGGTCGATGGCCGGTATTCGCTGTCGACACAGGAACAGGTCTGGTCGCTGCTGGCGGCCCACGCGATGCTGGACAACGGCGGCTTTGGCGATCTGACGATCAATGGTACTCCGGCCGACGGCCCGCTGGTGCGCGTTGTCGAGGATGACACGGCTTTTGCGCCGCTGGCGATCCGAAACGGCGGCGATGACGCCACGACGATCACGCTGACCACTTTCGGCGTGCCGGAAGTGCCGGACCCGGCGGGCGGCAACGGCTATGCCATCGAACGCCGCTATTTCAGCATGAAGGGCGACCCTGTTTCACCCGAAAACGTGCCGCAGGGCACAAGGCTTGTCACAGTTCTGACGATCAAGCCCTTCGGCAAGACCGAAGCCCGGCTGATGGTCAACGACCCGCTGCCGGCCGGATTCGAGATCGACAATCCGAACCTGATGCGCGGCGGCGATATCCGCGCGCTTGACTGGCTGAAGCTGCATACAGAGACCCGCAATACCGAGTTCCGGCAGGATCGTTTCCTGGCGGCAGTCGACTGGCGGTCGGACAAGGAATTCCGCCTCGGCTATATCGTGCGCGCCGTGTCTCCGGGCAGCTATCATCACCCGGCAGCCAGCGTAGAGGACATGTACAGGCCGCAATTCCGGGCACATAGCGACGCGGGCCGGATAACGATCGTCGAATGAGGCGAGTTGCGCCTTTCCTGCTGGTTCTGGCACTGTTTCTGACGGCGCTGGGGCGTGACGCGCTGGACCGCTGGGTCGCTGCGACCGACATTCCCGCGCTGGCGGTCGACACTTCGGTCGAGATGCTGGACCGCAACGGGTTCCTGCTGCGTGCCTACACCGTCGCCGATGGCCGCTGGCGGTTGGCGACATCGCTGGAGTCCGTGGATCCCCGATATGTCGAGATGCTGATCGCCTATGAGGACAAGCGTTTTTACCGCCATTCCGGGGTCGATCCAAAGGCGATGCTGCGCGCCGTCGGCCAGGCGCTGTGGAACCGGCAGGTCGTTTCGGGCGGATCGACCCTGACCATGCAGGTCGCGCGGCTTCTGGAAGATGGCAGCACCGGGCGCTGGAAGGGCAAACTGCGGCAGGTCAGGCTGGCGCTGGCGTTGGAAAAACGGCTGTCCAAGGCCCAGATCCTGACGCTTTACCTGAACCGCGCACCGTTCGGCGGTAATCTTGAAGGGCTGCGTGCGGCGACCTTGGCCTATTTCGGCAAGGAACCGCGCCGGCTGACCCCGGCGCAGGCTGCGCTTCTGGTGGCGTTGCCACAGTCGCCCGAAACCCGGCGGCCAGACCGGTTTGCCGGCACCGCCTTCGACGCTCGTAGCCGGGTTCTTGCGCGCATGGTTCGGGCGCGCGTAATTGACGACGAAACGATGCAGGGCGCCGAGACAGAGCCTGTTCCGGCCCAACGCGCCGCGTTTCCCGCGCTGGCGGCGCATCTGACCGACCGGAATCGCACCGCCGATCCGGCCAGCCAAGTTCATCGGCTGACGATTGACGCTGGACTTCAGGCAAAGCTGGAAGCCCTGGCAAATCGGGCCGCGCGCGATGCCGGTCAGCGCCTGTCGATTGCGGTGATGGCCGCGGATCACCGCACCGGCGAAATCCTTGCTTCTGTCGGCTCTGCCGCCTATCGCGCCGATGACCGGCTTGGGTTTGTCGATATGACACAAGCCATCCGGTCGCCGGGATCGACTCTGAAGCCGCTGATCTACGGTTTGGCGTTCGATCAGGGTCTGGCCCATCCCGAAACGCTGATCGAGGACCGCCCCACCGCGTTCGGCACCTACGCACCGCAGAATTTCGATGGCCGGTTTCGTGGAACGGTCCGCATCCGCGACGCATTGCAGATGTCGCTGAACATCCCGGTGGTCAAGTTGACAGACGCGCTGGGCCCGTCGCGGCTGATGGCGCATCTGCGCCGCGCCGGCGTCGCCGCACACCTGCCCGGCGGACGGCCCGGACTGGCGGTCGCATTGGGCGGAGTCGGTGTCAGCCTCGAAGGTCTGGTGCAGCTTTATGCGGGGCTTGCCAATCGCGGGCAGGCCGTGGCGCTGCATAGCATTTCAGGCACCGGTCCGGCGGAATTTCCGCAATCCGTGCTGTCGCCCGAATCCGCATGGCAAGTCGGTGATATCCTGTCGGGCATGGCGCCGCCCGCGGGCGCGGCGCGGACCGGGCTGGCCTACAAGACCGGCACCTCTTACGGCCACCGCGATGCCTGGGCGATCGGCTTTGACGGGCGGCATGTGGCGGGCGTCTGGATGGGGCGGCCCGATGGTACTCCGGTGCCGGGTGCATTTGGCGGCGATCTGGCCGCGCCGATCCTGTTCGAGGCGTTTGCCCTGCTGAAACCAAAGCTTGACCGGTTGCCGCCACCGCCACCCGGGACGCTGATTGTCGGGCACAGTCAGTTGCCGCGGCCCTTGAAACGGTTTCGCCCACGCGATGCCGCGTTTGCCGCCGAAATCGGATCCCCTGAGCTGGCCTTTCCGCCCGACGGCGCCCGCGTAGAAGTCGCGGGCCAGGCGCTGGCGGTGAAAGTGCGCGATGGGAAGCCCCCGTTCACCTGGCTGGCCGATGGCCTGCCCGTGCTGACGCGCAGCTACGACCGCGCGGCGATGATCGAAATTGCCGGGCCGGGTTTCGTAACGCTGTCAGTCATTGATGCTGCAGGGCGGTCGGCGCGCAGCCGGATCAGGCTGGATTAGACCCTAATCCAGCAGTCTTGCCAGGGCTTGCCGGAACGCGGTGGCATCCTGGCCCAGTTTCTGCATCACCTCTTGTTCGAAGCCGTGCGCCAGCGGCGCAAGTTCCGCCACCATCGCCCGTCCCTTTGCGGTCAGCGCCAGCGACACCAGCCGCCCGTCCTCGGGGTTGGACGATTTGGACACATATCCATTCGATTCCAGCCGCGAGGCCGCACGGCTTACCTTGGACTTGTCCATATCCACGCGCTTGTGAATCTCGCGCACGCTGACCGACCCGGATTGGCTAAGATGTGCGACCACGCGCCACTCGGCGATCGAAATACCGAATTTCCGGCGATAAAGGGTTGAAAACTCGCGGCTGACGCGGGCCGATAGCACCGCCAACTGATAGGGTAGAAATCCATCTAGGTCGAACCCGGTCATGCGAATATCCTGACTAACTTTTGACAGACTACTTGACTTCATTGCAAATGCAACGATAATTACGGCCTGGATTCCGGAGGTCGACATGAACAAGCAACCCGCCCCGCGCGACATGGTCAGCGCCGCCACCCCGCTTGGAACACATGCGGGATATATGCCCGGCTTTGGCAATGATTTCGAAACCGAGGCGTTGCCCGACGCGTTGCCGCAAGGCATGAACTCGCCCCAGAAATGCAACTACGGGCTTTATGGCGAACAGCTGAGCGGCACGGCGTTCACCGCGCCGCAGCACCAGAACGAACGGACCTGGTGCTATCGAATCCGCCCGTCGGTCAAACATTCGCACCGCTATGAAAAGATCGACGTGCCGCACTGGAAATCGGCGCCGAATGTCGATCCCGACGTGATCTCGCTGGGACAGTACCGGTGGGATCCGGTTCCGATGTCTGACCAGCGGCTGACATGGATCACCGGCATGCACACCATGACCACCGCCGGTGATGTCAACACGCAGGTGGGTATGGCCAGCCATATCTATCTGGTGACCGCCTCTATGGAGGACGAGTATTTCTTTTCCGCGGATTCCGAACTGCTGATCGTGCCACAGGAC
>JAJDOB010000205.1 GCA_022340385.1 Rhodobacter sp.
TGCGCGACAAGCTGGAAATCGTGACCAAATGCGACATCGTCGCGCCCGCCGGGCGGCATTCCGGCGCGCGGGTGAAATACTATGACACCAGTTCAGACCATATTTCGACTTCGGTCGACATGTCATTGAAACTGATGGGTATTGATCACATCGACCTGCTGCTGATTCACCGCCCGGATCCGATGATGGATCCGCAGGAAACCGGCGCGGCGCTTGACGGGCTGGTGCAGGGCGGCAAGGTTGGCAGCGTCGGCGTGTCGAATTTCAGGCTGCATGACTGGACGCTGCTGCAATCGGCGATGAAGACCCCGCTGGTCACCAACCAGATCGAACTCAGCCTGCTGGCGCATCAGGGATTCACCAATGGCGACGTCGCTTTTCTGCAAGAGCGCCGGACGCCGATCATGGCCTGGTCGCCACTGGGCGGCGGCGCGCTGGTGGCGGGCGCGGCCGACACCAGACTGATCAGCGCCCTGCAGGCGGTCGCCACCCGGGACGGCGTTGATCGCGCCGCGGTCGCGGTGGCCTGGCTGCTGGCGCATCCGGCGCGGATATTGCCGGTCATGGGAACCAACACCCTGTCGCGCATCGCGAAATTCAGCGATGCGTTCAGGGTCGACATGGACCGGCAGACCTGGTTCGAACTTTACTCGGCCGCGCTTGGGCACGAGGTGCCCTGATGCCCGACGGCAGCGAGATTTCATACATGCAAAGCGTCACCCCCGGCCCCGACACGACACGCGAATTTCGCGATGCGCTGGGACGGTTCGCAACCGGCGTGACGGTGGTGACCACCAACAGCGAGATCGGGCCGCTGGGCATCACCGCAAACAGCTTTGCCAGCGTTTCGCTTGATCCGCCGCTGATCCTGTGGTCGCCGGCCAGGTTCTCGCGCCGCTATGGCGCGTTCTTCGAGGCGGCGCATTTCGCGATTCACGTGGCCGGCGCCGATCAAAAGGATATTTGCGACCGGTTTTCGCGCGACGGCACCGCGTTTGACGGCACCGACTGGCAGTTGAACGACCACAACGTGCCGCTGCTGAACGGCTTTCTGGCGCGGTTCGAATGCACGACCTTGGCGCGCCATGCGGGCGGCGACCACGGCATTGTCGTGGCCGAGGTCACCCGGGCCACATGGCGCAAGGGTGCGCCGCTGGTGTTTTCGCAAGGCCAGTTCGGCCACTTCAAGACCCCCGTCTAACCCGCGGGCAACAAGACGAAAACCCCGAATGGGGACAATCAGGGAGGGCGCGGTGTGGCGCTGTTGAACGCGGCCTTGCTGCCGTTTCAGTTATTCAACGACATCGTGCTGCGCATCGGGCGCGGCATCGCGATCGTTGCCATCGCCTGCATGGTTCTGGCGATCCTGATACAGGTGTTCTTTCGCTATGTGCTGAACAACGCGCTGCCCTGGCCGGACGAGGCGGCGCGGTTCGCGATGCTGTGGATGACCGGGCTGATCGCGCCGCTGGCCTACCGGCGCGGCGGCTTTGTCGCCATCGACATGGCGGTGCGCGCATTGCCGGTGCGGCTGGCGGCGGTCCTGTCGCTGATCCTGCTGCTGCTGGCCGGGCTGGTGCTGGTGCTGGCGATCCGGATCGGCTGGTCAGAGACCACCGGCTTTCTGGCGCGCGCCAAGACCGCATCGCTGTATTACCCGACACTTGACCTCGACTGGGTCAAGGTTCCCCGGCGCTGGATGATGCTGTCCCTGCTGACCGGGGTGGTGTTGCTGTTCATCGTCAATATCGAATTGATCCTTCGCTCGCTCATCACTCTTCTGGGCGGCGGCGACAGGTTGAAAGACCTGGCCCCGCCCGAAGACGAAATCATGGCAGAATAAGATGCTGATCTGGTTCCTCCCCATCTTCCTTGTGTTCCTGATGATCGGCCTGCCGGTGTTCTTCGGCCTGCTGGCGGCCCCCGGCATCCTGCTGTGGATGGCCGGACAGGAAAAAGACCTGACCCTGCTGTATCGCAACGTCTACAACGGGATGGACAGCTTTCCGCTGATGGCGATCCCGTTCTTCATGCTGGCCGGAGAGTTGATGAACAAGGGCGGCATCACCATCCGCCTGGTCGAGTTCAGCCAGGCGCTGATGGGCCATCTGCGCGGCGGGCTGGCGCAGGTCAACATCCTGTCCTCGATCCTGTTCGCAGGCTTGTCGGGCAGCGCCGTGGCCGACACGTCGGCGCTGGGGTCGATGCTGATCCCGGCGATGGAAAAACAGGGCTACACCCGCCGCTTTGCCGCCGCCATCACCGCCGCCAGCAGCGTCATCGGCCCGATCATTCCGCCTTCGGGCATCATGATCATCTACGCCTATGTGATGGGCGAAAGCGTGGCGGCGCTGTTCCTGGCCGGGATCGTGCCGGGGATACTGGTCGGCGTTGGTCTGATGATCATGGTTCGCCTTCTGGCCGACCGCTACAACCTGCCCGAGGCCAGGCGCGTGGTGATCACCGGCATCGAACTGTCGGCGCTTGAATTCTGGTTCTCGTTCCTGCTGGTTCGGCTGAACCTCGGCCTGCTGCTGGCCCAGTTCGTGCCGCTGGGCGAGAATGCGACCACCACGGCAAGCTGGCTGGCTTTTGGCGGCGGCGTTCTGGCCGCGCACGGGCTGGTGCTGGGGCTGCGCCGGGTCGTCAGCCACGATTTCCGCATGGTCTGCAAACGCGCCGTCGTGCCGCTGCAGACCCCGATCCTGATCCTTGGTGGCATCCTCGCCGGGGTCTTCACCCCGACAGAGGCCGCCGCCGTCGCCGTCGCCTATGCGCTGATCGTCGCCTTCGGCATCCTGCGCACGATGCGGCTTTCGGATCTGCCCGGCATTCTCAGCCGTTCGGCGATGACCAGCGCGGTGGTGCTGCTGCTGGTCGGGGCGGCGATGGCGTTCAAGACCGTGGTTTCGCTCAGCCACGCGCCGGAAACGCTGGCGGCCTATATCCTGTCGCTGTCCGAGAACCCGCTGGTGCTGTTGTTCCTGATCAACCTGCTGTTGTTCATCGTCGGCATGTTCCTGGATGCCGGCCCCGCGATCATCATCCTTGGTCCGATCCTGGGGCCGATCTTTGTTGATCTCGGTGTGCATCCGGTGCATTTCGCGATCATCATGTCGGTCAACCTGACGGTCGGGCTGGCCACGCCGCCGATGGGGCTTGTGCTGTTCGTCGCCAGCGCCGTTTCGGGTGAACGGGTGGAAACCATCGCCAAGGCGATCCTGCCGTTTCTTGCCATCGAAGTGGTCGTAATCTTCATGATTACCTACATTCCGGCAATCTCTATGACGATCCCGCGCTTGACGGGCTTCGTTCAATAACTCAACCATCAACAACACCCCAGGGAGGTACATCCGATGCTCAAATCACTCACCACAACGGCGCTTGCGGCGGCCCTATGCGCCGGCGGTGCAATTGGCGCCTATGCGGCCGGGCACGAGCCGATCAAGATCCGCGCAACCGCGAATTCCAACGAGAATGACGAGGATTACGACGGGCTTGTCGTGTTCAAGAACTACGTCGAGCAGGCCAGCAATGGCGCCATCGAAGTGGAAATGTTCATCGGCACCCAACTGTGTTCGAATGGCACCGAATGCCTGGCCGGCATCGCCGAGGGCAATATCGACGTCTACGTGTCCACCAGCGGCGGCACCGCCAACCTGTTTCCCTTCGTGCAGGTGCTGGACCTGCCCTACCTGATGTCGAATGACCGGGTTGCAGAGGCCGTGCTGGCGAACGGCTCGCCGTTTGTCACCACCATGCAGCAGATGGTGAACGAAGCCTCTGACGGCACCGTGCGGCTGATGACCATCGGCAACACCGGCGGCTGGCGCAACTTTGCCAACACCAAGCGCCGGGTGCAGACGCCCGCCGACATGAAGGGGCTGAAGATCCGCACCGTGGTCGCCGACCTGCCGCAGGAACTGGTCAAGGCGCTTGGCGCCTCGCCGACGCCGATCCCGTGGCCGGAACTGTTCACCAGCTTTCAGACCGGCGTTGTCGAAGGCTCCAAGAACGGCATCACCGACATCATGGGCATGAAATTCCCCGATGCCGGGCTGCAATATGTGACGCTGGACGGGCACGCCTACATGGGCGCGCTGTGGTTCATGAACAATGAAAAGTTCATGTCGATGGATGAAAGCCAGCGCCGCATCGTGGCCGACGGGTTCTATGCGCTTCAGCAGGCCACCTTCGCCTCGCCCAAGCGCAAGTCGATCCAGGCCTATATGGATTTCCAGGCCGGCGGCGGCGATCTTTACGTGCCCTCGCCAGAGGAAAAGGCGATGTTCCGCGACGCCGCGGCCCCGGTCTATGACTGGTTCAAGGCCAATGTCGATGGCGGCGAGGCCGTCTTTGACGCCCTGACCGGCACCGTGGCAGCGGTCGAGGCCAGCATCAACGAGACCCTGATGATGGACACCAAGTAGATCCGATCCGGGGCGTCCCGTCGCGGGGCGCCCCACCCCGTCGTTGCTTGCGCGGCGACATGCGCGCGCTGATCGAAGCGAGGCAGTTCCGGGCATCCGGCTGCGCCATTTGACCCGCCTCGCCAAACCGGGCTACCGTTCCGGATGTATCTTGCGCGTACAGGAGAAGTTGCATGCACGGACTGATGCGATTGCTGCCGCGGGTTGCGGCATGGTTTCTCCTTGCCACGCCAACTGTTGCCCTGACGCCGCCCGCGCCACCCGTTGGCCTGTGGACCTGCAATGTCAACAGCCCCGTCGTGTCGGTCGAGTTGCAGATGCAGGTCAATCCCGATTTCACGCTCGCCGCGCGCGGCACCATCGTCTATCTGGGCACCAGCGCGATCTACAACGTCGAAGGCTTTGGCGACTGGGAATTCTTTCCGCCGGAAAAAGGCACGCCCGACGGGCTGTTCAAGTTCCGCATGCAGCCGCAGAATCACGCGATCTTCGACTGGTTCGCGCAGCCGACAAACTATCCGGACACTCTCTACAATCAGTACCGGAACCCGCAGACCGGCGGCGTTACCGAAACCGCCTGCCAGCGCATCAAATAGGGCAACAACCATCCGGCGCGGCAGTGCCGGTTCCGGTAATACCCGGACGCCGGCGACGCCATTCGCGGGAAATCCCCCGAGCGAAAGCTTTTGTTAACCAATTTCCTGTTGAAACTTCCGTTACTACCGAAACGGGTAGAGCCACGTACGATAGTCATCTATGAGCTTATGGGCATGTTCGATCTGATCCGCCGACATCTTCTTGGCCACTTCCTCCTGGCTGATCGCCGCGTCGGGGTCGCCGCCGATCGCGCTGAGCACGTACCACATGTAGGCGCGCACCAGGTCGGGCGCGGTCAGGCCGATGCCGACCTCGTAATACCACCCGACGCCCGATTGCGCGCCCGGATGGCCCTTCATCGCGGCGCGCAGATACCACTCGAACGCGCGCAGCTCGTCCTTTTCGACGCCCAGCCCAAGCGCATACATCACGCCGATCAGTTCCTCTGCCTCGGCATTGCCGGATCGCGCCGCGGGCCACAGCGCCGCGCGCGCGGCCTCGAACTGCCCGGCGTCCATCAGATCGCGCGCCTCTTCCAGTTCGGCCAGCGCCGGGTGCGCCAGCAGGCACAGTACAAGGGCAAGTTTGCGCATCTTTTGTCGATCCTTCTGCTGGCGGCGGCCCCGGCCCTGGCGCAGGATCTGCCGCCGCCGCTGGATGACGATGATTTCATCGCCTTCGACCCGGCGCAAGCCGCGCTTGGCCAGTTGTTGTTCTACGACAAGATCCTGTCGGGCAACCGGAACATTTCCTGCGGCACATGCCATCACCACGATCTTGGCAGTTCCGACGGGCAAAGCCTTGGCGTCGGCGAAGGCGGCACCGGCATCGGGCGCAACCGCACCGCCGGCGTCGGGGCCGACCGGATCAGGCACCGCGTGCCGCGCAATGCGCCCGCGCTCTGGAACCTTGGCCACCGCGATGTGGCGTTCATGTTCCACGATGGCCGCGTTTCCGTGTCCGACATCTACGGCAACGGGTTCAACACCCCGGCAGAGGAACGCCTGCCACAGGGGCTGAACTCGATCCTTGCCGCGCAGGCCCTGTTTCCGATGACATCCAGTGCCGAAATGGCCGGCCAGCCGGGCGAGAACGAGGTTGCCGGCGCCGCCAGGGACCGCGCCGATCTGGTCTGGCCGATCCTTGCCAGGCGGGTGCGCGGGATCGAGGCATATGGCCAGGGTTTCGTCGCCGCCTTCGATCACATTGAAGAGCCCGGCGATGTCACCATCGTCGAGATCGTCAATGCCATCGCCGCCTTCATCGGCACAGAGTTTCGCAACCACGACAGCCCGTTCGACAAGTATCTGGCCGGCGACTCGCACGCGCTCGACCCGGCCCAGATGCGCGGCATGCGGCTGTTTTACGGCGACGCCGGCTGTTCGGCCTGCCATGCCGGGCCATTGCTGTCGAACCAGGACTTCCGCGCGCTGGCGCTGCCCGCCTTCGGCCCGGGGCGCACCCGCCCGTTCGATCCGCTGCCGCGCGACATCGGCCGGGTCGCGGAAACCGACGATCTGGACGACGCCTATCGTTTTCGCGTGCCGTTCCTGCGCAACGTGGCGCTCAGCCCGCCCTATGGCCACAACGGCGCGATGCCGACGCTGCAGGACATGGTGCGCCACCACCTCGATCCGCTGGCCAGCAACGCCCGCTGGCGCCCCGACATGGCGATTCTGGCGTCCGCACCCTGGCTGGACAGCGGCGATTTCGTGATCCGGGAGGACAGGATGGAGACCGCCCGCCGGCTTGCGAAGATCGACATCGACCTGCCGCCGCGCACCGTGTCCCAGATCGCCGACATCGTCGCCTTTCTCAACGCGCTAACCGGAGAGACGGCGCTGCAACGCCCGCTGGGGCGGCCCGATCGCGTGCCCAGCGGATTGCCGGTTGACTGACCGCCGATTTGCTGGCTGACGTGGGTCTGCAAAAGATCGTCAGGGTGCGAAATGGCAGAATGGTTCGAAACGCGCAGCGGATTGTGGTCGGCGTGCTGGCGGCAACTGGTCCGCGACGCCGTACTGCTCAAGCCGAATGCGCGCAGCGTGCTGGCCACGATCGGCCGGTCCGGCGCACCCGAGGCGCGCATGGTGGTGCTGCGCGGGGCCGACCGCAGGGCGGGCAGCGTCGCGGTGCACACCGACACCGGATCGGTCAAGATAACCGAACTGACCGCCGATCCGCGCGCCAGCCTGCATATCTGGAACGAGTCCACGCAGGTGCAGATGCGGCTGCGCGGCACCATTCAAATCTCGTCGGGGCCCGAACTGGCGCATCTGTGGCACCAGATGCCGGATGGCTCGCGCGCCAATTACGGTGTCACGCCGGTGCCCGGCAGCGTCATCGACGCCTCTGACGCCTATGTGCGCGCGCCCGATCCGGACCGGCTGGCGCGGCTGACCCTGCGGATCGACGAAATGGACGTGGTCCATCTCAGCGACGACTATCACCGCCGCGCGCTGTACCGGCGCGACGATGACTGGCAGGGGCAGTGGCTGGCCCCCTGAACCGCTCTCGCCATTTCAAAATCCGGGCGTTAAGGCAGGTGCCATGATGCAGATGCCACTTCCCCTGACGCGCGACCTGGTCCTGATCGGCGGCGGCCACACCCATGCGCTTGTCCTGCGCCGCTGGGGCATGAACCCGTTGCCGGGCGTGCGCCTGACAGTGATCAACCCCG
>JAJDOB010000216.1 GCA_022340385.1 Rhodobacter sp.
GTTGCCCGAGACGAGGTTGGGGATGATCGAATCCCATTCATTCGTCACCCATTCACAGGTCAGTTCGGCGCGTTTGCACAGCTCGTCGCCAAGCTCCCGCTCGAACCCGTCGACCTCGCCCGCGTCGTTGAGGAAGTTCCACGGAGGATAGGCGCCTTCGGTGCCCATGCGCACGACAGAATGGCTGGCCGCGAAGGCCATGCCGGCTGACAGCGCCAGTGCGGCGCCTGCAAGGATCAGTTTTTTCATCGGTTTCTCCCTTTTTTGTTGATCTGTTCAGGTCTCATTCCCGGCACGTCCGGAAAGGAGCGGTGCGAAAGGTTGACCGGAAATGCGCAACGCTGCAAGCCCCGGCGCGCCCCGACGCGGCGTAAGGCGGGCGCCGGTCTGCTATGAATCTTCCTGTTCGGCCGACGGAAACCAGCGCACATCCAGCAGCGTGATGGTGCCATCCGACAGCATGTCCTCGATGAGGGCGTTCAGGCTGTCGCGCAGCGCCGGATTGGATTTGGCAACCGCGATCTGCGGGCCGTCATCGGCATAATCTATCTGGCCGAGATCGAAAATCGGGGTTTCGCCGGCCTTTGAAAACTGCGCCAGATAGCCCGATGTGCCGAAAAACACGTCCACCTCGCCGGCAAACAGCGCGTCGATCGCCGCCTGATTGCTGATGTAGGGGATTGCCGAATAGCCGTTTTCGCGCAGCAGTTCTTCCTGCACCGTGCCGCCCTGCACGCCGACCCGCGCGGTGTCGAGATCGACATCGGTGTCAAGCGCGGCAAAGCTGCTGGAGGCGGTGTTGGTCCGGCGATAGGGCCGGGTCCAGTCGACAAGCCTGTCGCGCTCCGGTGTGGCGCCGACGCCGCCGATGGCCAGGTCGAACCGGCCCTCTGCCAGCCCGCTGAACAGCAGGTTGAACGGCACCTCGACCCAGGTGCAGTCATGGTCGCCACGGGCGCAGATTTCGGCCATCAGGTCGACGTCGAAACCGTCACGGTTCCCGGCCTCGTCGATGAAGATATAGGGGCGATAGTCGGTTTCGGTGCCGATGCGCAGCGGCTCTGCCTGCAACGTGCCGGTCAGCGCCAGCAGGATGGCCGTCGCGCGGATCATGCCGACACCGTGGCCGACAGAAAGCCGCGCAGGCGGTCGGTCTTGGGTGATCCGAAAACCTCTGAGGGGGGGCCTTCTTCCTCGATCATGCCCTGATGCAGGAACAGAACATGGTCCGACACGTCATTGGCCAGCCGCATGTCATGGGTGACCAGCAGCATGGTGCGCCCTTCCTCGGCCAGGGCCTTGATAACCTTGACGACTTCCTGTTCCAGTTCCGGGTCGAGCGCCGATGTCGGCTCGTCGAACAGCAGGGCGCGCGGTTCCATGCACAGGGCGCGCGCGATGGCGGCGCGCTGTTGCTGGCCGCCCGAAAGCTGCGCCGGGTAGACATCGCATTTGTCGCCGATGCCGACCTTGGCAAGATAACCGCGCGCGGCCTCTTCGACCTCTGGCCGGTTGCGGCCCAGCACGGTTACCGGGGCCTCCATCACGTTCTGCAGGATTGTCATGTGCGCCCAGAGATTGAACTGCTGGAACACCATCGAAAGATTGGTGCGGATACGGGTGACCTGGGCGCGGTCCGCCGGGTGGCGGCCATGCCCGGTGCCGCGCCATTTGATCGGCTCGCCCTCGAACAGGATCTCGCCCTGCTGGCTGTCCTCCAGCAGGTTGGCGCAGCGCAGCATGGTCGACTTGCCCGACCCCGACGACCCGATCAGCGAGATCACATGCCCGCGCGGGGCCTGCATGCTGACGCCTTTCAGCACCTCAAGAGCGCCAAAGCTTTTGTGAAGGTCGCGAATTTCAATGACGGGTGAATTGGTATCTGTCACGTGCGGCAGCGCCTGTTTGTTCCCGGTTGACCCAGTTGGTCGAAATCCGGCTGAAAATGCAATGATTAATCGGGGATCAGTCGGGCGGAGGCGGCGGCGTGGCAATGGCCAGGTAGAACCGGGCGGGAAGAAACGTCACGCCGCGCAGGCACAGCGTGGTGCGGTCGCTGCGCGACAGCGCGGCGATGGCGTCGCCCAGCGCCTGGCGCAGTGCAAGCACATCGGCGCCGGGCGCGGCGATATAGGGCAGGGCGGGGGTATGCGCGGTGTACGCGACTTCGATCAGCCGGTCCGAGAACCTGTCCCAGCGCCGGATCATCGCCCAGGTCACCGCGTCGATCGCCGCGATGTCGGCCGCGCCATCGGCGACCGCCCGGGCAGAGCCGCGATGCGCGCCGGTGTGCAGGTAGTCCGCGAAGGTGACGGCGTTGCCCAGCGCCCAGTCCAGCGGCGCGGCCCAGCCGCTTTGCGACTTGGCGTCGTTATAGGCCAGCCGTCTGCCCGAGAAATCCGCCGGGGACATCCCAGAGTTGCGCCGGTGCGCGATGATGACGCTGTAATAATAGCCCGACGCGCAGGGCAGATCCCAGACCGGAGACGCAACCAGGCTGACGCGTTCGTGCAAATCGATTCGGTATGGCAGCCCACAGGTCTGGGCCAGAACCAGATCGGGCCGTGTCCAAAGCGTCCACGGGTCAATTTCGCGCGAAAGTTGTTTCGGAGTTGTAATATTTCGTTGGCTCAGGCCGGCGCGGATATTTCGCCACAACCGGTCGTTCGCGGGGGCGGTTTCCGCACGGTCATACATTGGAAGACCGGCGATCATGAGCGGCGCGATTGCACCCGTTGGCGCGCCAGGTTGCTGTCGCGGTCATTGACGCCCAGCAGGTTGGCCACCAGCCGCAGCAGCGCATCTTCCTCGTGGTCGCGCGCGCCGTCCGCCAGCACCACGTCCCACATGGATTCGACCACGGATTCGCGATCTTCGTAAGGCACGGCCTCTTTGATGGCGCGGGTAAAGCGCACGGTGTCGGGTGCCTCTGATTCCAGCACTTCGGCCTCGGCGCGCAGCCCGGCGGTCTCGGCCGGGGACAGGCCGTATCGCTTGGACAGGATGCGGTCGATCCGGGTCACTTCCGCGCCGGCATAGTCGCCGTCGGACCGCGCGACGCGCACCAGAAGCGCCGCAAGCGCCAGCCGGGCATCGGCATCCGGCAGTTGTGGCGGGTCGGGCTGTGTCAACCGTTTGAGAAATTCACCAAACATTCTGGATATATAGGCAACGCGGGTGGCAAACGAAAGACTTTGCGGGCATCCCGGGGTCAGGTGCTGCGGGTCAGGCGGATCGACAGGGCCTGCAACGCCTCTGTGTCCTTGGCCGACAGGATTTCGATGCCCGCGGTCAGCACGTCCAGCGCTTCGAGGCGGTCGGCGATATCGTCGATCTCGGCATCCAGATAATCACGATCGGACCGTGCGAACCCGGCCAGCGTGCGCGAATGATCGTTGTGAATCGAATAGGTGAAGCCGTAGGTCAGACCGTAAAGGCGGGCCTGTTCCATCACGCCGCTGGTGTCGGATTCGACAAGATCGCGCCAGCGCACGAAGCCGGTATTCTCGAACGCCCAATGCACGGCGGGGTCGCGAATCACGAAGCCCTGTTTTGCGTAATGGGCCGCCCATTTTTCGGGGAAGGTCTGGAACAGGAACGTCGGTGCGTTATACTTGATATGCAACGCGATTGCGAAGCCGAGCGGACACATTTCGGCCAACTCTGCCAACAAGCCCGCGATGCTCGCCCTTTTGTCCACGATTTTATTACCGACTCTCTATAAAGTTGCGATCTCAGGTGCGATTGGCATATGCTCATTCATAGCGCGATTCTGTGTTGCTAATAGCACATAATCCCGAAGAATAAAAAAGGTTGTCAGCTCATGAGCTTAGACATCAACACGGACATGTTCACCGAAAGGTCGCCCGCCGGCCACTTTCTGGCGTTGCGAATCGGTTTCGCATTTCCGATTTTCGAGCAGAACGCGCTGCCAAAGGCGTGGATCGAGATATATTCGTCACGCGGCTACGTTTTGGCCGATCCGGTGATGAACTGGCTGTATCAAAGCACCGGCACCACCCGGTGGAGCGAAATCGAAATCGCCGACCCGCGCGGCGTTCTGGAGCAGGCGCGCGCGTTCGACATGAACTATGGCGTCGCGATCTGCTGTTCCGACCGCGGCACGAGCGGACAGCGCAGCTTTGGCAGTTTCGCGCGATCCGACCGAGAGTTTCTGGACGTGGAAATCATTGAACTTGAAGAGAAATTACGGGAAATGCACGAGTCACTCGTGCCGCCAACCAACCTGACCCGCGCCGAACTTGAGGCGTTGGGAATGGTGAAAAACGGTCTATTGATGAAGGAAATTGCAGACGATCTGGGTGTATCGGAAGGTGCCGTCAAGCAGCGCCTGAAGAACGCGAAATCCAAGCTGAAGGCGAAAACCAGCACCCATGCGGCGACGATGGCGACCAGTTTTGGTCTGATCTGAGCGTTAACAAAGTATCCAGAGTATCCGCAATCCGCGCGATTTTTTTGCGCGTTTCTGTGCCTATGTGCGGAATCATCATTAACATTGGGCCATGTTATGGTTTTAATCACTCCTCAAGAAGGAGAGTGAACCATGCACAACGTAACATTCGACCTGTCTCGGCTGCACGAGCATGGGTCGGCGTATTTCGACTACCTCAAACTGAGGAAGGAATTCTTCGTCGATGTGCTGAAGTGGGACATCCCGCATAACGACAAATACGAGATGGACCAGTACGACAACCCCACCGCGTGGTACTCGCTGGTGCTGCGCGATGGCAAGGTGATCGGCGGCACCCGGGTGATGCCGACCACATCGCACTGGGGCAAACACACCTATATGTTACGTGACGCAATGCATGGGCGTCTGGAGAACATTCCCAACACCGCGATGCCGGCAGACATCAACTCTCCTTATGTCTGGGAAATGACCCGGCTGGTGATCTCGCCGGAACTGCGCACCGCGAAAGAGCGGGCCGAATGCCTGTCGCTGATGGGGCAGGGGCTTTACGATATCGCCGCCAGCGAAGGCTGTGTCGAATACATGGGCATCTCGTCGATCGCGCTGGTGCGCGTGCTGCGCCAGCTTGGCTTTCCGCTGGAGCGCCTGGGCGAGCCCTATTATGACAAAGAGGACGGTCGCCGCTATGCGGTTCTGCGGATGCCGGTCCTGCTGCCGGGTCAGGAGCTTATCGCGGCAGAATGACGACCGCCCCGGTTCGGGCCTCAGACCAGTCGCGACATCTCCTTCGCGGCCCGGACGAAATCGGCGAACAGCGGATGCGGCGCAAAGGGTTTCGATTTCAGTTCGGGGTGGAACTGGACCCCGATGAACCACGGGTGATCGGTCCATTCGACGATCTCGGGCAGTTTGCCATCAGGTGACATGCCCGAGAATTTAAGCCCCTGTTCTTCCAGCGCCTTGCGGTACTTTATGTCGACCTCGTAGCGATGCCTGTGGCGTTCGTCGATCGCGGTGTTGCCATAGATTTCCGCGACCCGGGTTCCGGCGGTCAGGTTGGCGTTGTAGGCGCCCAGCCGCATGGTGCCGCCCTTGTCGTCGCCGACGTTGCGTTCGATCTTGTGATTGCCCTGCACCCATTCCTTCAGGTGATAGACGACGGGCGTGAAGCGCTTGCCGCCCGCCTCGTGGTCGAATTCTTCCGATCCGGCGTCGGTCATCCCGCCCAGATTGCGCGCGGCCTCGATCACGGCCATCTGCATGCCAAGGCAAATCCCGAGATAGGGCACCTTGTGGGTGCGCGCGAATTCGGCGGCCTTGATCTTGCCCTCGGTGCCGCGCTCGCCAAAGCCGCCGGGCACCAGAATGGCGTGGTAGGGTTCCAGCAGGGGGGCGGCGTCCTCGCGTTCGAAAATCTCGGCGTCGATCCATTCGGATTTCACCCGCACCCGGTTGGCCATGCCGCCGTGGGTCAGCGCCTCTGCGATCGACTTGTAGGCGTCTTCAAGCTGGGTGTATTTGCCGACGATGGCGACGCGCACTTCGCCCTCGGCGTTGTGGATGCGGTCTTCGACATCGACCCAGCGGTCCAGATTGGGCCTGGGAGCGGGCGAGATGCCGAACGCGTCCAGCACCGCCTGATCCAGCCCGACCTTGTGATAGGCCATCGGCGCCTCGTAGATCGATTTCAGGTCATAGGCCGGGATCACCGCATCCGGGCGCACGTTGCAGAACAGCGCGATCTTGGCGCGTTCCTTTTCCGGGATCTGATGTTCAGAGCGGCAGACCAGAATGTCAGGCTGCAAGCCGATCGAGCGCAGTTCCTTGACCGAGTGCTGGGTGGGTTTGGTTTTCAGTTCCGAGGACGCCGCCAGATAGGGCAGCAGCGTCAGGTGCATGAAACAGCACTGGCCGCGCGGCTTGTCCTGGGAAAACTGGCGGATCGCCTCGAAGAACGGCAGGCCCTCGATATCGCCGACGGTGCCGCCGATCTCGCACAGCATGAAATCGACCTCATCCTCGCCGATCGAAATCCACTCTTTTATTTCGTTGGTAACGTGCGGGATCACCTGGATTGTCTTGCCCAGATAATCGCCGCGGCGTTCCTTTTCCAGCACGTTGGAATAGATCCGCCCCGAGGATACGGAATCCGTCTTGCGCGCGGCGACGCCGGTGAAACGTTCGTAATGGCCGAGGTCCAGATCGGTTTCGGCCCCGTCATCGGTGACGAACACCTCGCCATGTTCGAACGGGGACATCGTGCCGGGGTCGACGTTGAGATAGGGATCCAGTTTGCGCAGCCGCACCGAGAACCCGCGCGCCTGCAGCAGCGCGCCCAGAGCGGCCGATGCCAGGCCCTTGCCAAGGCTGGAAACAACGCCGCCGGTAATGAAAACAAAGCGCGCCATCTGGGTCGCGTACCCCCCGTGTGTGTGATCGTCGGAAGTGATCGTTCAAATGCGGAATCGGCCAAACGAATCCGCCTGCCCACGGGATTTAAGCCTTATCCCAGATTGCGTGATTGTGCAAGGCAACCGCTAGATCAAGTAGCGATTGCGCTAAGTGCCTCAAATACTGGTATTAGTCGGCCCGGGGCGCGGTCAGTGGCGCATCGCCGGCGCCGGGGGGCAGCAGATCGTCGCCCGCCGGAAGCGCCGGCACGCCGGTTTCGCTGGCCGGGACGTCGGCGCCCAGCCGGTCGATGACCGACGAATCGCCGGCGTTGCGCGCGCTCAGAACCGTCATCAGGATGCACATCGCCATGAAGGCGGCGCCCAGAACCCAGGTTACCTTGCCCAGAGCCGTTGCGGCACTGCGCCCCGACACCACGCCGCCGCCGCCACCCATGCCAAGACCGCCCCCTTCAGAGCGCTGGATCAGCACGACACCGATCAGGCACAGCGCGAGAATCAGCAGGACGACAAGAACGACATTTTCCATTGCGTGCGCAGCCTTGTGGTGGATCAACGCGCAGTATCTAAAAGCTCCGCTGTGCGACCGCAACCCCCGGCGATGAAATGGCGCAGCGCGGGGCGGCGCCTAGTCGTCGACATCATCGACATCATGCTGGCCGGAAAGCGCGCGGCGCACGAAGCTCCAGCTCAGGCCGATGCCCAGCACCACCGACATCGCGAAGATGCCCAGCCAGACCAGCGCGCCGCTGTTCTTCAGGTCCAGCAGCCCGTAGTCATACAGAACCCACACGATTGCCGCGACCAGCGCCAGCACCAGAAACATCCCGATCGCCCCGATAGAGCGCAGCGTGGCGCGCAGATAGATGATGTAGCCGATGGTCAGGATCAGCCCCAGCAGCACCACCAGCGGCATCTGCGAGGAATAATTCGTGCCCGCCCAGCGGAAATAATTCCATTCGGTGGGATTGAAGGTTCCTGCAACCAGGATGAAGGCAAACAGCCAGCGCAGAATGAAACTCATGTCGCCCCTCGTCTCTGGCGGATGGATTGTCCCTGATTGGACGATTTCATGGGCCCCTGTCCAGCCCTGCGGCACTTTAGAGGTTTCGTGTGGCGGCATGGTTGGATATACCGGCGCGGGTTTCCCGTGCAGCTAAGGAACAGATATGGCCAATGTCGTCGTGGTGGGCGCCCAGTGGGGCGACGAGGGAAAGGGCAAGATTGTCGACTGGCTGAGCGAGCGCGCCGATGTGGTGGCGCGCTTTCAGGGCGGTCACAATGCCGGGCACACGCTGGTCATCGACGGCAAGGTCTACAAGCTGCACGCGCTGCCCTCGGGTGTAGTGCGCGGCGGCAAGCTCAGCGTGATCGGCAATGGCGTGGTGCTGGACCCGTGGCATCTGATGGAAGAGATCGAGACCCTGCGCGGCCAGGGCGTGGTGATCACGCCCGAAACGCTGATGGTTGCCGAGAACACGCCGCTGATCCTGCCGTTTCATGGCGAACTGGACCGCGCCCGCGAAGGGCAGAATTCGGTTGCCCGGATCGGCACCACCGGGCGCGGCATCGGCCCCGCCTACGAGGACAAGGTCGGGCGGCGCGTGATCCGGGTGGCCGACCTGGCCGATAACGCGACGCTGGAACTGCGGGTCGACCGGGCGCTGATCCATCACAATGCGCTGCGCAGCGGGCTGGGGCTGGACCCGGTCGACCGCGACGGGTTGCTGGCACGGCTGCGCGAGATCGCGCCCCGGGTTCTGGAATATGCCGCCCCGGTCTGGAAAGTGCTGAACGAAAAGCGCAAGGCCGGGAAGCGGATCCTGTTCGAGGGCGCACAGGGCGCGCTGCTGGATATTGATTTCGGCACCTATCCCTATGTGACCTCGTCGAACGTCATCGCCGGACAGGCGGCCACCGGCACCGGCATCGGCCCCGGGGCGATTGATTTCGTGCTGGGCATCGTCAAGGCCTACACCACGCGGGTCGGCGAGGGGCCGTTCCCGACCGAGTTGAAGGATGCCGATGGCGAACGGCTGGGCGAACGCGGCCATGAATTCGGCACCACCACCGGGCGCAAGCGCCGCTGTGGCTGGTTCGATGCCTGTCTGGTGCGCCAGACCTGCGCGACCAGCGGTGTCAACGGTATCGCGCTGACCAAGCTGGATGTGCTGGACGGATTCGAGGTGTTGAAGATCTGCGTCGGCTATGAACTGGACGGCGAACAACTGGACTACCTGCCCACCGCCGCCGACCGTCAGGCGCGCTGCGTGCCGATCTATGAAGAGATCGAGGGCTGGAGCGCATCGACCGAAGGCGCGCGCAGCTGGGCCGATCTGCCGGGCGAGGCGGTGAAATACGTGCGCCGGATCGAGGAACTGATCCAGTGCCCGGTTGCGCTGTTGTCGACCTCGCCAGAGCGGGACGACACGATTCTGGTCACCGATCCGTTTTCGGATTGAGGGTTCCGGCAGGTGTTGATCAGCCCTGACAGGCTGGCTCGCGGGTCTTGCGGGACCGGCATTGAAAACGGAAGGCCGCGCCATGGCACTGACCTATAAGTCCCGCCGCCGCTGGTCGCTGATCATCCTGCTGATCGGCCTGCCGCTGTATATCGTGGCGGCGGTCACCGTGGTCGGCTGGTTCGACCGGCCCGGCGTCCTGCTGGAACTGGCGGTCTATGTCGGGCTGGGCATCCTGTGGGCGCTGCCGTTCAGGGCGGTGTTTCGCGGTGTCGGCAGACCGGACCCGGAAGCGGAAAGCGAAACGAAAAAGGCAGAGTGACCGCGCCACTCTGCCTGTTCCTGACGTATCGGGGGCGATGCGCCCTCAGGCGGTATTGGCCTTGGGGGCCTGACCGGGGTGAAAGCGGCTGCTTTCGGGCAGCAGGAATTCGCCGCGCTTGACCCGGTGAATCCGCCCCTCGCGCAGCAGAACCCCGAAGGCGCGCAGGCCATCTTCGCGTGAAACCGAACCGTCGGGGAACATGCCGATCATCCGCTTCATGATCTGCGGGCGCGAATTGAACTCTGCGCCTTCCACGAAGATGCCGAATGCCAGCGATGCTTCGAGGATTTCCTGGATCCCCTCGGCGCCGGTTTCGGCAACGTATCCCTTGAAGTCGCCGGAGTCCGGTATGTGGTTTTCGGCGGCGGACGCATTGCCCCGGGCCGCATCGCCGGCGGCGCGTTCAGTGTCGGCGGCGCTGTCCAGGTCGCGGGTCTGGATCCGGCGCGGGCGCACCGGTTCGCTGGGCAGTTGCGATGCCGGGTCATTGTCGACGCGCTGTTCGGATACCAGCATCAGCGGTGCGATGCTGCGGCGGGTCCGGCTGGACAAGGTCGACGAGGCCGGGCGCACGGGCTTGGTCGGGCGACCGATCGCGGCGACCGGTTCGGCTTCGTCATTCCCGGTGTCCTCGGCTTTGTCCGTCAAAGCTTCTTCGGCCTCAACCTGTTCGGTTGTGGCTTCAACGGCCTCAACCTCTTCGGCGGTGACGTCTTCTGCCTCAAGCTCCTCGGCTTCGACTTCCTCGGCCGTGACCTCCTCTGCCGCTACCTCTTCGGCAACCTCTTCGACGGTTTCCGACGCGTCCAATCCGGTTTCTTCCGGCGTCAGTTCTGCGTCGGCTTCGACCAGATCTTCGGCAGTGATTTCGGCGTCTGCCTCAGCTTCGGCGTCTTGCGACGCCTCTGCGTGCGGGGCTGCGGCTTCGGGCGATGCCGGGCGCACGACGCGGGCCAGATCGTCGCGGTACTGGCTGATTTCAAGCTTTGCCTTCGCCTCGGCGTCCTGCCTGGCGCGATCGCCATCGGCGCGCACGGCGGCCACGGCGGCCTTGAGATGCGCGATGGCAGAGCGTCTGCGGCTGCCTTCACCATCTTCCAGCGCGCTGTCGGCACGCGCCAGCAGCCGGTCGACCTTGGCGTCTTCCTCTGACACCGGTGCGGCAGGCTCGACAACATCATCGAGCGCCGACAGATCATCGTCGAGTCCGGCCCCGTTCCTGGGACCCATTTCGAAGATTTCGCCGCCGCCACGTTCGACCTCGGCCAGTTCGTTGATCAGGTCTTCCTCGTCCTCCGACGACAATCCGGTGTCGCCCAGCGTCTCGCGAATACCATTGGCATCGGCGAAGGCCTCGGCTTGCTGGTCCGCTTCGGAGTCCTTGATCAGGCCCTTGATCAGCGCGTCGCTTTCGTCGACCTCGACGAATTCCGCCTCGAATTCCTCGCGGCGCATCTTCAGTACGCGCATATGAGGGCCGGCCGCGGCATCGGCGGAGTCGGCGTCGCTGGCGGTATCTTCGCCCGGTGCGGGAAGGTCCGTGCGCAGTTCCGCGGTCAACAGCAATTCGGAACTTGTGTCGTCCTCGATCCGCAGCGGGTCGGACAGGCGCAATGGCGCGTCCTTTGCATCGGCGCTGTCGTCGTGGGCCTCGGCGTCCTGGTGGTCGTCGGGCATCCCGGACAGCACGGCGGCGATATCGACCGGCGTGTTTTCGTCGCTGTCCATCTCGTCGGACAGCGAAGGCTGATCGCCGGCTTCGGCGACCGAGTCATCCAGCATCGCGGCAAAGGCGGCTTCGTCATCCTCGGCGGCTTCGGCTTCGACCTCTTCGGCTTCGACCTCATGCTCTGCGGTTTCAGCTT
The DNA here is from genome assembly GCA_022340385.1 of Rhodobacter sp. GTDB lineage: Bacteria > Pseudomonadota > Alphaproteobacteria > Rhodobacterales > Rhodobacteraceae > CALGTJ01. Next base: position 11,496 of record JAJDOB010000216.1, read on the forward strand.
CGACCTCTGGCGCTTCAGCTTCTTCTTCTGCCGTCTCGGCCTCGGCTTCTGCGGCCTCGACTTCATCCGCAGCCGTTTCGGCTTCGACCACTTCGGAGTCATCCTCGGCGGTTTCAGCTTCTTCTTCTGCGATCCCGGCTTCTGCCTCGGTGGCTTCGGCTTCATCCTCGGCGGCGTCGGTTTCTTCGAAGGCTTCGGCCTCGTCGATCCCGGTTGCGGCATCGGCTGGTTGCGAGACCATTTCATCGCCCGCAGTGTCCGCCTCTGTGGCGTCCTGCCCGATCAGGTCATCCTCATGGTGATCCGGGAATTCCGCGCGCTCGTACGTGTCATCCTCGAACGCATCATCGGCATCGTCGGAAAACGTGGTGTCGTCCGCTGACATCTGCTCTTCGGCGAAGGCTTCTTCGGGCGCCTGTCCGGCTTCGGCGAAATCTTCGCTGACCGGCTCGACTTCCGGCTCGACTTCCGGCAGCTCGGCGACGTCCTCGATCTCGTCAGTCGCGCTGTCCTCGACGCGCATGCCGAGCGGTTCGGTGACCTCGGCGCTGGTCTCTTCGGCGGGCTGGTCTTCGGCCATTGGCGCCGCTGTCGCTTCGACGTCGAGGCTGTCTTCGGCAAGATCGGCAGTTTCCCCGGCAGCGTCTTCGACGGCTTCGGCCGGAGTCTCGGCGACCTCGGCCATAGCCTCGTCGTCCGCCGCGTCAGCGGTATCTTCCGCCGTGGCGGCATCCTGGAACGCTGCGTCAATCGACGCGCCGGCAGGCATCTGTTCGGCGTGTTCATCCTCTGCGAACATCGCATTCAGGATCGGTTCGGGTTCGGCGCGAGAGCGGGCCACGGCGGCACGAATGCGGGCCAGTTTGGCGGCAACGCTGTCGGCGACCTCGTCATATTCCTCGACGGCCGGCTCGGTCAGCGATGTGTCTTCGTCCGGTGTGCGCGCGGCAGCAGCCGACGCGGCAACCGCGGCGGCGGGCACAGGATCGGGCCTTGGCGCGGCTTTCGGGGCGACTTGCGGAGTTTCGCCGGCGTCATCCTCGACATCCTCGACCTGGCGCAGGATCACGCTGTTGTCCTCGATCCGCGCTTCAACCCGGCGGTTGATTTCCTGTTCGGCAATCCGGTGCAGCATTTCTGCATCCGGCGTCGGAGGCTCGGCCCCGAAATAGCGGTCATCGGCGGCTAGATCGCGAAAATACTCGGCAATCGAACGCATGGTCGTAAACGGATCGTCGAATCCTTCGAGCGTGCAAGAGAAGGTCCCGTAGGATACCGTTAGGATTTTACTGGCATTCACCATTGTCAAAGTCGCTTTCTCCCCCGATCCAGCCTGTGCTGTTTACCATCCGTCGGTTCCAAATTCGGAACAGAACTAGGTTTTTCGCGGTATTTTTTCTGGGTCAGATTGTGACTTGTTTCCAGATACACCATTAATATCCCCATGAAGGCAATGATTGTCCATTCAAACGAGATAGTAACCCTTTTAGGGCCTGCCCGGTCCCCGGATGCGGTTCTGGACGAATCGCTGGGGCGTGCCTCTGTTCTGGTGGCAGCCGATGGTGGCGCCGCCGTGGCGCTGGCGCGCGCAATCGTGCCCGATGCGGTGATCGGCGATTTCGATTCGCTTGACGCGGCGGTGACGGGGCGGATTCCGCCGGACCGGCTGCACAAGGTGACAGAGCAGGACAGCACCGATTTCGAAAAGGCGCTGTCGCGGATTGACGCGCCGCTGGTGCTGGCGGTGGGGTTCACCGGCCAGCGGCTGGATCATGAACTGGCGGTCTACAATGCGCTGGTGCGCCATCCCGACCGGCGGGTCATCGTGATCGGCGAACAGGACATCTGTTTCCATTTGCCTGCGCCGCTGCGGCTTGACCTGCCAGAGGGCGCGCGCGTTTCACTGTTTCCGATGGCGCGGATGCGCTGTGCCAGCACCGGGTTGCGCTGGGCGACCGATGTGCTGGAATTCGACCCGGCCGGCAGGATCGGCACGTCGAACATGGTGGCGCACCCGCCGGTTACATTGCGTCCCTACGGGCCGGGGATGCTGGTGATAATGGCGCGGCGGTATCTGGATGCGGCGATTGCGGCACTGATTGCCGGCTGACCGCGCGTTCGCGTGCGACGATGTAAAGCCCCGCGGCCATGGTCACGGCGATGCCGACCAGGGCCAGCCCGTTGGGAAAATCCCGGAACACCAGCCAGCCGATCAGCGTGGCAAACGGGATCTCGAGATATTGCATCGGGGCCAGCGTGGCCGAGGGCGCAAAGCGCAGGCTCCACGTCATCAGCAGATGCGCCAGCGTTCCCAGCGCGCCCAGCATCAGCAACAGCACCACGGCCCGGGATGACGGCACGACCGGGGTAAGCCCCGGCCAGTCAAAGCGGCTGGCCACAAGCACCAGCGGGATCAGCAGCGCCGAGGCCATCAGGCCGCTGACCACCTGCAACGACACCGGGTCGGTGGCCTTGGCCAATTTCCGGGTGACCAGCATGAAGAACGCGAACACGACCGCCACCACCAGCGGCAGCAGGGCGGGCGGGCCAACGGCTGCAAAGCTGGGCTGTACCACCAGCAGCGTGCCCATGAAGCCGACGGCACAGGCCAGCAGGCGGCGCAGGCCGACCTCTTCATCCAGGACGAAGCGCCCCAGCAGCAACATGATGAACGGCATCACGAAGGCAATCGCCACCGCGTCGGCAAGCGGCAGGTAGCGCAGGCTGAGGAACATCGCCCCGATCCCGACGACATGCAGCGCGGCCCGGATCAGCGCCAGCCCCATCAGGTGCGGAGCCATGTCGAGGCTGCGCCCCGACAGCAGCACCACGGGCAGCAGGATCAGCACCTGGACGACGAAGCGGACCATGACAATCTGGCCCAGCGGAATCGTGTCCCCCAGAATCTTGGCAATCGAATCGCCCATCGGGGCGACGATGCAGAATCCGGTCATCAGAAGGATACCCAGCAGCGGGCGATCAGCGGTCATCGGCGCAGGCTATGTCGCGGCCGGTGCCGGCGCAATGCCTGCCGACCGGTTTTCAGGGTGCGGGCGGCGGCGGCATCGAGCGGCGCTCGCGCAGGATCACGAACAGGCCAGAGGCCATGATGATGGCGATCCCGACAAAGGTCTGCGCGTCCGGCAGATCCCGGAAGATCCAGTAGCCCAGGGCGGTTGCGGAAATGATCTCGAGATATTGCAGCGGCGCGATCGTGGCGGCGGGCGCAAAGCGCAGCGCGGCACTGATCATCAGGTGCGATATGCTGGCGGTGACGCCGACCCCCAGCATATAATACCAGAAACTGCCGACCGGCATCACCGGGTCGAAGACCTGAACACCGCTGCCCTGAAACGTCCACAGCACCGGCAGGATCAGCGCAGAGGCCGCCAGCGCGGTCCAGGCCTGCAAGGCCACCGGGTGCAGAGTCCGCGCGATGCGCCGGGTCAGGATCATGTAGAAGGCAAAGCAGATCGCGGTGATCAGCGGAAACATCGCCACCGGCCCGAATTCGGCAAAGCTGGGGCGGATCACCAGCAAGGCGCCGCAGAACCCGATGGCGCAGGCCAGAAGCCGGCGCCAGCCGATACGCTCGCCCAGGAACGCCGCGCCGAACAGCGTCAGGATGAACGGCTCGACAAAGAAGATCGCGATGGCATCGGCAATCGGCATGAAGCGCAGCGCGGTAAAGAACGCGCCGGTCGCCGCAAGGATCAGGAAGGCGCGCAGCAGGTGCCATGCAAGATCGCGCAGGCCCGGCATCGCGATGCAGCCCAACGCCAGCGCCAGCGGGGTCAGCAGCAGCGACTGGATGCCAAAGCGGAAGGCCAGGATCTCGCCCACCGGGATCATCTCGCCGGCGCGCTTGGCAAAGGCATCCATCCCCGGCGCGACAAGTGCAAAGCCGATCATCAGGCCAACGCCAAGCAGGGGACGATCCGCATTCATGCCGCGACGCTAGCGGCGCAGCCCCGGCCCGACAATCCCCGGCGCGACACGGCGGTCGTTAACGGGCCACGGGTTTCAATCAATACGGTTGCGCCGGGCGTATCGCTGTACCATCAAGTGTGCTAGCGTCGGCGTGCCGCGGGCAACCGGATTTCCGCCCTCGCTGTTTTCGGGCCGCGCCGCCAGCGGCACATTCATTGGAATCGAAAGGAATTTTCATGCTGAGTGATAAACGCGTAAGCGAACTGGCCAGGCAGGGCCGCACGATCTCTGTCGCAGAAACCGGCGACGACGATCTTGGCCCGCTGAAACTGCTGCCCGGTGTCTGGAAGAATACCAACGCGCTGAACGGGCATGGCTGGAACCTGATCGCGCTGCCGTTCGCGGGCGGCGCATCGCATTACCGGCTGCTGATGAACCAGTACAACGAAGAGCTGCATTTCTCGATCGTCGACAAGGGCGTGCCGAACCGGGGCATCGCGCGCGGCGCATCCGGCGCGACCGAGACCGATCAGCGGGTGGTGACGCTGGATTACGATCAGGCGATCACCCAGATCGCGGCGGCGGACAATCCGGTCAGCGGCGATGCCGGCGGTGGCGATCTGCCGATCCACCGCGAGCCGGGGCTGTGGCTGCACATGACCAATTTCAACACCGACGGACTTGATATCGCGCGGCTCGGGTCGGTTCCGCATGGCGATTCCGTGCTGGCGCTGGGCAAGGCCGCGATAGCCGATGGCGCCCCCGATATCGCCAAGTTCGACGGTCTGCCACTGGGGGTCACCCGGGAACTGGGC
>JAJDOB010000278.1 GCA_022340385.1 Rhodobacter sp.
GCTGGAAACCGGGGCGCGCCCGCCCTGGTCGGGCGGTGGCGCCGCGCATGCGATCCCGGCCGTGCTGGAGCAGGTGAAACGCCACCGGACCACGCTGATCTTTCACAACACACGCGCGCAGGCAGAGATTTTCTTTCACAATCTGTGGCTGGCAAATGACGACGCGCTGCCGATCGCGATTCACCACGGATCGCTGGATCGCAGCCAGCGCGCGAAGGTCGAGGCGGCGATGGTGGCCGGCGCCTTGCGCGCGATCGTGTGCACCGGCACGCTGGATCTGGGCATCGACTGGGGCGATGTCGATCTGATCATCCAGGTCGGCGCGCCGAAGAACGTCAAACGCCTGATTCAGCGGATCGGGCGGGCGAATCACCGCTACAACGCACCGTCCAAGGCACTGCTGGTGCCCGCAAACCGGTTCGAGGTGGTGGAATGCGTCGCCGCACTGGAGGCGGCGAAAGCGCATGATCTGGACGGCGACCCGCGCGGCCCCGGCCCGCGTGACGTTCTGTGCCAGCACATGCTGATCGCGGCCTGTGCGGCGCCGTTCAGGGCCGATGATCTTTATGCCGAAATGACCTCTGCCGGGGCCTATGCCGGCCTGTCGCGCGACGATTTCGACGCCTGCCTCGATTTCGTGGCCACCGGCGGCTATGCCCTGCGCGCCTATGACCGCTGGCAGCGCCTGGTGCTGCGCGGCGGGTTCTGGCGGTTGCGCGACCCGCGCGCCGCCCGGCGAATCCGGATGAACCTTGGCACGATCCAGGACAGCGAGCTGTTGACGGTGCGGTTTCGCGGTCAGGGCAAGCCGCTGGGCGAGGTCGAGGAAAGCTTTGCCGCGACGCTGACCAAAGGCGACACGTTCCTGATCGGCGGGCGGATCGTGGCCTATGAGGGCCTGCGCGAAATGACGGTGGTGGTCAGCCCGGATGCCCGGCGAAAGCCCCGGATCGCGGTGTTCGGCGGCACGAAATTCGCAACCTCGACGCAGCTCAGCCACCGGATATTGCGGATGTTTCAACAGCAAAGCTGGCCCGAATTGCCCGACCACACCGCCGAATGGCTTGGCCTGCAACGTCAGGTGTCGCGCCTGCCGGAAGTCGACCGGCTGCTGGTTGAAACCTTCCCGCATGACGGGCGCGAGCATCTTTGCGTCTACGGTTTTGCCGGGCGCAACGCGATGCAGACACTGGGCCTGTTGCTGACCCGCCGGATGGAAACGCTGGGGCTGCATCCCCTGGGCTTTGTGGCGACCGATTATGCGGTTCTGATCTGGGGTCTGGACCCGGTGACGGCGCCGGCGGCGCTGTTCGAAAGCGACAGTCTGCGCGAGGGGTTCGAGACCTGGCTGGCCGGCAACGCGGTGATGAAACGCACCTTTCGCACCAGCGCCGTGATTGCCGGTCTGATTGACAGGGTGTTGCCGGGCAAGCGCAAATCGGGGCGGCAGGCGACGTTTTCCTCGGACATCCTGTACGACACGCTGCGCCGCTATGACCCCGATCACGTGCTGATGCAGATCACCCGCGAAGAGGCGCTGAAAGGGCTGGTCGATTTCGGGCGGATCGAGGAAATGCTGGCGCGCACACGCGGGCGGGTCGATCATGTGGCGCTGACCCGGGTCACGCCGCTGGCCGCACCGCTGTTCCTGGAAATGGGCAAGGTGCCGGTCGAGGGGGCCGCCACCGAACGGCTGCTGACCGAAGAAGCAGCCCGCCTGATGAGCGCGGCGGGATTGACGTAAGACCTTGCAATCCCGTGTGAATTGGATATGGAACATACCATGAACGGGCATGATTTCACTTTGGCGGGGACGGCATTGCAGGCGCGCGGATCGGGCGCACTGTGGTGGGCGGATCGCGCGACGCTGGTGGTCAGCGACCTACATCTGGGCAAATCCGAACGTATCGCGCGGCTGGGCGGGGCGATGCTGCCGCCTTATGAGACCCGCGACACGCTGGTGCGGCTGGATGCGGAAATAGCCGCCTGCGCACCAAGGACGGTAATCTGCCTGGGTGACAGTTTTGACGACAAGTCCGCCGCCGTGGGTCTGGCCGAGGATGCGGTGATCTGGCTGACAAGGTTGATGGCGGGGCGGCGCTGGATCTGGATCGAGGGCAACCACGACCCGGGGCCGGTCGGGCTGGGTGGCACCCATCTGGCGGAACTGCCGATGGCGCCGCTCAGTTTTCGCCACATCGCGCGCGCCGGTGCCAGTGGCGAAGTGTCGGGGCATTATCATCCGAAAGCCCGGATCAGCACGCGCGGGCGCAGCGTGTCGCGGCCCTGTTTTCTTTATGACGGCAACCGGGTGATTCTTCCGGCATTCGGCACCTATACCGGCGGTCTGCGCAGCACAGAGCGGGATTTGGCACAGCTGATGCGGCCGGAGGCCTGCGCGGTTCTGACCGGCCCTGTGGTGGCGGTGATCCCGATGCCGGGGCGGCTGGCGCAGACGCCGCAGAAACGCTAAGCTTGTTGCCATGCAGGACACCGCATTTGACGACATCGCCACGAAAATCCGCGCCAGTTTTGCGCGTCAGGACATGATGCGCACCTTGCGGGCCGGGCTGGATGTGGTCGACCCGGGCTGCGTGGTGATATCGGCGCCGGTCCTGCCAGAGATGCGCCAGCAGCACGGGTTCGCGCATGCCGCCGTCAGCTTTGCGCTGGGGGACAGCGCGGCGGGATATGCGGCTTTGTCGGTGATGGCGCCGGACGACGAAGTTCTGACCGCCGAGATGAAGATCAACCTGCTGGCGCCGGCATCCGGCGACCGGCTGGAGGCCCGCGGCCATGTGATCCGCGCCGGGCGCCGGCTGGTCGTGGTCGGCGCAACAGTCGTGGCGGTCGACGGCGCCACGCGCCGGGATGTGGCCGTGTTGCAGGGCACGATGATCCCGGTCACGGGTTAAGATACAGTTCGCAATGCCGAATTCGGTCTTCCGGGCGCTTGGCCGGGTCGTGTCATCGCGCGGCGGCGCCCTGGCAAAACGGCTCAGCCACGGGTGTCGGGCTGCCAGGCCCGCTGGGTTGGCACGTACAGTTGGATGGCATCGCCCAGCGCCACCGGGCCGGGGCGTTCAACCCATGCGGTGACACCGCGACGCCCCTCTGCCGCACGCCGGAAGGCCTTGCCGAATCCGGGGCGATCCGCCTCTATTTCCTTGCCGGGCCAGTTGCAGGGCTCGTTCTCCAGATCAATCGTCAGCGTGGTGCCCGCCCCGGTCTGCAGGCGCGATCCCGGCGGGATATGGGTGAAATCGGGAATGCCGGTGACGACCATCGACGCGCCCAGCCATTCGGGATTCAGCCAGTCGAGCCCCATCGCATCGGCGATTGCGCCGCAGTCTTCCGCTGACAGGATCGACAATTGCCGCGTGTTGCGGATTTCGGTGCCTTGCGGGTGCAACAGCTTGACCCGCACACAGGACGGGCGGGTCGCCCCGCAGTGGGAATCGCCGTCGAACCCGTCAAAACCGGCCATGACGGCGGTACGCGCCCGGGCGCGGATCGTGCCGACATCGGTGCCGGATCCGGGCGGCACCTGACCCAGCCAGGTCACGGTTCCGGCGATGTCGGTCTTGCGCAAAGTCGTCATTGGGCGGCCTTTCGGGATTGGCGCAAACCTTGACGCGCCAGGGTGCGGCCCGCAACCCGAAAGCAATCGGTGCGCCATAAGAAAAATGCCCCGGACCATGAACGGCCGGGGCATTCGAATTCAACTGGCAAGAGCCTGCGATCAGGTCGGTTCAGGCTCCATCCCGCCTTCGCCTTTGGGTTTCGGCTTGGGCTTGGTCTTGGGGATCGACGTGACGCTGGCCGGGCCACTGCTGTCGGGGCGGTCGTCTTCGTCGTCGCCCCGGTTCAGCGGCTGACCCGCGATCACCTTGGTGATCTCGTCCCCGGTCAGGGTTTCGTATTCCAGCAGGCCCTGCGCCAGACGGTGCAGATCTTCCGACTTTTCGGTCAGAATGCGCTTTGCGGTCTCATAGCCCTCGTCGACGAAACGGCGCACTTCGGCGTCGATCTTTTCCTGGCTTTCGACCGAGATGGCAGAGCCGCCCTGATAGGTGCCCAGATAGCTTTGCTGTTCGTTGGCATAGTCGATGTTGCCCAGCGCATCCGAGAACCCGAATTGCGTGACCATGGCGCGCGCGATCTTGCTGACCTGCTGAATATCGCTGGCCGCGCCGGATGTGACGTTTTCCTTGCCGAAGATAAGCTCTTCGGCAACCTTGCCACCCATCGCCATGGCGATTTTCGAGGTGTATTTGGTGTAGGTCACCGACAACTGATCGCGTTCCGGCAAAGACAGGACCAGGCCCAGCGCGCGCCCGCGCGGGATAATCGTCGCTTTGTGGATCGGGTCGTGCTGGGGCACGTTGAGGCCGACAACGGCGTGACCGGCCTCGTGATAGGCGGTCAGCTTCTTCTCGTCCTCGCTCATCACCATGGATCGCCGTTCGGCGCCCATCATGACCTTGTCCTTGGCGTTCTCGAAATCTTCCATCGTCACGAAGCGGCGCCCGATCCGCGCGGCGTTCAGCGCGGCCTCGTTGACGAGGTTGGCCAGATCGGCGCCCGAAAAGCCCGGCGTGCCGCGCGCGATGATGCGCAGATCGACATCCGGACCCAGCGGCACCTTGCGCGCATGCACGCCCAGAATCTTGTCGCGGCCCTTGATGTCGGGATTGGGCACCTGCACCTGACGGTCGAAACGGCCCGGGCGCAGCAGCGCCGGGTCCAGCACGTCGGGGCGGTTGGTGGCGGCGACGATGATGATGCCCTCGTTGGCCTCGAACCCGTCCATTTCGACCAGCAGCTGGTTCAGCGTCTGTTCGCGTTCGTCATTGCCGCCGCCATAACCGACGCCGCGCGACCGTCCGACCGCGTCGATCTCGTCGATGAACACGATGCAGGGCGCGTTCTTTTTCGCCTGCTCGAACATGTCGCGGACCCGGGATGCGCCGACGCCGACGAACATTTCCACGAAATCCGAGCCGGAGATGGTGAAGAACGGCACCCCGGCCTCGCCTGCGATGGCGCGCGCCAGCAGCGTCTTACCGGTGCCCGGAGGGCCGACCAGCAGCGCGCCCTTGGGGATCTTGCCGCCAAGACGCGAGAATTTCTGCGGGTTGCGCAGGAATTCCACGATTTCCTCAAGCTCTTCCTTGGCCTCGTCGATGCCCGCGACATCGTCAAAGGTCACACGGCCATGTTTTTCGGTCAGCAGCTTGGCGCGCGACTTGCCAAAGCCCATCGCGCCGCCGCGGCCACCGCCCTGCATGCGGTTCATGAAATAGATCCACACCCCGATCAGGACGAGGAATGGCGCAAAGGTCAGCAGGATCGTGGTAAAGCCCGACTGCTCCTGCGGTTCGGCGCGCAGCGAAACATTGTTCTCGATCAGCTTGTCGGTGACATCGGCACCATCGGGCATGATCGTGACATAGTCATTGCCGTCATTGCCGCGGAACAGAATACGCTCGCCATCCAGGGTGACGGATTTGACATCGCCCGCCTCGACACTGGAAATGAAGTCGGAATAGCTGATCGTGCGCGACGACATCGTCGACTGCCCGCCGCTGAACAGATTGAATAGTGCCAGGATCAGAAGGAACAGCACGACCCAAAAGGCAATATTTCTGGCGTTGCCCAAGGCAATCTCCTTTATCTCGCACGACCCGGGGAACGGGCGGCGTCGGAACTTGACTCTAAAATAGAGAGGTTGAGCATTAGTTCAATGCGATAACAGCGTTTGAGTGAAATCCGCGACGATCCGCGCGCGCCAGCCCCGGGCAAATCCGGCAAGTGGCGCGGAAACGAGGGTATTGTCTCGCCAGACCGACGGCGAGGCCAGCAAAGAGGCGCGTGGCAGGCCGGATTCGCGCCAGTCGGGACAATGTGCCAGACCGGATTCACCAAGCGCCCGCAGCGTGATACCGGCGGGCAGGTGCCCGGCATCGCAGGACATCAGCCAACGATTGTCCCAGCACATCGTTTCCCCGGCCGCGACTTGCGATCGGACAACCGGCGTGGTCGCCGCCGCTTCGCGCGTCAGGCGGAAACCCGCGCCCTCGGGCGTCATCAAGACACCGTGAAGCGTGGTGCGCTGCCCGGCCAGCAGCGCCGACGCGGCTTTGCGCAGCGATGCAAAGCGGGGGCGGTGCGGGGCGCTGGCGATCCAGCAAATCGCGGCGGCGAACAGGCGGCGTCCGGTATCGCTGTCGTTCAGGTCCAGTACGGCGGGCGACAGGATCAGATCGCCGGCCTGTTGCGCGATCTGGTCGCGCGCTTTATCGCGCGCCGCCGCCCACAGGCTGGCGCGCGCGGCCTGCATGTGATCGGCGGTGCGAAGCAGGCGTTCAGTCGTCAGGCCCAGATCGGCCAGCCCGGCCATCATCCGGCGGGCGCGCACCCGGTCAAAGCGCAGATCGTCGTTGGACGGGTCTTCGACCCAGTCGACGTTTTCGGCCCGCAGATACGCGCGCAAGCTGTCGCGGCGCATGGCCAGCAGCGGGCGAAGCCAGGTCAGATCATGGCGTTCGGTTTCCGAGATCCCGGCCAGGCCATCGACGCCGGACCCGCGCGCCAGGCGCAGCAGCACCGTCTCTGCCTGATCGTCGGCGGTGTGGCCGGTCAGGACATGGCTGATCGCGTTGGTTCTTGCCCAGCCTTCGATCAATGCGCGGCGCGCTGTCCGGGCGGCATCCTGAAGGTTGCCCTGCCCGTCCCAGCTGGTCCAGCGCAGTGTTTCATGCGGCAGATCAAGCCGGGCGGCGGCGCGCGCCACAAACTCCGCCTCGGCCCCGCTTTCGGGGCGCAAGCCGTGATCGACCGTGACGACGCTGACCAAGACGCCCCTGTTTCCGGCCCAGGCGCGACCCAGATGCAGCAGCGCCATGCTGTCGCCGCCGCCGGATACGGCAAGCGCGATCTTTTCGGGGGTATCCTGTCGAAAAAGCCGGTTCAGCGTTGCCGTGAACGTCGCATTCAGCGTCACTGGCAGCCCAGGCGCTGTCGCTCGGTTTCCGCAGACACGACCTGCGGCATGCCCTGGAACCGCGCGCCGACCTCGGCCAGCGTCACACACGCCTCGTTGGATTGGCCAAGCTCTGCCAGCGACGTGCCCAGCTGCAACAGCGCATCGGGCGCGCGCGGGCCATCCGGGTTACCGGAAAAGGCGGTCAGATAGGCGCGGGCGGCACCGGACGTCTCGCCCAGCCCGGACAGCGCCTGACCGCGAAAGTAATGCGCCTCGGCGGTCAGCGGCCCACCGGTATAGGTCTCGGTGAAGGTCTGGAAGAGATCAGCGGCGCGGCGAAAGTCGCCCGCGTCGAGCGCGGACCTCGCAGCGTCGAAATCGGCCTGCTCGCCGACCGCCATCTGGATGTCGGGCGTGGTTTGCGGTGTCGCGGCGACGGGCGTGCCGCCTTCGGGTTCGCCGCCAAGGCGCGGCGTCGACCCAAGCGTTGCAATGTCGCATTTCGGTTCCAGTTCGCACAGCCGGAAATCCAGGTCGCCGATGCGGTTGGTGCCGTCTTCGACGACGCGGCCGATGCGGAATTCCAGGTTTTCGGTCATCGACGTCAGGCGCTGCAATTCGGACTCGATCAGATCGACGCGCTGCAACGTGTCACCCCCGACGGCGGAAGTCACACCGCCGGTGGTCGACAATTCCCGTTTCAGGCGCTGGATATCGACGAACAGAACCGACAATTCCTGCCGGATATCGGCCAGCGTTTCGCCTTGCGCCAGAAGCGGCGCGGGCGTGGCCAGCCCGGCCAGCAACAAGGCAGTCATGAAGGCACGTCGCATCGTCGGATACTTTCTAACTGGTGCCGCCGGCCTGCAGCACGGTGACCGCGCGCCGGTTCTTGGCATAGCAGGATTCTTCGGAGCAGATTTCGAGGGGCCGTTCCTTGCCGTATGGCACGGTGCGGATGCGGTTGCCGGCGATGCCCTGCGCCACCAGGAACTGCTGCACGGCGCTGGCGCGTTTGGCGCTGAGTGCAAGGTTGTATTCGCGCGTGCCCTGTTCGTCGGCGTGACCTTCGACCAGGATCGCATAGGCGGTGTTCTGGTTCAGCCAGCTGGCCTGTCCGGTCAGAATCTGGCGCGCCTCTGGTGACAGGGTGCTTTCGTCGACCGCGAACAGCACCCGATCGCCGATCGTGCTGCTGAAATAGCTTGGGCTGGTCGCATCGCCCGCGCCCATGGCGTTCGGGTCGTTCAGTCCGCCGGAATTGTTCAGATCGACAGAATTGCCGCCCCCGAACCGGTCGGGGCTGGTACAGGCGGCAAGGCCAAGGGACGCGATCAGAAGAAGCGCTTTGATGGGATGGGTCATTTTGGATGCCTCTTTGGCTTCATTGTTGCTCGATTAGGATCAGATTAGCATTTTGTATGCGACTTGGAAACGTCAGGGTAGCAGCGGCGACCAGGCCGGGTCGGATGCCGCGCCTTCGGTGGGCACCCGGCGCAGGTTGCGCCCGGAAATATCGACCGAATACAGCGACGGCGCACCGCTGGCGCCCTGGCTTTCGCGGGTGAACATGATGACCCGGCCGTTGGGCGACCATGTCGGGCCTTCGTCCAGGAAGGACGCGGTCAGCAGGCGTTCCTCGCTGCCATCGACGCGCATCACGCCGATATGGAACCGGCCCTTGTTCTGCTTGGTGAAGGCGATCAGATCGCCACGCGGCGACCAGACCGGCGTGCCGTAGCGCCCCGCGCCAAAGCTGATCCGCGTCGCCTCGCCGCCGGACGCGGGCATGACGTAAAGTTGCTGCGTGCCCGACCGGTCGCTTTCAAACACGATGCTGCCGCCGTCCGGCGAAAAGCTGGGCGCGGTTTCGATCGACGGGGTCGAGGTCAGCCGGGTCTCGGGCCCGCCCTGAACCGGCATCCGGTAGATATCGGAATTGCCGCCCTGCGACACCGAATAGACCACGGTGCTGCCGTCCGGCGAAAACCGCGGTGCAAAGGTCAGCGTCCCGGTTTGCTGGCCCAGCGACCGCGTGCCGACGGTTTCGACATCCAGCAGGTAAATCTGCGGAAACCCGGTTTCGTAGGACGTGTACAGCACCCGGTCGCCGGTCGGCGAGAACCGCGGGGCCAGAACGATGGACGACGAATCGGTCAGGAACTGCACGTTGGCGCCGTCATAATCCATGATCGCCAGCCGTTTGCGCCGCGCGTTCTTGGGGCCGGTTTCGGAAACGAACACCACGCGGCTGTCGAAATAGCCGCCTTCGCCGGTGATGCGCTGATAGATCGCGTCGGCAACCTTGTGGGCCATGCGCCGCCAGCTTGCGGTGGTGCCGGCGAATTGCAGCCCGTCGCCCAGCTGGTTTTCGGCGAACACGTCGAACAGCCGGAACTTGACCGTGACCCTGCCGTCAGAGGTGACCCCGACCGCGCCGGTGATCAGCGCCTGCGCGTTGATCGCCTTCCAGTCGGAATACTGCACCGGGCTGGAAAAGCTGGTGACGGTGGAAATGAATGCACCCGCCGGGATTTCGCGGAACAGGCCGGTGCCGACAAGATCGTCGGCGATCACCTGGGTGATCTGAACGGCCAGCGTCTCTGCCCCGGCATTTTCGGGAAGGAATGCGGGCGCTGCGAAGGGCAGCGGTTCGATCACGCCTTCGGTGATTTCGATACGCAACGGTCCCTGCGCGCGGGCAGCACCGGTCAGGCCGACAAGTGTTGCGGCCAGCATCAGGCTGAGAACAAGATTTACCAGACGTGTCATTCGATCCTCATACTCTCTGGATTAAACGTCATTTCGATTTCGCGCCACCGTTCGTATGCCTCAATCGGCAAATCATAGCCATTTGCGCCACAGCGCAGTATGGCGCGGCGCGCCGCCTCGAAGGCCCGGCGCGCGGCGGCGTCCGATCCGCCGGAAAACCCGACCAGCCGCAGACTGCCCGGTTCCGGCCTGCCGTCGCGGTGCATCGAAACCGCGACCACCACGGTGGTCATCAGCGCCTCGCTGTCAAGCACACCGGCGTTCCAGCACGGCAGCACCGCCAATCGCAGCCGGTCTTGCTGCGCGCGTGTCAGCGACGGCGTTTCCGGTGCCGGCACCGGCCCCGGCGTCCTGCCTTGCAAAGCATCGTCAACGGCCTGCCCGATCTCACCGCTCGCCGGGTCCGGTTCCCGGGCGCCGGCGCCGGGTGTGATCGCCATTGGGGTGAACACCTTCGGATCGGGCGGCGCACCAAGAAAAAGCCACATCGCGATCACCGGCGGAAACCCCGCCAGATATTGCGGCACCGGCGCGTTCAGAAACAGAAAGCCGACCCAGTAGGTCGCCAGATCATTCGACGGGCGGGCGGCATGGCGCAGTTCGGGCAGACCGGCGTTGCGCGGCGGGCGATAGCCCTGGGCAAAGGCCGCGCTGCACGCCCAGCCGGTGATGACGATACACAGGATCATGCGGGGCGCGCGCGTCATTTGATCCGCATCCGTTCCGGGTTGAAGGTGATTTCAACTTCGCGCCATTGTTCGTATTTTTCCGCCGGCAGATCATAGCCATTGCTGCCACAACGGATGATGGCACGGCGCGCGGCCTCGAACGCCTGCTGCGCCGCGGCGTCGGGCCCGCCGGTATGGTCGCGCAAGCGGATGCTGCCGGTGTCGGGCTTGCCGTCCCGGCTCATCGTCAGTGACACGACAACTGTCACCGCCAGCGCCTCTGAGCTCAGCGAGCCGGTGTTCCAGCATTGCGACACCGCGACGCGCAGCCCCTCTTTTTCGCCGCGCGTCAGCGGCGGGCCGGTCGGGGCGCTGGCGGGCACGGGCTGCGGTGTGGGTGCAGGAGCGGGTGCCGGCGTGTCGGCCACCGCCTCGGCGACGGCGGCGGCAACCGGATCGCTGGCGGGTGCGGCGGGCGCTTCGACGCGGCGAACCGGCCGTTTGCCCGGGCGGACCGACGTGGCGGGTGCCGCGTTCGATGGTGGACTGGGCGGCGCGCTTGCCGGCGTCTCGGCCTCGGTCACGATTTCGGTCGTGGCCTCTTCCGGCGCGGCCTCTGGCTGTTCCTCGGCGCGTTCGGGCGTATTCGCATCGGGTGAAACCCGCGGGGCGGCGGTTTCCGCGATCTCTGGCGCGACCGGCGTTTCGGGCACCGGAATCGGGGCGACGCGCGGGGCCGCCTGCGGGCGCAGCTCGTCCCCCGGCGGCGCCACGACCGGCACGTCCGGTGCCGGGGGCCGCGGGTTGACCAGTTCGGGCAAGTCATCGGCCAGCACCGGATCGGGCGTGGTCAGCGCCTCGGGGGCCACCGGCGCGGCATCCGGATCGACCGGGGTTTCGGCGACCGGCGCGGCGGTTTCAACCGGCGGATCCTGGGGGCGCGGAGTGGGCGCGGGCGCGGTCTCGACCGCGGGCGCGGCGGGGGCCGGCACGTCGGTCTGGGTTTGCGGCGAGGTTTCGGGCCGCGACAATGCCGCGAATTCCTCGGTCGTGATGATCGACACGTCCGTGGTTTCCGGCGGCGGCGGCGGATCCGTCCCCAGCCAGCCGCCCAGCAGCAGCCCGAGGATCAGCGCCAGATGGCCGCCGCCCGAAATATAGGTGCCGGTTGTCATGCCTGCGCTGCCCTAGCCGCCCGATCCGTCGGCGGCGGTGAAGGTCGGGCCGCCGGTATCCGTCACCAGCCCGATGTTGCGAAAGCCGCCGGCATTCAGCGCGCCCATCACCTGCATCACCCGTTCATAGGGAATGCCACCGTCAGCGCGCAGGAAAATCTTGTCGCTGGTGCGTTCGGCCGCAATCGCGCGCAGCTTTCCGATCAGTTCCTGCGGCGGGGTCTCTGTGGTCTGGATCATGATCAGACCGTCAACGGTCACCGTGACCGTCAGCGGCTCTTCATTCTCGACCGGCAGCGCCTCTGCCGCGGTTTCCGGCAGTTCCACCGGAACGCCCACCGTCAGCAGCGGGGCCGAGACCATGAAGATGATCAGCAATACCAGCATCACGTCGACAAACGGCGTGACGTTGATCTCGGACATCGAACGATGCTTGCCGCGTCTGCGCCCGCGCCGTCCGCGCCGCTGTGCCCCGCCAGAGCCGCTGATGGTTTGTGCGCCCATCGTTCAGCTGTCCAGCTGGCGCGACATGATCGTGGCGAATTCATCGGCAAAGGATTCATACCCCGCCACGATCCGGTCACTGTCGGCACTCAGCTTGTTGTAGAAGATAACCGCCGGGATTGCCGCCAGCAGGCCCAGCCCGGTGGCCAGCAGCGCCTCTGCGATGCCGGGCGCCACGACGGCCAGGTTGGTCGACTGCTGCTGCGCAATCTCGATAAAGGCCCGCATGATGCCCCAGACCGTGCCGAACAGCCCGACGAAGGGCGCGGTCGAGCCGACGGTGGCCAGAAAGCTGAGACCCCGGTTCAGTTCCTCTGCCTCTTTCGCGATCGCCACATCCATCGACCGGTCGATGCGCGCCTGCGCGCCCGCGATCAGCTTGCCATCCTGGCGATGCGACCGGCGCCATTCCAGCATCCCGGCCGAGAATATCTTTTCCGACGACCCATCCGGTTCCGTCCCGATCTCCTGGTAAAGCTCGTCCAGCGGCTCTCCGGACCAGAACGCGGCATCGAACACCGACGCCTCGGCCCGGGCGCGGCGGAAGGCGATCAGCTTCTGGATGATGATCGACCAGGCCCAGAACGAGGCCAGCAACAGCAGGGTCATCACCAGCTGCACAACAAAAGAAGCGCGCAAAAATAGCGCGAGAAAGGTGAAATCGGTTTCCATCGGTCCTGCTCTCGGTTCCGGCCCTGTGTGTTCGGGCTCTGATTTGGCATCAAACTAAAGCAAACACACAGGGAATGCCAAGAAAACCACCTCACGAGCGCGCGATGTTTCAGATGCCGGTCAGCTTTTGGCGAATATCCGCCGGGATCCGGGCCGGTGCCCCTGCCCCGGTCAGGGCGACCAGCGTGATATTGGCGCTGAAAAGCAGGGATTCGCCGCGTTTCACCGCCTGGCCAAGATGGATGCGCGCGCCGGTCATTTCCTGCAGAATTGTTTCAACGCAAAGCTGGTCGTCGAAATGTGCGGGCTGCAGATACTCTGCCTCCAGCCGGCGCACCGCGAAGACCAGACCGCGCCCGCGCTGCAGGGCGATCTGATCTATACCCAGCGCGCGCACGAATTCGCTGCGCCCGCGTTCGATGAATTTCAGATAATTGGCGTAATAGACGATGCCGGCCAGGTCGGTGTCTTCGTAGTAGACCCGCAAATCGAAGCGATGTGTCATGTCCGGGCCATCCGTGCATAAAGCCGCAGCGCATGGCTGGCATCATTCGCCTTCGCCGGCAGGACCGGATCATATGCGGCGCGGATCACCTCGGCAATATCGGGGCGCAGAACGGTGTGTGCGCCCGCCAGCGCCAGTGGGGATTGCCGGCGGAACGCAGTGTCCGACCACAACAGGATCACCTGCGCCATCTGGCCCAGCGCCAGCGCCTCGGCGCTCAGCGCCGACAGGCTTTCGTCCATGCGCAGGAACACGAAGGCCGCCTGGATCGCGCCGTCCGGGTCAAAGCGGAATGCGCGGTACTGGTTGGCTTCGGCATCCTGCAACCGCCGAACCAGCCTGGGCAGATCCGGCAACAGCCGGTCCAGGCCCGACACCTGTGGCAACTCGGCCCAGTCGGTCAGGAAGAACACCATCAGGTTGGCGCCCAGTTCCGGGTCGGTTTCGGCCATCCTGTGCCCAGCCAGCGCCACCACCGCCTCGCAGGCGCCCTTGAGTACACCCAGGGACGCGTCCTCGACGCCAAACACCACCGGCACGATCGGCCGCCCCCAGCGCGCGAAACAATAGGTTCCGTCGGCCCGGGTAAACAATGCGCTGACTTCGTCGGGCGTCATTCCAATCCCTTCATCCCATCCCGGATACCCGCGCCGCAGGCCGGCCACACCGCCGCGCTCATCCTTCGAACAGATCACTTTGCCCCGGGGCGCGGGGCGGTTCCAGCCCCAGATGCGCCCAGGCTTTCGGGCCCAGCATCCGCCCGCGCGGGGTGCGTTGCAACAGGCCCTGCTGCAAGAGGAACGGCTCGATCACCTCTTCCAGCGCATCGCGGCTTTCGCTGAGCGCCGCCGCCATGGTTTCCACCCCGACCGGCCCGCCGCCGAAATTCTCGGCGACCATCGACAGATAGCGGCGGTCGGCGCCGTCAAGTCCCAGATGATCGACGCCAAGCCGGGTCAGCGCGCTGTCGGCAATCGCGCGGGTCAGCCGCCCGTCGCCCTCGACCACCGCGAAATCCACCACCCGCCGCAGCAGCCGCCCGGCAATGCGCGGCGTGCCGCGGGCGCGGCGCGCGATCTCGCGCACGCCGGCGTCTTCGGCCGGAATATCAAGCAGCCGCGCCCCGCGCGCCACGATCTGGTGCAGTTCCTCGACCGTGTAGAACTGCAACCGGACCGGAATACCGAAGCGGTCGCGCAGCGGCGTCGTCAGTAGCCCCAGCCGCGTGGTCGCCCCGACCAGCGTGAAGGGTTGCAACTCGATACGAACGGTGCGCGCGGCCGGGCCCTCGCCGATCACCAGGTCAAGCTCGAAATCCTCCAGCGCCGGGTACAGCACCTCTTCGACCACCGGGTTCAGGCGGTGAATCTCGTCGATGAACAGCACGTCATGGCGGTCCAGATTGGTCAGGATCGCCGCCAGGTCGCCGGCACGGGCCAGCACCGGGCCAGAGGTCATGCGGAAATTCACCCCCAACTCGCGCGCGATGATCTGCGCCAGCGTTGTCTTGCCCAGCCCGGGCGGGCCGTGAAACAGCGCGTGATCCATCGCCTCGCCGCGCTTGCGGGCGCTTTCGATGAATACCCGCAGATTGGCGCGCGCCTCGGCCTGTCCGGTAAAGGCATCCAGCGTCTGCGGACGCAGGGCGCGGTCCAGATCCTCGGGCCGCTTTTCCGGGCGCAGGGTCGGGTCGGGTTCGTTCATGCGTTCAATCCGAATTGTCGGGTGTGCAGACGGTTCATCCAAGTATGTTCCAGAACCACGATTTCGTCATGCAGCATATCGGGCGACACGCGTTCAAGAATCGAAAACCGGAAATTCACCGGATCGCGGTGGCGCAACTTTGCGGTCACACCACCCGCGCCCGCGACATGTGTCTGCCAGCGTCCCAGCAGATTATTCTGCCCATAGGCTGACCCGACATAACGCGCGCCATCGGTTTCGTCCACGATCAGATAGATGCCGCGCCACTCGCGCAGACGCGCCGCCCAGGCTTCCGGCAGCACCCTAACCTCGGCACCACTCATGATGAACTGCCGCCAGTCCGGCGGTGCTGCGGCAAGGGCTGGCTCTGCTGTGATCTGCTTTACCGGCAGGTCCAGATTTGCCGCGACCCGCACATAGGTCCGCCTATAGCATTTCGACTTGATCTTGAATCGTTTATTCGCTGCCTCTCCCTCCGGTCGAACGCGAAAAACGATATGCGGTGTTACAACATAAAGTCGAAACGCTTTAACCGGCGGCGCAACGCACATCCGCCCCCTCAGATCGGCCAGCGCATCCATCATGCGCATGTCAAACCGTATTTGCTGATCCACGCGCCGGATGTTGTGGGCGGGGGCCACATCGGTCGCGCCATAATCATGTTCCAGTTCCGCAAACCGCGGGTCGTGATATATCTCGACCGTTGGCAATGTCTCGAACCTGTCAATGTGGTAGACCCCCACAAAGACCATGTCACCCGCACTGCTTGGTACAAACGTCGCAACATATGGCCGGTTGCGCAAAGTCCGCTCGGCCTGGGTCGAATGTACACTTTGATAGGCATCAAATAAATATGGCCGCTCTGCGGCAAGCCACGGAAGCATCCGGCGCAGTCTCGGCAATTGCGTCGTGTGAAATATCACCGATACATCCGCAGGCTCCAAATCACACATTCGCAGTAAGCCGTTCAAGGTCAGAGCCACTTTCTACCCCTTCGGCGCCAGCAGCTTCAGCGCGGCGCGGATCACCGCGGCGGTGTCGGCCCCGGGCGTGGCGGCAGCGGCCTCGGCCACGGCCTGCACCGCTTCGCCGGGGCTGTAGCCAAGGTTGGACAGCGCCGACAATGCCTCGGCCTGCGCCGCGGCACTGCCCTGTCGGGGGGGCGCTGGCGGGGCGGCCGCGCCGATGCCGGTGGCGGCCCCGGGTTCGATCAGCGCTGTGTCAGCGGCGGGAAACGCGCCGCCCCCGTTTGCTCCCCCGCCCCCGCTCGCGCCCATCGCCATCACTGCGGGGGCCTTGTCCTTCAACTCGTTCACCACCCGCTGGGCAATCTTCGGGCCGACGCCCGGTGCCGCCTTGACGGCGGTCGCATCGCCCATCGCGATCGCGCGGCCGACGCCGTCCGGCCCCAATGCGCCCAGAATGGCCATCGACGCCTTGGCGCCGATGCCCTGGACCGACATCAGCAGCCGGTGCCATTCCTTCTCGATCAGCGAGGTGAAGCCGAACAGCTGCATCAGGTCTTCGCGCACGTAAAGCTCGGTATACAGCGCCACCGCTTCGCCGACGCCGGGCAATGCGGCCAGCGTCCGGTCAGAGACATGCACGATATAGCCGACGCCGCCGACGTCGATCAGTACATGGTCGCTGGCGCGATAATCCAGCCGCCCCGCCAGTCGCCCGATCATGCGGCACCCCTGGCCAGCGCCGCCGCCAGCCGCCCGGCGGACCGGGAATGATGCGCATGGCACAGCGCGATGGCCAGCGCGTCGGCGGCATCGGGGCCGGCGATCACCACCCCGGGCAGTTGCAGGCGGACCATATGGTCGATCTGGACCTTTGCCGCGTGTCCGACGCCGACAACGGTTTTCTTGACCGTATTGGGGGCGTATTCGCCGATCGTCAGCCCGGCCTGGGCGGGCACCAGCATCGCGATACCGCGCGCCTGTCCCAGTTTCAGCGTGCCGGCCCCGTCCTTGTTCACGAAGGTCTGCTCGACCGCGGCGGTATCGGGCGAATACCGCGCGACAACATCGGTCAACTGGTCGAACAGGCTGAGCAGGCGCGCGGCAAGATCCGGCCCGTCAGAGCGGCAGACACCGTTGCCGACATGGGTGATTCTGCTGCCCGCCGCCTCTATCACGCCCCAGCCCATCATCCGAAGACCGGGGTCGATCCCCAAAACACGCATGCGCTCACCTGCCCTTTTTACGGCTTTTGACGACAATTAGCACGAAACGCGAACATCCGCCAAGCCCGATTGCCGTCGTTTTGACGAATTCGACGTCTGTAAGCGCCATTTTCCGGTCTGGAACCGACATTACCCCGGGTCACATTAATCAAAGTATTCCAGTTGCTTACCGGATAATGCTGCTATGCAGAAAACGCATATGTGACATGCAGAAATCCCGGGTTGCGGCGGCAATTGTTGCAGCTTAGGTGCCGATCACGACGCATGACCGCGCCGTCCCTCAAATGCCAGACATAAGGAATAATTCGATGGCTAGTTTTGACACCACCCGCCCGGCGGCTGACGGTCACCTCTTCGGTGCACGTTTCAGCCGCTTCGTTGCCCGTTTCAGCGGTGCGCTCGCAACCTGGAATGACACCCGTGTCACCCGCAAGGCGCTGTCGCGCCTGTCGGATCACGAGCTGGACGACCTGGGCCTGACCCGCGGCGACATCGACGCGATCAGCGCCAACAAACTGCGCTGACACGCCCGGCGGCCTGCGCGCCGCCCTGGAATTGAAAAGGCCGCGTCCGTTGATAATCAGGACGCGGCCTTAAACGTTTCGCAAGACGCGAAAATCACCACCTACCGTACCGAACCCCATCCACAAACCACTGCGATGCCGGATCGAGCTGCATGGCATAGCCGGCTGCACGCTCCCAGGTCTCGCCCTGCATCAGCTCTTGAATCTTGGCGCCGTATGCCCCCGCGCCCATGTCGAAGAACAAGAAGATCTTGAACGACACGACGGCGATCAGGAAATAGGCGATCTGGCGCAGCGGAATCCCGTGCGCGCGATGCCGGCGGCGCGCAATCTCGACGCCGTCATGGTTGAAGCTTTCAAGCGAAACCGGTTTCTTCTTTCCGCCCCCGAAGGCAAACCCCTGCTTCATTCCCAAGCTCACACTCATAATAAATCCCCACTGCACTTCTTCGTGGTGCCGTAACTACGATGTGTCCAAGATCGGTCTGAAATGTGGCGGAAATGGGGCAAGCCCGCCTTGCAAAGGCCCAAATACACTTAAGGACAGGGTAAAAAGCGGATTAACCCGACCCTTTCAAAAACAATGCAAACACTTGCGTTTCATTGTTTCGAATGCCGCTTAAGTTACCTCGATATGCTCGAATCGCCGGATCCGGAAATGGGTCGGTTTCGCCACAATTGGCGGGCCAAGGCAAACGGGCCGCATCGTTGAAGACGCGGCCCGAAGAGAGAGACGGAGAGAATGAGAAACGACCTGGCCCTACCGGGCGCTCAACGCATCGACCAGCATCTGCGATACCGCGTCGAGCGTCAGAAACCGGGCGGCAAGACGCTCGACCAGACTGCCGCCTGACAGGTCCGTCAGGACCGCTGCAAGACCCGGCGCGCTCATCTGGAGACAGAGCAGTATCTTGAACGACAGCACCGCCAGCAGAATGAGGCCAAACTGGCAGATCGGGCTGCCCCAGCGCGGGCCGGCATCGCGGAAGGCATAGCTTTCGAATGCAGAGGTCGCGTTGGTGTCTGACATGGTTTCGGCTGCCCGGATCGCTGATTTTGTCGGCAGCGTGATCCGGGGCAAATGCGGCAAAATTGCGGCAAAGACTTCGAAATGCAGCGATCTGGGCTTACGCGTCGCCGGAGCGCCGCAATGTCAGCGTCGACCAGTCGACAATCTTTTCGTGGTGGCAAGGATTGTATCCCAAATCGGAATAAACCGCGAGCACGTCGTCGGCCTGTTCATTCAGGATTCCCGACAGAATCAGCGCGCCCCCCGGCGCCATTGCGGCGGCGATCGAAGGCGCGAGTTCGATCAGCGGGCCTTTCAGGATATTGGCAAAGACCAGATCGAACGGCGCGGCGGCGCGCAGGTCCGGATGATCGAGGCCCGCCGCCTCGACACAAATGACACGGCCCGCAAGGCCGTTGGCGATAACGTTGGCCTCGGCCACTTCGATGGCGACCCGGTCGATATCGCTGGCCAGCGGCGTCAGTGGCCAGACATGTGCCGCAGCCATCGCCAGCACCGCCGTGCCACAGCCAAGATCAAGCACCGAGCCCGGCGTCTCGCCCGCGTCGACCAGACGGTCAAGCGCGCGCAGGCAGCCCAGCGTGGTGCCGTGATGCCCGGTGCCAAAGGCCATCGCGGCCTCGATCAGCAGCGCGATCTTGCCGGGCGGCACCCGGTCTGCATCGTGGCTGCCGTAGACAAAGAACCGGCCGGCCTCGACCGGGGCCAGTTCGCGGCGCACCTTTGCCACCCAGTCGGTTTCCGGCAATTCCGACACCACGAATGGCCGTGCATCGAACGCCGCCGCCATCAGCGCCAGCCCGGTCGCATCGGGCGCATCGACAAAGTAGCCGCCAACTTCCCACAGGCCGGATCCGTCCTCGACCTCGAACACACCGACGCCGGTCGGTGCCGGATCAAGCCGTTCCATGGCTTCGCCCAGCGCCTCGGCGTTTTCGCGCCCGCTCAGGGTGGTCAGGGCGGTGAATGTGGGCATTGCGGTCTCCGTGACTGGGGCGTTGCGCGGTCGCGCGGGCTATATCGCCCTTGCAGGCACGCCCGCAACCCGCGCATTCGCAGCGACGTCGCGGCCGACCACCGCCCCGGCCGCGATGATCGCGCCATCGCCGATGGTGACGCCGGGCAACAGGATCGCGCCGCCGCCGATCCAGACGTCGGCGCCGATACTGACCGGCAGCGCCCGCTCGGTCCCCTGCCGGCGACGCGCCGGGTCGCGGTGGTGATCGGCGCAGTAGATGTGCACACCGGGCCCCAGCATCGAATGCGCGCCGATGGTGACCGCCGCGCTGTCAAGGATGACGCACCCGGCGTTCAGATATACCGCAGCGCCCAGCGTGATGTTGAAGCTGTAAGAGCAATGAAACGGCGCCTCGACAAAGGCCGTCGGGCTGATCCCGGCAAACAGGCCGGCAAGCAGCGGCGCACAGGCACCGCGCTGATCGGGCGGCATGGTCGTGTGCTGATGCACCGCGCGGCGGGCGGCCTTGCGCAACTCTTCCAGTTCCGGGGTCAGGCAGTCGTACCACGCGCCCGAAGCCATGATCTTGCAAATCCCGCTCATTCCGCCGGGGCGGCGCCGAGCGGCGCAAAGACCGTCTCGTGCCCGGGCGAGGGGTGGCGCGGGATCATCATCGCCAGCCCCAGCGAGGTGGCGGCCATGCACGCCGCCAGCACGAACACGCCGCCCGGCGACACGATCCACAGATAGCCCAGCAGCGCGGGCAGCACCACGGCGGCGATGTGGTTGATGGTGAAGGCGACGGCGGCGGTGGGGGCGATATCCTGCGGGTCCGCGATCTTCTGGAAATAGGTCTTCAGCGCGAAGGCCAGCGCAAAGAACATGTGATCGATCACGTAAAGGATCGCCGCCAGCACCACGCCCCAACTGAAATAGTAGATTCCACCATAGGCCAGGAACACGGTGATCAGCCCGACATATTCGAACGTCAGCGCCCAGCGTTCGCCCCAGCGTGCCACGGCACGGCCCATGACAGGCGCAAAGATCATGTTGGCCAGATAGTTGATCAGGAAAAGCGCGGTCAGTTCGTGCACTTCAAAGCCAAAGCGTTCGACCATCATGAAGGCGGCAAAGACGATGAAGATCTGCCGCCGCGCCCCCGACATGAATTGCAGCGCGTAATAAAGCCAGTAGCGGCGGCGCAGCACGAAGGATTTCAGTTGCGGATGCGGTGCCTCGAACTGGGGATAGGCAAAGAAGCACAACAGCGCGATGGCCGCCGTGGTGCCGCCGGACGCGAGGTAGACGAAATTGTAGCTGAGGCCGAGCGGCTTCCAGGTGATCACCAGCAGGCCATAGGCCAGCAGCGATGCCCCCGATCCGATACCGACGATCCAGCCCAGCGTCTGCGGGGCCCGCTTCCTGTCGATCCATTGCAGTTGCAGCGACTGGTTGACGGTCTCGAAGTAGTGAAACCCGATGGACGAGATCATCGTCACCGTCAGCAGCCCGGTAAAGCTGGGAAACCAGGCGGTGACGGCGCTGGCGAGGCCCAGCATCAGCAACGAGACGATCCCCAGCACCTGTTCGCGCATGAAGATGATGATGGCAATCACGCCAACCGCAAGGAAACCGGGGATTTCGCGCACCGTATGCAGCCAGCCGATTTCGACACCGGTAAAGCCCGCAGACTCGATCACGAAGTTGTTCAGCAGCGCCGACCAGGTGGAAAAGGTGATCGGCGAGGCCGCCGCCATAAGGAACAGCAGCATGACGGGCCGCCGCCAGAACGGCCGCGCATTTGCTTCCTGAAGGGTCACGTTGCTGGTCATTGGAAATGACTAGACTCGTGCGGGGGCAAAGGCGAGGCGAAAAACATCGACGGTGCGGGCGTGGATGGCAGGGATTGCGCCGCGTCTTCGACGCGCCGCCGGGGCGCGGGGGGCGGCCAGGTCGAAAGGCGGGCCAGTGGATGGCGCGGAGGCCGGAATCGCGGATTGATAGGTCTTGCGCACAAGACCCGGTCAGCCGTTGGAAATCGCCCTGGCGATGGCGCGGGCCTCGATCCCCGACTGATTGAGCTGACCATCGGGCGAGGCCTTGTAGGAACAGAAGAACAGCCCCGGCACGCTGCCCGGCGCGCCGCACAGTTTCGGGTGGCCCTTGTCATCCAGCGCCTCGGGCGTTTCGGGCAACATGGCGGCAAGGTTCACGCGATAGCCGGTGGCGAGAATGATGGCGTCAAAGGATGCGGTGGTGTCGTCGGCGAAGGTGACCTGTGCGCCGTCGATCCCCCGGATGCCGCGCCGGGTGGCGATGCGCCCGGCCCGGATCGCCGCCAGCGCGCCGATGTCGATCAGCGGGATGCGGCCATCCTCGATCACCTGGGCGGCGGGGCCCTTTTCCGGCTCCTGAAGCCCGTAATCCCGCGGACGACCGATATGGGCGCGCACGATCGGCGCGAATAGGGCGTCGGCCAAGGTATAGGGCAGGATCTTGCGCAACCCGCCAAGCGAGGTGACGGGCAGCCCGAACACCTCGTGCGGCAGGATGTTGACCGGGCCGCGCACGGACAGGGTCACCCTTGCCCCCGCCTCGGCCAGATCAAGCGCGATATCGCCGCCCGAGTTTCCGAACCCGATGACAAGGGTATGACCGTCCAGAAACGGCTTGCTGGTTCGGTATTCGCTGGTGTGCAGGACGGGCCCGGGAAAGCTGGCCTGACCGGGAAAGGCGGGGCGATGCGGCGTGCCATTCAGCCCGGTCGCGAAGATCACGGCATCGGCGTCGGACGACCCGCCGCTGTGGGCGACCCGCCAGCCGGTGCCGGATGGGCGCACCGTTTCGACAGCCGCGCCGAATTGCGGCTTCAGGTCGAAGGCGCGCGCATAATCCTCAAGGTACTCGACCATTTGCAGACGCGACGCATAGCGGCCATAGCGTTTGGGCATCGCCCTGAAGGGCAGGCCGGACCGGCCGCGCGACGTGTGCAGATGCAACCGGTCATAATGATTGTGCCAGGCAGAGCCGACGCAATCGGCCCGTTCCAGAATCTCTGGCTGAATGCCGGTGCGCGACAGGCAGGCCGCACAGGCCAGCCCCGAAGGTCCGGCGCCAATGATGATCACGCGCATGAAATCGGCCTCCTGGTTGAACGGTGCGTCGGGGTGCAACCTTGCATGGACAGGGACGCCCGGCAAGCGACGCCGAGTTTGAAAAGCGCCCTGATTCGTGCAACGCTTTGCCGACGTGCAGAGCATCAATGAGTCTTTTTTCGGAGGGGATAATGGGACTGAAACACCTGACTGCCTCGGTGGCAATTTCAATCTGCCTGAGCGGCGTGGCAACGGCGGATCACTGGTTGCAGACGGCGGATCCGGCCGTTGTTCAGGCGCTGAACGAAATGGTTCAGGTCTACGGCGGCGTCTGCCAGCAGGGCAATCCTCAGGGCTGTCAGGCGATGCAATATGTGCAGCAGCTTGGCGGGCAGATGCTGAACGCCGGGTACGAATGCCAGACCGCCGGAAACCAGCAGGCCTGCCAGTTCTATCAACAGGCCTACAACCAGCTAGAGCAGGATTATTACGCGACGCAGCAGGCCGTCAATCAGGGTCAGTTCGCGGCGCAGCAGCCCGGTTACGACGGATCGACCCATGCCGAACGGATGCAGGAAATCCATAACTGGGGTCAACAGCGGTTGGACTGGGGCAGACAGCAGGGTGCGATCAACGACCAGAACCACCAGAAATTCCTGGAATACCTGCGTCAATAGAAACTCTGCGGGTCGATGTCGATCGACAGGCGCAGGTTGCTGGGCAGCTTGACCTGCGCCACCCACTGGCTGAGCGCGGCCTGCAGCGGCGCGGTCTTGGCCGCCTTGACCAGCAGGCGCACCCGGTGGCGACCCCGGATGCGCGCAATCGGTGCCGGTGCGGGCCCGTAGACCTGTGCACCGATCCGGCGCAGCGGCGCGTCGTTGCGCGCCAGCACGCCGCCGATATCGAACACCGCCTGCACATCCGGAGAGGAAAGGACGATCCCGGCAAGGCGTCCATAGGGCGGCACGCCCGCCTGCCGGCGCTCTGCCGCTTCGGCGCGCCAGAAGCCTTCTTCGTCGCCCGACAGGATCGCGCGGATCACCGCATGTTCGGGCTGATAGGTCTGTAACAGCGCCTGCCCGCGCAATTCGGTGCGCCCGGCGCGCCCCGCAACCTGGCGCATCAGCTGGAACGTGCGCTCTGCCGCGCGCAGGTCGGATCCCTGCAGGCCAAGGTCGGCGTCGATCACACCAACCAGCGTGAGCAGCGGAAAGTTGTGCCCCTTTGCAACCAGTTGCGTGCCGATGATGATGTCGGCCTGCCCGCCCGCGATCGCCTCTATCTGCGCCTTCATCGCGCGGGCAGAGCCGAAAAGGTCCGACGACAGCACTGCGATGCGGGCGTCCGGGAACAACGCGGTGGCCTCTTCCGACAGACGCTCGACACCGGGACCGACCGGGGCAAGGCGGTCCTCTGCCTCGCAGTTCGGGCATTTGTCCGGCATCGGTCTGGTTTCGCCGCACTGATGGCACACCAGCCGTTTCAGGAACCGGTGTTCGACCATGCGCGCATCGCAATGTTCGCATCCGATCTGGTGGCCGCAGGCGCGGCAGATCGTGACCGGGGCGTATCCGCGCCGATTGAGAAACAGCAAGGATTGCTCTTTGCGTTCAAGGCGTTGGCCGACCGCCTTCTGCAATGTCGGAGAGATCCAGCGGCTGCCGGGCAAATCCTCGACTCGCATGTCGATGGCGCGCATTTCCGGCAGCTCGGCGGCCCCGAACCGCGAGGTCAGATCCAGCTTGGCATATTTGCCCGCCTCGACATTGGCCCAGCTTTCCAGGCTGGGCGTGGCCGAGGCCAGCACCACCTGCGCGCCGCAGATCGAGGCCCGCAGCACCGTCATGTCGCGCGCACTGTACAGCACGCCGTCTTCCTGTTTGTAGCTGGTGTCATGTTCCTCGTCGACGACGATCAGACCAAGGTCGCGGAACGGCAGAAACAGGGCCGAGCGCGCGCCGACGACCAGTTGCGCGCCGCCCTCGCCCACCATGCGCCAAGCGCGGCGGCGTTCGGTCATGGTGACGCCGGAATGCCATTCGGCGGGCATCGCGCCAAACCGCGCTTCGACCCGTTTCAGAAACTCTGACGTCAGCGCGATCTCTGGCAGCAGCACCAGTGCCTGACGGCCCTGCGTCAGGCATTCGGCCACGGCTTCGAGATACACTTCGGTCTTGCCGGACCCGGTGACGCCCTTCAGCAGGGTGGTGGAATAGGTTTGCGCGCGGGCCCCGGCACGCAGGGTTTCGGCGGCGGCGGCCTGATCTTCGGCCAGGTCCAGCCCCCGCAGGGTTGGGTCAAGCCGCGGATAGGGCAGATCGCGCGGGCTGTCCTCTTCGCGCACGACGCCCTGTTTGACCAGACCCTTGATGACAGAGGCCGACACCCCGGCCATTTCCGCCAGTTCGCGCAGGGTAAAGGCCAGCCCGCCGTATTCCGACAGCGTCGCGATGACCCGTCGGCGCGCCTCGGTCTCGCGATCCGGGGCGCCGCTGCCCAGCCGGTAGATGCGCCGCATCGAGGGCGGGTCGCCAAGCCCGGGCGACCGGGTGGCAAGCCGCAGCATCGCGGGCATCGGGGTCAGCGTGTATTCGGCAGCGCGGGTCAGGAATTCCTGCATTTCCTCGCGCATCGGCACCGCGTCAAGCACGCGGATCACGGAACGGACCCTGGCGATGGCGTAATCACCCTGCCCCGGCCCCCAGACCACGCCCAGCACCTTGCGCGGACCCAGCGGCACCTCGACGAAGGCACCGGCAAGGCAACCGCCTTCGGGGGCCTTGTAATCCAGCAGCCGGTCCAGCGGCTGCGTGGTAAGCACACCGATCAGCGCGCCTTCGTCAAAGAATGACCCGGTTTTCATGCACAGCCCCCGGTCGGCGCGCCGGATTTCCCGGAAAACCCTGACCTGCCAAAGCCTTGCGAAAGGCTTTGCGCCGCGTCGCGCGGTATCGCGCCATGTTCGATGGCGGCATTCACCCCGCGGTTCGCCGCATCAGGGCCAGCCAAACCGTCAATTCCATATCGGCCTCCTGCTACCGGGGCTTTGCGCCTGCCGCCGCCCCATGAGGTATCAGACAGGCGCCACCAAACGCCAGCCAACAGGATGCCGCCCGATGAGATTCTTCGCCGTTGCCGCAGATGCGGGCGCATTTACGGGACCGGCCGCGCCTTGCGTGACCGGCGGCATCGCGCCCCTTTTGCCACCCCGGTCCGGGCCGTCAATCACATGAACCGGGGCGCACCGATCGGTGCAGATGTGGCAACTGCGCCACCGAACCCGACCAAATCCACGGTAAATCACGTACTTACCGACAAAGGTCTGGACGGGTTCCCGAAAGATTGGGCAAAAACAGATCAGAAAAATCTCCGGGATCCTGCTATGGGTCTCGGCAACGATAAAAAAGACGAGGCAAGCATGGGCAGCAAAACTGCCGCGATCAGCGATGATCTGCGGGACATTATCCTTTCCGAGCCAGAGGTCATTCTGGAAGACCGTGATCTGATGGGGGCGTTGATCGCCGCCAACGAAAAGGTCATGGGCGGCAATATCGTGGATCTGCGCGGAATCGCGATGGACCGGCTGGAGGCGCGGCTGGACCGGCTGGAGGAAACCCACCGCAACGTCATCGCCGCCGCCTATGAGAATCTGGCGGGCACCAACCAGATTCACCGTGCGGTGCTGCGGATGCTGGACCCCGAGGAATTCGACGACTTTCTCAGCGATCTCGGTTCCGAGATTGCCGAGATCCTGCGCGTCGATGCCCTGCAACTGGTGCTGGAAAGCGCGGTCAGCCCCGACGATCCGGCGCTGCAGCGCCTCAGCGAGGTGCTGACCGTGGCCGAACCGGGTTTCATCGACAACTACCTGACTCAGGGGCGCAACATACCCGTGCGCCAGGTCACTTTGCGCCAGGCGCAGCCGGATTGCGAAATCATCTATGGCGAGGCGACCGACTGGATCCGCTCAGAGGCCTGTCTGCGCCTCGACCTGGGCCAGGGGCGGTTGCCGGGCATGCTGGTCTTCGGATCGGAAGACCCGCATCAGTTCAAGCCGACGCATGGCACGGATTTGCTGACGTTCTTCGCCGGTGTGTTCGAGCGCGCCATGCGCCGCTGGTTATCGTGAGCGCCGATCACGCTGCCACGGCTACATTCTCGATTTCCCCGGCCCTGCGCGACGCCGTTCAGGGCTGGCTTTCCGCGATCAAGGCGCTGGACGGCGCGGCCGACAACACGCTGATCGCCTATCAGCGCGACGTGCTGGGCTATCTGGCCTTTCTGACCGGGCATTTCGGCGATGCGGCCGGCATCGCGCCGATCACCCGGGTCGGGGTCAGCGACATGCGCGCCTGGATGGCCTTCGAACGTGGCCGGGGCGTCTCTGCCCGGTCGCTGGCGCGGGCGTTGTCGGCGGTCAAGACCTTCGCCGCCTGGCTGGGAGAGCGCGAAAATTTCGAACCGACCGCGATCCTTGCCACCCGCAGCCCCAAGTTTCAGAAGAAACTGCCCCGCCCGCTCAGCGAGGACGCCGCGCGGGCGATGATCGACACGGTCGAACTGCAATCGCTGAAAGGATGGGTCGCGGCGCGTGACGCGGCGATCGTCACACTGCTTTACGGCTGCGGATTGCGGATATCAGAGGCACTGGGCCTGACCGGCGCCGAAGTGCCGCTGCCAGAGGTTCTGCGTATCACCGGCAAGGGCGGCAAGGAACGTGTGGTGCCGGTGATCGGCGCGGCGCGGGATGCGGTGTCGGCCTATGTCCGGCTTTGCCCGTTCCCGGTGGAACCCGCGTCACCGCTGTTTCGCGGCGTGCGCGGCGGTGCGGTGAACCCGCGTCAGATACAGCGGGCAATGCAGGGTGCGCGCATGCAGCTGGGCCTGCCGGCCACCGCGACACCGCACGCGATGCGCCATTCCTTTGCCACGCATCTGCTGGCCGCCGGGGGCGATCTGCGCGCGATTCAGGAATTGCTGGGGCATTCCTCGCTGTCGACCACGCAGGCCTATACAGCCGTCGATACCGCGCGGCTGATGGAAGTCTATGACAAGACCCATCCGAAAGCCGGCTGAGAAACGGCGCCGCGCCGGCGCCCGGATGTCCCCGCTTGGACCGGCAAAATGGCCCACCCGGGGCGCAGCATCAGGAAAAGCACACTTGGTCTTTCTCCACCCAGAACCGTCCGCATTCCATTTGCGCCGATCCGGGTTTTCGTCCATGACATCGCCATGACACTTCGCCTGAAGGCCCTCTCTGTTCACCTGCTGACCGCCACGGGCGCCGTTTTCGCGATGCTGGCGCTGCTGGCGGCGGTCGACGAGAAATGGGGGCTGATGTATGTCTGGCTGGTCGTGGCTTTCGTGGTCGATGGCATAGACGGACCGCTGGCGCGCAAATACGACGTCCACACCCACGCGCCGCAATATGACGGCGTGATCATGGACATGATCGTCGACTACCTGACCTATATTTTCATCCCGGCCTATGCGCTGTTCAAGCATCCCGATCTGCTGCCGGGGTGGACAGGCTGGGTGGTGATCATCGTCATCACCTTTGCCAGCGCCATGTACATGGCCGACACCCGCATGAAAACAAAGGATTTTTCATTTTCCGGCTTTCCGGCCTGCTGGAATATGGTGGTGATCGTGATGTTCGCGCTGAAACCGAATTTCTGGGCCATTCTGTTCATCGTGGTCGTGCTGGCGGCGGCGATGTTCATGCCGCTGAAATTCGTGCATCCGGTGCGCACCGACCGCTGGCGCTGGCTGTCGCTGCCGGTTGCCCTGGGCTGGACCTTCTTTGCCGGCTGGGCGGCCTGGGTCGATTTCGACCCGCAAAGCTGGGCGCACTGGGGACTGATCCTGACCTCGCTTTACCTGGCCTTCGCCGGGATCGTTCAACAGATATTCCCCGAGAACGCGAAGTAAAGCGTTTCGACTTTATGTCGAAACTCCGCATATCGTTTTGCCCGTTCGACCGTAGCGAGAGGCGGCGAATAAACGATTCAAACTTAAGTCGAAATACCATAGCGTGACCGCCCATCGGGGCGGGCAAACATCCGGTCCCGTCAGATCAGAAGCGACGCGGCGCCCTCGTGTTTCAGCAGCGCGACCTTTGCCTCGATCCCGCCGGCGCCGGAAAATCCGCCCAGACCGCTGGCGGCCAGCACCCGGTGACATGGGATGATCACCGGTATCGGATTGCCGCCGCAGGCCTGCCCGACGGCCTGCGCCGGCGCGCCGAGTTCGCGTGCGATATCGCCATATGTCCGGGTCTGGCCAAACGGGATTTCCGACATCGCCTTGCAGACCGCGATCTGGAATTCCGACCCTTCGGGCGCCAGCGGAAGGTCGAAATCGCGGCGCGATCCGTCGAAATAGCCCTGCACCTGACGCGCCGCCTCGGCCAGCAGTGCGTCAGGCGGGCCCGCCGGCCTGCGGGTCCAGTCAAGGCGGGTGATCGCCTGCCCGTCGCCCCAGATGGTCAACGGCCCGACCGGGCTGTCGATGGATATCGACGTTTGGCGGTTCTGCGGCGTTTCAGGCATGACCAAGCATACCGCGGACGGGCGCCGGTGCAATCCGGTGTCTTTCCGCCTGCTCAAAGCCGGGTCAGCGCCACGCCCAGCAGGATCAGACCCGCCGCCGCCGCCTTGCCCCGGCTCATGCGTTCGCCGAACGCCAGCCAGCCGATCAGGACGGCAAACAGGATCGACGTTTCGCGCAGGGCGGTGACCAGTGCTATCGGCGCGACCGTCATCGCCCAGACCGCCACGGCATAGGCGCCGTAGGACGCCAGCGCCGCCGTGCTTCCGCGCACCCAGCCCCGCGCGGTGCGCGGCAGCGGCATCCGCCGGTAGATCAGACAGGTGGCAGGGAACAGAATCGCCAGATCCAGCGCGAACAGCCAGGCGACATACATCGCCGCGTCGCCCGATATCCGCGCGCCCAGCCCATCGACCAGCGAATAGCCCGCCGTCGCCAGCGCCGAGCCCAGTGCAAAGGGCAGCATCCGGCGCGATTCACCGGATCCGAACACGCCATGCGCCATGGTCAGAATGCCCCCGACCAGAACCACGACGCCCACGATCTCCAGTGTTTTCAGGGTGTCCGACAACAGCAGCGCCCCGGCCAGCAACACCAGAAACGGCGCCGTGCCACGGGCCAGCGGGTAAACCCGGCTGAGATCGCCATGTTCATAGGCGTTCAGCAGGAACAGCTTGTAGGCCGCATGCAATAGGCCCGAAGCGATCAGCCAGGGCCAGACTTCGGCCGCCGGCCAGGGCATCGTCGTCGCCAGAACCGCGCCCAGGCTGCCCTGCACCAGCGTCATCACCAGCACCGAGGAAAGCTTGTCGCCGCCCTGTTTGATCAGCGCGTTCCAGGCCGCGTGCAGCAGGGCCGCCCCAAGCACGGCAAGGAAGACGCCGAGGGTCATCCCGGCCGGCGTCGCGACGAGGGGATGCGCCCTAGCACATCGCACCCAAAAGCGTCTTCAGGGCCTCGTCCGTCCCCGGAAATGCCCGGGCGGCAAACCCCGGTTTCCGGCCGGATTGACCCGCGCCGCGGTTGTCAGCCCAAGGCATCGTCGCAGCGTCCACAGACACCCGGATGGCCATGCGTGCCGACATCGGGCAGGATTTTCCAGCAGCGCTGGCATTTCTCGCCATCTGCGGTTTCGAACACCACGCCGATGCCTTCGGCTTCGGGCAGACGGAAGGCCTCCTGCGGCAACGGATCCGCGGTCAGCACGATGTCCGAGGTGATGCAGATATCGTCGAAATCCACCGATTTCACTGCCGCCAGTGTGTCGGCATCGCGGATGTGCACAACCGGGGCGGCCTCCAGCGAGGCACCGATCACCTTGTCCTGGCGCTGGATTTCCAGGGCCGCCGTCACCACCCGTCGGGCACGGCGGACGGCGGTCCATTTCGCGGCCAGCGGTTCGTCCAGCCAGTCGGCGGGCGTGTCGGGCATGTCGGTCAGATGCACCGAACTGTCATCGCCGGGAAACCGTTCCAGCCAGACTTCTTCCATCGTGAACACCAGGATCGGCGCAAGCCAGGTGGTCAGCCGGTGGAACAGGATATCCAGAACGCTGCGCGCCGCGTTGCGGCGGTTGGACGGCCCGTCGCAGTACAGGGCGTCCTTGCGGATGTCGAAATAGAACGAGCTCAGGTCGATGGTGGCAAAGTTGAAGATCGCCTGAAACACGCCCTGAAAATCATATGCCGCATAGCCGCTGCGCACCTTGTGATCCAGTTCGGCAAGCCGGTGCAGCACCCAGCGT
Source organism: Rhodobacter sp. (assembly GCA_022340385.1). Lineage (GTDB taxonomy): Bacteria > Pseudomonadota > Alphaproteobacteria > Rhodobacterales > Rhodobacteraceae > CALGTJ01. Next base: position 31,083 of record JAJDOB010000278.1, read on the forward strand.
TCCAGTTCCGGCATGTCGGCGGGTTTCACCCGGTCGGCTTCGGAAAACTCGGCGAGGTTGCCCAGCATGAACCGCAGGGTGTTGCGCAGCCGGCGATAGCTGTCGGCGACGCCTTTCAGGATCTCGGGACCGATGCGCTGGTCATTGGTGAAATCGACCTGCGCCACCCAAAGCCGCAGGATGTCGGCACCGTATTGCTTGACCACTTCCGCCGGGGCGATGATGTTGCCCAGCGACTTGGACATCTTCACGCCCTTTTCGTCCAGCGTGAAGCCGTGGGTCAGTACGCCCTTGTAAGGCGCGCGCCCCAGCGTGCCGCAGGCCTGCAAAAGCGAGGAATGGAACCAGCCGCGATGCTGGTCTGTGCCCTCAAGGTAGAGGTCGGCGATGCCGTCCTTCGCCCCGTCCGCCCGGTCGCGCAGCACGAAAGCATGGGTCGAGCCGGAGTCGAACCAGACGTCCAGAATGTCGGTGACCTGATCGTAGGCATCGGCGTCATGCTCGTTGCCAAGAAACCGCTCCTTGGCCCCGTCCTTGTACCAGGCGTCCGCGCCCTCTTGTTCGAATGCGTCAAGAATCCGGGCGTTGACGGCAGGATCGCGCAGCAGAAAGTCGGGATCGTCCGGTTTTGCGCCACGCTTGACGAAGCAGGTCAGCGGCACGCCCCAGGCGCGCTGGCGCGACAGAACCCAATCCGGCCGCGCCTCGATCATCGAGTGCAGGCGATTGCGGCCCGTGCGCGGGGTCCACGTCACCAACTCGTCGATGCTGGTCAGGGCGCGCTGGCGGATCGTCTTTCCGTGCTGGTCCTGCCCGTCGCCGACATTCTGGTCGATGGCCGCAAACCATTGCGGGGTGTTGCGGTAGATAACTGGTGCCTTGGAACGCCAACTGTGCGGATAGCTGTGCTTGATCTTGCCGCGCGCCAGCAGTCCGCCGACGTCGATCAGCTTGTCGATCACCGCCTTGTTGGCGTCTCCCTCGCCACCCTTACGGGACAGGATGTATTTGCCCCCGAAGAACGGCAGATCGTCGCGGAACTTGCCGTCATCTTCGACATTGTAGGTGATCACCTGATTGAGCATGCCGAGGTCGCGGTAAAGCTCGTATTCCTCCATCCCGTGCGAAGGGGCGCAATGGACGAAGCCGGTGCCTTCCTCGTCAGTGACGAAGTCGGCTGCGCGGAAGTCGCGGGGGTCGTCCCATTCGCCCTGACTGCCTTCGGCCCCGGCGAGGGGGTGCAGAATGTTCACAGCTTCCAATTCTTCGCGGCTGACATGGCGGAGGCGCTTGTACTGATCCGTCGAAAGCCTCGCGCGCCTCATGACTTCATCAGCCATTTTCGACGCAATAATGAATTTGTCGCCCTTGGCGACCCAGCATTCTCCAGGTGTATCGGTGATCTCATAGAGGCTGTAGTCAATACTTGGGCCAAAAACGACGGCCTTATTAGACGGTATCGTCCATGGGGTGGTGGTCCAGACGACGACAGATGTCCCGACTAAACTGGCAGGCGGAACGACAAGATCAGATATGTCGTTTGGATCGTCAGATCGTTTGATGTTTTCGTCGAATTCTGGGTGGAATTCATCCGGAGGCAGGTTTGTGTCGGCCGAGACTACGCGGAACTTCACCCAAACGGTGAAGCTTTCCTTGTCGTGATATTCCACCTCGGCCTCGGCGAGCGCGGTCTGCTCGATGGGCGACCACATCACCGGCTTGGAGCCCTGATACAACGTCCCGTTCATCAGGAACTTCTGGAATTCCTCGGCGATCACACGTTCGGCATGGAAGTCCATTGTCAGATAGGGATCGTCCCAATTGCCGGTGACGCCCAGACGCTTGAATTCCTCGCGCTGGATGTCGATCCAGCCACGGGCGAAGGCGCGGCATTCCTGACGGAAATCGACCACGTCGACCGCGTCCTTG
>JAJDOB010000250.1 GCA_022340385.1 Rhodobacter sp.
CGGCGAGGTCTCTGACTGGGCCCTGTCTGACGGAGTCCTGAGCGGGCCGGGCACGAATCAACCAATTGCGATCATCGATATGATCGCGCGCATCGACCAATCTCTGCGGGTCGACCCGGGCGTTCCGACAGGGCCGCCCGATGCGGTGGCGCAGCGCCCCCAAATGCGTGGTCTGCGCGACATGATCGCCGGTCGCTATGTCTTTGTTCACGATCTGGACGCGCCCGGAATGCTGCATGCCCGCGTTGTACGGCCGCCCCATGCCAATGCGCGCCTGAAACGCTTTGCGAATGATCGTGCCGAAAAGCTGCACGATGCCGGGCTGAGCGTCATTCGCGACGGAAGTTTCATTGCGATTGCCGGCCCGGCCGAATGGAAGGTGGTGACCGCGGCCCGGCAATTTGCCGGTGCGTGTGACTGGTCCGACAATGGCGGCTTGCCTGAAATCGACGTTTTCGCCGTGCTGAAGACCGCGAATGCCACCCGCCTGACCGTTATCGACAGCAAGCCCAGCACGAGCGCCGGGATTGCGCCGCCACTGAAGGCGCCGGATCATTCGGCCCGCTACGAACGGCCATTCACCCTGCACGGTGCTTTGGCGCCGTCCGCCGCGATGGCGACATGGGCGGGCGGCAGGCTTTCGATCAAGACACATAGCCAGGGCATCTATCCGCTGCGCACCAGCATTGCCGAAAGCCTTGGCCTTGACAGCGCCCGGGTTGAACTGACCCATGTTCCAGGCTCGGGGTGCTATGGTCACAACGGGGCGGACGATGCCGCTTTCGAGGCGGCGATCGTCGCGATGGCGATCCCCGGCGTGCCGATCCTTCTGAAATGGACCCGGGAACAGGAACATTGCTGGGAACCGGTCGGTACCGCGATGGCGGTCGAACTGGCGGCGACGCTGGGCACGTCCGGTAACATTAACGCGATCTCTGCCGAGGCGATCAGCGGCACGCATCGCGGTCGCCCGCGTCCGGGAGCGGACCGGGCCGGGCCGCGAAAGCTTTTGGCCAACCATCTGCGTGCAGACGCAATCGCACCGTTGCCGCCTTCGCCGAACATGAACCGGCACGGTGGAATGCATCGCAATCTGGACCCGGTCTATGACATTCCGGTCAAACGGCTGGTCAAGAATTTGATCGGCGATCTGCCGCACCGGACATCTGCCCTGCGCTGTCTTGGCGCGGCTGCGAACATCTTCGCGCTGGAAAGCTTTATCGACGAATTGGCGCACAAGGCGGGGCGTGACCCGCTGGAATTTCGCCTTGCGCATTTGCGCGACGCGCGCGCCAGGGCGGTGCTGACCCGATTGGCGACAGAGATTTCGGTTTTGCATCCCCCGGGGCCGGGTGGCGGGCGCGGCGTCGCCTATGCGCAGTACAAGAATTCGATGACCCGCGTCGCCGTCTGCGTTGACCTGACGCTTGACGACCGGGCCGAAATCCAGCTGGAACAAGCGGTTATCGTGGCCGACGCCGGTCGGGTGATTGATCTGGACGGGCTGACGGCGCAACTGGAGGGCGGTTTTCTGCAAGGGGCAAGCTGGGCGCTGTATGAAAGAACCGACTGGGATCGCGGCGGGATCCTGTCGCGCGACTGGGACAGTTATCCGGTGATCCGCTTTGACAATGTGCCACCTATCGAGACCATCATCCTGAACCAGCCCGATGCCGCCTCGGTGGGTGCGGGCGAGGCCGCGCCGCCGCCCACGATCGCGGCGATCGCGAATGCGGTTCATGCTGCCTCGGGCCTTCGCATAAGGCGGCTGCCGCTGACGTCCGACGCAATCCTGCAGCAGGCGCTGGACGTGCCGGACTAAAAGCCCGGCCACTGGTTGGATCGGGTCTGGCACCGATCCCGCAGGACAGCGTTTCCGCGGACTGCCGCGATGCCTGTGGCCCCCGCCTTACAGGCTTGTGGTCTCGGATCGGAAGGGATGTTGACACAGGTCAACAACCTTGGGTTCCGGATGTGGGATACTTATATCTATCCGAGACAACCCAGACAGGCATGATCAGGCGACCGCCACATCCCGGGCTGGCAAAGCCCGAAATCCGGGACACCGACCTTCCGTGGAGCCCCGAATTTCCGGGCCGAAGATCAAACGGCAGCCGAACCGGGAACCCGCGTTCTGAACAGGCCGAAAGACCGGTCGGCGGGCGAAGATGGCGAAAGCCGTTGCGATGGCGAAGCGGGGGCTGTGATCCCGGACGGGCGACAATTGTTCAGGAGGAATGGAAATGACCGACTATATCGAACATCTCGGACAAAAGCTGAACGAGATCGACCATGAGATCGTGCGCGCCAAGGCCAGGTTCGAAAACTGCGAGATGGCGGACAAGGTGAAGGCGCTTGCCGAGCTTAGCCAGTTGCGCGTGCGCCACGACGATCTTGCCAAACGTATCGAAGCGGCCAAAGACAAGGGCGCGGACCAATGGTCGGCGCTGCGCACCGGCTTTCAGGAAGAGGCCGATGGCCTGAAGGACACGATCGAAAAATGGCTGACCAAACTGGGCTAGAAGGATCAGGGCCATGATGGAAATCATGAAAGAAAGCCGCGAGAATGTCGTCGGTCTTCATGTCACCGGCACGCTTCACGAGAAGGATTATACCGAGCTTCTGCCCAGACTTGAGGACCTGTTCCGCAAGCACGGCAAGCTTCGGATGCTGTTTTATGCCGACCCGGATTTCCGGGGCTGGGACATGTCGGCGGCCTGGCAGGATGCCGAACTGGGTTTCCGGCACGCCAGCGATTTTGAGCGGCTGGCGCTTGTCGGGGCCCCACAGTGGGTCGTCTGGTGTGTCCGGATGAGCGCGTTTCTTCTAAAGGGAGAGGTCCGGATTTTCCAGGCCGAGGCACTGGAAGAGGCGTGGAACTGGGTGAAAAGCTGAATCATCCGGGCACCGGATGCCAATAGCGCAACCCCCACCGAACGGAGCGCGCAATGTCGCGTCCGGGTCTGTCGCGAATTTACATGGATCATGGCTTTGCCCGGTTCGCACCGACGCCGAAGGCATGTTATGGGTAGCTGAACAGTCATTTAACCAGGTCGGTTGCCTGCGCCTGGGCCTTTTGTTTTGTTCGCGTTTCGAAAGGACAAGCCGGTGGTCGGATTCATCTGTGGCATTCCCCTGATCGCGGGCTTCTTTTTTGCCTGTCAAGCGCCCGTGCCCTTTGCAACCGGATATGTCGAGGGCGAGTTCCTGCTCATGGCGCCGGTCACGGTCGCGCAGGTGCAGGATGTGGTGGTGCGCCGTGGCGCGAAGGTCGAGGCCGGCGCGGTGCTGGCCCATATGGAACGACGCGATGCAGAAATCGCCCTGGCGCAGGCCGAGGCCGCGCTGGCAAGTGCCGAAAGCGAGCTTGCAGACCTGCGAGAAGCCCGGCGCGACGCGGAAATTCGCGTGATCGAGGCCGAACTTGCTTCGGCGCGCGCGCTGGCCAAAGAGGCCGAGAAGGAAGCCAGTCGCCTGAATGACCTGCTGAAACGGGGGGTGGTTTCGCAGTCGCAATTCGATGATGCCGAAACCCGGCTTGATGTTGCTATGGCGCGCGTCGCCGAGATGGAGGCCAATCTTGCGGTGGCGCATCTTCCCGCGCGGCCCCAGAAGATCGCGGCAGCCGTAGCCGCCGTCGCTGTGGCACGCTCAAGCAGGGATGCGGCGGCCTGGCAACTTGAGAAACGCGATCTGGTTGCGCCGTCCCCGGGAACGGTTTTCGAAATATTGCGACGCGGAGGCGAGATCGCGGGTCCGCAGGCCCCGGTCCTGTCGCTTTTGCCGGACGGGGCGGTTCTGTTGCGGCTTTATGTGCCAGAGGCCTATGTGGCGTCGATTGCCCCGGGCGTCGAACTGGACGTCAACTGCGACGGCTGCCCGCCGGGAACATCCGCCACCGTCACCTATGTGTCCGACGAACCGGAATTCACGCCGCCCGTGATCTATTCGCTGGAGAACCGCCAAAAGCTTGTCTACCTGATCGAGGCGCGCCCCGCCCCGGACGCAACCGTGTTGAAGCCGGGGCAGATCGTCGACGTCCGCCTTGTGAGCCCGCCGTGACGGCGCCCGCCATCGACGTTCAGGGCCTGGTAAAGCGGTTCGGCAACCGGGTTGCGGTCGACAATGTCTCGATGCGGGTCGAAAGCGGCGAGATTGCCGGGTTTCTGGGCCCGAATGGATCTGGCAAGACCACCACCATGCGCGTGATGTGCGGGTTACTGACGCCTGAGCAGGGAAACGGGACCGTTCTTGGCATGGATATCCGCCGGGACGCCGAACGTATCAAGCGCGAAATCGGCTACATGACGCAAACCTTCTCGTTGTACGAAGACCTGACGATCGAGGAAAATCTTCGTTTTGTGGCAGGGCTTTATGGCCTTACTCCGATCGCGACCTACGTCCGGGACCAGCTTGACCTGCTTGGCCTGACGGCGCGGCGTCACCAACTGGCGGGAACACTTTCGGGCGGGTGGAAGCAACGGCTTGCCCTTGCGGCCTGTGTCATGCACCGTCCGCGGCTTTTGCTGCTGGACGAGCCGACCGCCGGAGTGGACCCGAAGGCGCGGCGCGAATTCTGGGCGGAAATCCATCACTTTGCGCTTGAGGGCATGACTGTCCTTGTCTCGACCCATTACATGGACGAGGCCGAGCGTTGCCACCGCATCAACTATATCTCTCTGGGGAAACTGATTGTCAGCGGCACGGTCGAAGAGGTGATCGTCCGCGCCGGGCTGACCACATATCTGCTGGACGGCGGCCGTATCGACGAGGCCGAGCAGCAGTTGCTGGCCCATCCGGATGTGGATCAGGTCGCACCGTTCGGCGTAAAGCTTCATGTGGTGGGTCATGACGCCGAAAAGCTGACCGCAGCCGTCAACGCGGTGGCGAAAGCCACCGGCAGCCATGTCGCGCTGTCCGAGACCAGCCTTGAAGACGCCTTCATCCGGTTTATCGGCGGCGGCCGGGACACCCGGACATGAGGATCGGGTTTTCCCCCGCCCGGCTGCGCGCGATGCTGCACAAGGAAGTCATCCAGATGCGGCGTGACCGGCTGACCTTTGCCATGATGCTGGGCATACCGCTGATGTTGCTTGTGCTGTTCGGCTACGCGATCAACACCGATCCCAAACGCCTTGCCGCGGCGCTGGTCGCCCCGACGCAAGACCGCTACACCCGCGCAATCGTCACCGCGCTGGAACTGACCGGCTATTACAATTTCGCCTATCCCAATGCCAGCGCCACCGAGGCCGAGGCGCTGTTGGCCCGGGGGGCGGTTTCATTCGTCGTGACCATCCCGTCGGATTTCGGCATCCGGGTCGAGCGCCGCGACTCGCCCCGGATCCTGATCGAGGCCGACGCCACCGATCCGGCCGTCGCTTCGGGGGCAATCTCGACACTGGGAACCGTGGCGGCCAGGGCGCTTCTTCACGAGAGCAATGCCGAGGCACAGGCCGCCGAGACCGCGCGTGGCAACCTTCAGGTTATCGTGCATAGGCGTTACAACCCCGAAGGCATTACCCAGTACAACATCGTTCCCGGACTTCTGGGCGTGATTTTGCAGATGACGATGGTCATGATGACCTCCATCGCGCTGACCCGCGAGCTGGAGCGCGGGACAATGGAGAACCTTCTTGCGATGCCGGCCTCGCCGTTCGAGATCATGCTCGGCAAGGTGCTGCCCTATTTCGGTGTCGGGGCAGTGCAGGTGCTGGTGATCCTTTTTGCGGCCAAAAGCCTGTTCGGCGTGCCTTTCGTCGGATCGTTCGGGTTGCTGACTGTCGGTGTATTGATGTTCGTGCTGGCAATGGTTCTGCTGGGTTACACGATCTCGACTTTCGCACGCACCCAGCTTCAGGCGATGCAGCTTACCTTCTTCTTTTTTCTGCCCTCGCTGCTTTTGTCGGGGTTCATGTTTCCGTTCGGGGGCATGCCGCAATGGGCCCAGTACCTGGGCGAAGTGTTTCCGCTGACGCATTTCCTGCGGCTGGTGCGCGCGATCATGCTGAAGGGCGCGGATTTCGCCAATGTATCGGGGCCGATCGTTGCTCTTGGCGTCTTCGTGGTCGCATACGCGCTGATCGCGTTGCTTCGCTTTCGCCGGACGCTTGACTGACGCAAAACGCAAAGGTTGGTGCCGCCCGCGTGTTGCGGAACTGACAGCCGCACCGGTCCGCGCCATTTCAGGCGCCTTCGCAGTTTGATCTGTTCTTCCGGCGTGCCGGGACCCTCCAGCCTCGGCGGCATGTCCCGGGGCAGCGTAACGCATTGCGCCCGGACGAAGGGATTGACGGCGTTCGAACGCGCGCATTAGATCGCACCACAACAAAAGGGAAAGCGGGCCAGTGGAAAAATTCGGTCTATCGGCGGCGCTTCTGACGCCGTTTTCGTCTGATTTCGAAGTCGACACCCGGCGCATGACCGATCTTGCCCGACACGTGCTGAACAACGGCACCGATACGGTCACGTTTCTGGGCACCACCGGCGAAGGGGCTTCGGTCGGGACCACCGAACGCGCGCGCATCTTGCAGGCCGCTGCCGAGGCGGAAATTGACGCGGACCGCATCATCCTTGGCATCTGCGCCTCGTCGGTTTCGGGCAGTGTCGACCAGATCGAACAGGGCGTCGCGAGCGGGGTCACGGAATTCCTGCTGACGCCGCCGTTCTATTTCTCGGATTACGATGACGACGCCTTGTTCGACTGGCACAGCGGCGTTCTGCGCGGCAGCCCCGAGGGGGCAAGATTTGTCGTCTACAATATCCCTCAGGTGACCGGGGTGACACTGAGCGCGGAACTGATCGGGCGGTTGGCGGATGCCTTTCCGGGGCGCATCCGCGCGGTCAAGGACAGTTCTGGCAGCTGGGCCTCGACCGAGAATTTTCTTCGCGCAGACGTTGTTCCGGTTCTGGTCGGGGATGAAAGGCAGCTTGCGCGCGCGATCCGCGAAGGCGCGGCCGGTGCGATCAGCGGCATGGCCAATCTTCACCCGGAATTCATGCGCCACATCGTCGACACCGGCGAGGACAATCCGACCCTTTCGGCGGTGGTCGATGCGGTGGTTTCGCTGCCCGTGGTGGCGGCGATCAAATGCGTGCTTGCCGATGATCTGGGCGATCCGGGCTGGCAGGTGCTTCGCCCGCCACTGCGCAGGCTTGCCGATGCCGAAAAAGACACTCTTCGGACAGCGGTGGCCGCCGCTCGGGGGTAGCGGCGCAATAGAGTTTCGAAAGTTCCTCGCGGATCGAAAGCATCGCCGCTAGGTTGAAGAAAAAAAGTTGAAACAGAGGAGAACAACACATGGATTTCAGTTTTACGCGCGTCGGGCTCGCCGCCGCACTTGCCGCAACGCTTGCGGTTCCGGCGCTGGCTCAGGACAAGGTCAAGCTGCGTATGTCGACGCCCGCCTCCGAGAGCGACCAGCGTTCGGTTGCGCTGGCCGGGGTTTTTGGTCCCGCAGTTGCCGGTTTTGCCGACTACGAACCGCATTACAACGCGTCGCTGATCGCGCAAGGATCCGAGCTGGAGGCCATCGCCGGCGGCGACCTGGAAATGTCGATCGCCTCGGCGCAGGAACTGGCCACCTTCTTTCCGGAATTCTCGATCTTCGCGACCGGCTATGTCCATCAGGACGCCGCCCATCAGGTCGCGGTCTTCAATGACGCGCTGATGGATCCGTTCAAGAAGACG
>JAJDOB010000120.1 GCA_022340385.1 Rhodobacter sp.
GAAAGGAGCCATCAATGTCAGAACCACATGCGCAGTTCATCTACAAAACTTATGAAGAAGGAAAGGCGCGCCGCTACGGGCTGATGTTCTCGGTCAACGGCGGGGCCTTTGCGATACTTTCGCTATGGGTGCAGAATTGCAAGACGGCCGGGCAGGACGCAGTGCCGGCAACGACGGTGATTTTCGGCGATCTGATGCTTTGGCATATCGCCGTCGGGCTGGCGGCCTTCTCGGCGCTCATGGCCCTGGACATGTGGAAATTCGGCGCAGGACGCGCGCGCGAACTGGACGAACTGGGCGAGTTGGGCGGGGAAACCAGGATATTCCAGCCCGTCGGCAAGGCCGTGCTTGTGCTGGTATCGGCATTGCTGGTGTTGGGCTGGCTGGCGGGCGGCGGTGTCGGCTCTGCCATCGCGCAACTGTGCCGGGTCAGCTGACCCTGGCCAGCAGCGTTTGCGCGGCGGCCTGTTCCGCCTGGCGCTTGGATCTTGCGCTGGCCTGCGCGCTTTCACCGGAACCCAGCCGGGCCTCGATGGTGAAAACCGGGGCGTGGTCCGGCCCGTCGCGCGATATTTCACTGTAGACCGGCGGCGTCTGTCCCTGCGCCTGCGCCCATTCCTGCAACGCGGTCTTTGGGTCGCGGGCATCGTCCTTCACGGTTGCGATGCGCTTGCCCCAGGCCCGCAGGATCACCTTTTGCGCGGCGCTGAATCCGGCATCCAGATAGACGGCGGCGATCACCGCCTCCATCGCGTCGCCCAGCAGCGCCGCCTTGCGCCGCCCGCCCGACAGCATCTCTGATCGACCCAGCCGCAGCACGTCGCCCAGGCCCAGCTCGCCCGCCACCTCGGCGCAGGTTTCCTTGCGCACCAGCGCGTTGAATCGCGGGGCCAGCTTGCCTTCGGCCGCCTCGGGGTCTGCCGCCAGCAACGCCTCTGCCATCACCAGCCCAAGCACCCGGTCGCCCAGAAACTCCAGCCGCTGGTTGTCGGGGCGCGTACTGGTTGAAAGCGACGGGTGGGTCAGCGCCTCTACCATCAGGGACGGGCTGCCAAACCGGTGTCCCAACCGGTCGCAGAATGCCGAAACCTCTGTCGAAAGTTTCACTCGATTCCCTTGAAAAACCGATCAGACCTCCAGGTCCAGAAATACAGCATCGAGCGCCCGGCAGAGGAAAACATGATGCGATCCGCGCGGCCGATCAGGTTCTCGAACGGGACATAGCCGACACCATTGGGCTGTTTCACCCGGCTGTCGGTGGAATTGTCGCGGTTGTCGCCCATGAAGAAGAAATGCCCCTCTGGCACCGTGAACACGCCGGTGTTGTCGGTTTGCGGGGCGTTGCCGATGTTGAGGATCGAATGGCTGGGGCCGCCCGGGATCGCCTCTATGAATTTCTCTTTCTCGCAGATCGCGCCCAGCCCGACCGCGCCGTTGGAACAGCGCGGCTCGTTGCCGACCGGGCCCTGCTTTTCGAACACCTCGGTAAAGACACCATCGGGGGTTTGCTTGGCTTCCTGTCCGTTGATGAACAGCACGCCGTCCTTCATCTGGATCTTGTCGCCCGGCAGGCCGATCGCCCGCTTGATGAAGTCGGCGCCAGAGACCGGATGACGGAACACCACGACATCGCCGCGCTGCGGTTCGCTGCCCAGAATACGCCCTGAAAACGGGCACATGGAGAACGGGCAGGAGTATTTCGAATAGCCGTAGGCCATCTTGTTGACGAACAGGAAATCACCGATCAGCAGCGTGTCTTTCATCGACCCGGACGGGATCCAGAACGGCTGGAAGAACAGCGTCCGGAACACGCCCGCGATCAGCAGTGCATAGACGATCGTCTTGATCGTCTCGACGATGCCGTCTTTCTTGTCGGCTTTGTCTGCCATACTCATTCCTGCCTCACATTTCGTTTGGGCTGTGTCATGGGCGCGTGGCGTGGCGGAGTCAAGCGATGGGGCGGGCCTCGATCACCACGAATGCCTGCGCCCAGGGGTGGTCATCGGTCAGGGTGACGTGAATGATCGCCTCGTAACCCGCTGGTGTCATGGACGAAAGCCGCTCTGCCGCCCAGCCGGTCACGGCCATCTGCGGCTGGCCCGTGCGCAGATTCGTGACCGCCATGTCCTTCCACGAGATACCCATGCGCAATCCGGTGCCAAGCGCCTTCGAGCACGCCTCTTTCGCGGCCCAGCGCTTGGCGTAAGTACCTGCGGTGTCACGCCTTTTCTCGGCCTTTTTCTGCTCGGTCTCGGTGAAGACGCGATTGCGGAACCGGTCGCCGAACCGCTCCAGCGTTCTCTCGATCCGCTCGATATTCGCCAGATCCGTGCCGATGCCGAGGATCATGCACAGGCCCTGGCAAAGCGGCTGGAATTGCATCGGAAATTCATCGGGCCCTCATCGGATTGTGCGTCGCCTCAGGGCAATTCGAACTTCGGCGTGATCGTGCCCGAAGCCTGATTGATCGTCACCCCCAGCAGCGCGTCGTCGAAGCCGCCGGTTTCGGGCGCGTAAAGCCGGGTGGGCACCCACACGGTCAGGCCGGTCGCCGGGTCATAGCTGGCCCTGATCTGATCGAACTGCATCCCGGCAAAGCCGATGCCCCCATCGCCCTCGGCCACGATCCCGCAATTGCGTTCGCCAAGCTCGTTATAGGGCGGCGCGATCACCATCAGGTAGAACGCGCCGGCAGCGGGTTCGACGGTATCCAGCAGGGTCACGCGGATCTCGCCGTTTGCAAAGGTCCGGGTGCTGGATTGCCAGGGTTCAGGGATGTTGCGGGCCGACGCCTGCCAGCCGCTGCATTCGATCACCGTCAGCGCGGCGGCGGGCAAAGGGGCCATCAGGGCTGTGGCGGTCAACAGGGCGCGGATCATCGGAAACCTCGTTCGCTGGGTAGTGACCGAGGTTTCGCACGCGGTGGAAGGTTTGGCAAACAAGGTTGTGCAGGCGAATATCGCCAGGCGTTGCCCGGCAGCCGGAGCGCCCGGGGGCATGAGATCCGTTGTTCGCAGTTTCGGCCAACCCGGCCGCAATGCGCAGGCTGCGAAACTTCACACCGCGAAGCGGCCCCGCCATGATCGGCACCGTGACTGCGCGCGCGTTGCCCAGCCCCGAACGGTTGGCTCCGGATGTTCCCGATCTTCTGCCCTGCCATGAAACCATGCCATCGACAGTGCTGAAACTGTCTAAAAATGACCCCATTTTTCGATGGATCTTCACGGTTGAAACTCCATTCCCCCGTAGAAAGTCGCCTCGTAGCGTGACGTTCGGGGATTGAATCCCGGGCGCCATGTTGCAGTTCGTGGCGGTCACAGGGGGTCTGCATCCTCTGCGCCGCAACAATTGAGACAGGGGTGCGCCATGGCCACGACATTCGACGTATTCTACCTCGGCACCGGGCCGTCGATTGACCCGACCGAGGGCAACAGCACCAGCGAAAATGCCAGCGCGCTGGTCGGCCAGACCTATGGTTCTGCAGGGGATCCGCTTGTCGGTCACATCAGCAGCTTTTCCCCCGGAAGCACCGGATTTGGTAGCGGCGATTCCACGCGATACGATACCAACAACAACGCATCCAGCGATACGTTCAGCCTCGACGGCGGCGCCGACCAGACGGTTGATGGCCTTGCGATCTACAACGCCACGATCACCTACATTGATGGCACCACGGCCACGATCACGGCGGTGATTCTTCAGGATACGGCCGGCAATCTTTATCTGGCACCCGAATTCTCGTACAATTCCGATCAGGCCTCGTTAGAGGCCCAGCCGATCCGGTCCCTGACGCTGGATAGTGTCAGGGTGGCACCCTCCGGCCTTACGGCAGACCGCGATGACGCCAATTACGATACCTCTGATGGCATCGTCGATGGCACCAGCGGCAACGACACCATGGGAGATGGCTATACCGACGCTGACGGCGACCAGATCACCGCCAATGACGATCAGGTCGCAGCCGGGGCCGGCAATGATACAGTCGACGCCGGAAGCGGCAATGACACGGTCGATGGCGGAACTGGCGGTGACAGCCTTATAGGCGGCGCGGGAGACGACAGCCTGATCGGTGGTGACGGCAATGACACACTGCAAGGCGATGGGTCGGGCGAAGTCTCGAACCAGATCACCAATGGCGGCTTTGATACCGGCACGTCAGGCTGGACACGTACCGGAAATGTCGACTGGGACGCGGGCTTTGTCACGCTCAACGTAGACAGTGGATCAGGCACCCTCAGCTATGGCTCTGCCCTGACCGGCCTTGATGCGGGCGACAGTGTCAACGGCACCGGCCAGATCTAGTTGGACTTTCACTGGGCCAATGGCTCCCCCGATCTCATCGGCATGACCACCGTCGATGTGCAGATCGACGGCGTCACCTATGCCACGATCGAAACCGGCGGTCAGAACGGATCGACGGCGACCGTCACCTATCTGAACGGCGCGTCCGGCGACAAACCGACGGTGACTGTCAGCACATGGGAAACGATCACCATAGATCTGCCCGCGGACGTGTCGTCGTCAGGTACGCTCAGTTTCGTGGTCGATGCCGCCAGCCAGAATGCCCGCGACGATATCTGGATCGACAATGTTGCGGTGCTGACAACGTCTTCCGGGGCGGGTGACGATGTCCTGACCGGTGGCGACGGCGATGACATCTTCGTCTACGCGCCCGGTGACGGCAACGACACCATCACTGATTTCAATACAGGCAACACTGGCGCGCTGAACGACGGCGATGCGAACAACAACGATTTCATCGACCTTTCGGGTTTTTACGACCACATCTCCGAACTCCATGCCGATCAGGCCGACGACGGTATCCTCAACCAGTCCAACGACGGGGTCGACGGGGTCGATTATTCGGACAATGACCAATTCGGCAGCGGCTCGCTTACCTTTACCGGTGCCAGCGCCGACGGATCATTCTTTACCGTCGAAAACACCAATGTCGTCTGCTTCACCTCTGGCACAGCGATCCGAACGCCCCACGGCAATGTCCTTATCGACGATCTGCGCGTCGGCGATCTGGTTGTGACGATGGGCAACGGCCCACAGCCGATCCGCTGGATCGGGCGCAGGCATCTGGACCGGCGTGCGTTGCTGGCCAGGCCCGAATTGCGCCCGGTCCTGATCCGAAAACAGGTTCTGGGTGCGCAGCGCGATCTGCTGGTCTCGCCGCAACACGGGATTCTGCTGGGGTGCGATCACCTGGTCCGCGCCAAGCACCTGATCAACGCGCCCGGGTCACGGGTCCGCATCGCTTTGGGCCGAAAATCCGTCACCTACATCCACTTGATGTTCGACGCGCATCAGATCGTCCTTGCCGAGGGCGTACCGTCAGAGAGTTTCTACCCCGGCCCGATGGCCCAGCGCATGGTCGATTCCACCGCCCATGGCGAACTGGCCACGCTGTTCCCCGAAGTTTTCGCGCCGCAGGCAGACAAGGTCTCGGTGGCACGAAGCTACGGCGGCACGGCGCGCGATTTTCTGGCGCACAAGGCCGTCGCTGCCCGGTTTGACCATCGCCAGCATGTAATGGGGTGATTGCCGCGCATCCCGATGCAAGCGCCCCGACCATGGCGGGTCACGAAAGACAGCTACGGTTTCGCGCCGGCAGCGGGTTCGACGGTATCGGGCAGGATCACGCGGATCTCGCCGTTTGCAAGGGTCCGGGCGCTGGACTGCCAGGGTTCAGGGATGTTGCGGGTCGACGCCTGCCAGCCGCCGCATTCGATCACCGTCAGCGCGGCGGAAGGTCTGGCAAATTGGGTTGTGCGTGCGGGTAGAGGACAAACAGAGGGGAAGTAAGTATGCCGTGCGGTGCGAAACCGTCATTCGGCCAGCATGAGAAATCATGGTACTCTGATTGAAAGTCAACACGGAGTACCAACCATGCCAGATCAATCGACCAGCATGTATCACGACGGTCATCGCGAACTGCAGGACAAGTTTGACGGCCGCCGAATGGCGGATGCGTTGGAAAAGCACCGGCGGCTTTCCGAGTTTCGCGAGCAGGATATCGGCTTTATCGAGAATGTTGAGTTCTTCTTCATCGCCACCGCATATGGACAAAGCGTCGACTGTTCCTTTCGGGGTGGTGCACCTGGGTTTGTGAGAGTTACCGGCCCGGCGCGTTTGGAGTGGTCGGATTTTGACGGCAACTCCATGTACCGTAGCCTCGGCAATGTTCTGAAATCATCTCGAATAGGACTGCTATTCATTGAATTTGGGGCGAAGCCCAGACGTTTGCGAGTCAATGGCAGTTGCGCTCTGGTGGATGGTCCGACACCCGACGGCCACAAGATGACAGTCCGAGTCGATGCTGACGAGATTTTTCCGAATTGTCCGCGCTATATCCCTGATCTGACCAAAGCCGCGGCTTCCCCGTTCATCCCGGACGGGACCGGGGCCAGCGCCAAGCCGGACTGGAAAAACGCTGATGACTTGCGGGAATCGCTTCCGGAAAATGACCCACACGGCGCGTAGCAACGGCACCGCTCGTTGATATGCGGGACGGGTCCGCAATGGGCGCGACCCTGACGAGCAGCCCCCCCCTGCGCGCGCATCTGTGGACCGGACTGTCGGACGGGACGCGGGGGCAAACCAATCCGGCGACGGATCAGGCGACGGCGCTTTGGGTGCGGGCTTCGTCCATCAGGCTGCGCATTTCACGGATCGCCGGGTCCAGACCCAGGAAGATCGCCTCGCCGATCAGGAAATGGCCGATGTTCAGTTCCATCACTTCGGGGAAGGCGGCGACCGGCTTGACGGTGTCATAGGTCAGGCCGTGACCGACATGCACCTCGAGCCCAAGCGAATGGGCAAAGGCGGACATGTCGCGCAGGCGGTGCAGTTCGGCGGTGCTTTGGGCGAATTTGCCCTCTGCATGAAGGTCGCAATAGGCCCCGGCGTGCAGTTCGACGACTTCCGCGCCGATCCGGTGCGCCGCTTCGATCTGGGCGCGGTCGGCGGCGATGAAGATCGACACCCGGCAACCGGCCTCGCGCAGCGGGGCGATGAAATGTGCAAGATGGTTTTCCTCGCGCCGCACCTCCAGCCCGCCTTCGGTTGTCCGCTCTTCGCGTTTTTCCGGCACCAGGCAAACCGCGTGCGGTCTGTGACGCAGGGCGATCGCCTGCATTTCCGGGGTTGCGGCCATCTCAAAGTTCAGCGGCAGCGTCAGCGCGTCCATCAGACGCTCGATGTCATCGTCCGAGATATGGCGGCGGTCTTCGCGCAGATGCGCGGTGATGCCATCGGCGCCCGCGGTCTCTGCGATCTTCGCGGCTCGGATCGGATCGGGGTAGTCGCCGCCGCGGGCATTGCGCACGGTGGCGACATGGTCGATGTTCACACCCAGCCGAAGCTTTCCCAAGGGCGATGTCAGGGCCATCTGCGCAATCCTTTCTGCACGGTGGATTTGAGCGCGCAGTGTAAACTGATCGCGCGATAGGTCAATGATACGCCCCTAATCGGGGTTCACGGTGGCCCGGGTCTTTTCCAGCGCGGCGCGACGCTTTTCGAACCGGGCTTTCAGCTTTTTGATGCGGCGGTTCTGATAGGCCTGAACAGCGGCAAGCGTCAGTGAATAGGCGGTTATCGCGCATATGATTCCCGGCACGATGCCACCGACGATATAGGGGCGGAACAGCCGGAAATAAAAGCTGTGCAACCGATCCCAATGCGCGACCTCGTCGGTGAAGATCGCCTTGATATTCTGCCAAAGCTCGACCGAGGAGTCGCTGAACTGGGCGAACACGGCATGCAGCGGCAAATCCCCGTGCGTGCCCAGCATCCAGCTGCCCAGTTCCAGGCTGACAGCGGCGATGATCGGGAAGGTGATCGGATTGCCGAAGAATGTCGCCAGCAGCGCGGCCAGGATATTGGCCTGCATGATGAAGGCCAGGATCGTGGCCAACAGGAAATGCAGACCGAAGAACGGCGTGAAACAGACGAACACCCCCGCAGCGACGCCACGCGCGATCTTGTGCGGCGGATCGGGCAAACGGCGCAGCCGGTGCATGACATAGCTGACTGCCCGCCCCCACCCGCCCTTGGGATAGACCAGGTGCCCGATGGCCTGCAGCCAGGTGCGTGCATCGCGTCGCTTGAACACCAATTAAGCCTTACGTGTCTATTGTTACGGTTACGGTTTGCGCCCCAGATCGCGGTGCCGGCTGATCGAGGCCACGTCGCTTTCCGCCTCTACAGCAAGCATCACTGTATGAAGGTGCTCTGCGTCCCTCAGATCTACATCGACAACAAGGCGATAAAAGTCCGGTTTTCGGTCAACAAAATGCAAATCCGAGATATTGGCCTGCTGTTCGCCGATCAAGGTGCAGATGCGTCCAAGAACGCCCGCATCATTGCCGATGGTGATGTCCAGACTGACGGTATGCACCGCCGGGTGCGGGCCGGAATGCCAGTGCAGGTCGACCCAGCGTTCGGATTCCTCGGCCAGTTCCTCCAGCGCCAGGCAATCTATCGCATGCACCAGCACGCCCTTGCCGCGATAGCTGATGCCGACGATGCGTTCGCCCGGCACCGGCTGGCAGCATTGCGCGCGCTCGAACCGCTGATCGCCGCTTAGCCCGACAACGGCGCGCGCGGCGTCGATCTCTTCGCCGCGGGTGGTGGTCAGTTTCGGATACAGCATCTTGACCACGTCGCTGGCGCTGAGTTCGGCCGAACCGAGCCGCGCCAGCAGTTCCTGGTTGTCCGCGATGCCCAGCTGTTTTGCCGCCGTGGTCAGCGCCTTTTCGGTGGCGCGTTTGCCGACATGTTCGAACGCCACCCGCGCCAGTTCAGAGCCAAGCTTGACGTATCGTTCGCGGTCCTCTTCGCGCAGGCTGCGCCGGATCGCCGCCTTGGCCCGCCCGGTGACGGCGATGTCCAGCCAGCTGGCCTGCGGGCGCTGGCCCTGGGCGGTGATGATCTCGATCATCTGGCCGTTCTTGACCCGGGTCCACAGCGGGACGCGCATATGGTCGATCTTGGCCCCGACACAGCTGTCGCCGATACGGGTGTGGATCGAATAGGCGTAATCCAGCGGCGTCGCCCCGCGCGGTAGTTTGACGACATCGCCCCGGGGCGAAAAACAGAACACCTGATCGGCGTACATTTCCAGTTTGACGTGTTCGAGAAACTCATCATGGCTGTCGGCGTTGCGCAAACGGTCGGTCAGCGCGGTGACCCATTTGGTGGGATCGACGGCGAACGGGTTCTGCGAGGGCACACCGTCGCGATAGGACCAGTGTGCGGCCACGCCGGCCTCTGCCACGTCATGCATGACATAGGTCCGGATCTGCACCTCGACCCGTTTACCGTCGCGGCCCGACACCGTGGTATGGATCGACCGGTAGCCGTTCGATTTCGGCTGGCTGATGTAATCCTTGAACCGCCCCGGAACCGCGCGCCAGCGCTGGTGAATCGCGCCGAGGATGCGGTAGCATTCGTCCTCTGTCCGGGTCAGAATCCGGAAGCCGTAGATATCCGAAAGCCGCGCGAAGGACAGTTCCTTTTCCTGCATCTTGCGCCAGATCGAATAGGGTTTCTTGGCGCGCCCCATAACGTCTGCGTTGATCCCGACACGGACCATTTCGGCCCTGATGTCATGGGTGATCTTTTCGACCATGTCGCCGGTTTCTTTTTGCAGCTTGATGAACCGGCGCATGATCGACTTGCGGCCTTCGGGGTTCAGCACGCTGAACGCCAGGTCTTCCAACTCGTCCCGCATCCACTGCATGCCCATGCGCCCGGCGAGCGGCGCGAAGATGTCCATGGTTTCGCGCGCCTTCTGGGCCTGCTTTTCCGGGTTCATCGACTTGATGGTGCGCATGTTGTGCAGCCGGTCGGCCAGCTTGACCAGGATCACCCGCAAATCCTTGGACATTGCCATGAACAGCTTGCGGAAGTTTTCCGCCTGCTTGTTCTCTGTACTGGAAAGCTGCAGGTTGGTCAGCTTGGTGACGCCATCGACCATTTCCGCGATCTCGGGGCCGAAGCTTTCGGAAATCTCGGCGTAGGTCGATTTGGTGTCTTCGATCGTGTCGTGCAGCAGGGCGGTGATGATCGTCTGATCATCCAGGTTCATTTCCGTCAGGATCGAAGCGACTTCGACGGGGTGCGTGAAATACGGCTCGCCCGACCGGCGGAACTGGCCTTCATGCATCAGGCCGCCATATTCATAGGCGGCCCGGATCATTGCGGCGTCGGATGCAGGGTTATAGCTGCGGACCTTGTCGATCAGGTCATCGACACCGATCATCCGGTCCAAAGCCATAGCGTACTGCCTGTTACCGGGGCTCCTGCGCTTCCATCAGCGCTCGGAGCAGTTTTTCCTCGGACATGTCGTCATCCGCGGGCTTGTCGGCCTCGGCCCCCATCAACAGCGCCATGGCGTCTTCTTCGGGCTCGTCGACCTCGATCTGGGTCTGGTGGCTTTCGATCATCCGCTCGCGCAGATCTTCGGCGCCCTGGGTTTCCTCGGCAATCTCGCGAAGCGACACGACGGGGTTCTTGTCATTGTCGCGATCAACGGTGATCGGCGAACCGCTGGAAATCTCGCGGGCGCGGTGGCTGGCCAGCATCACCAGTTCAAACCGGTTGGGAACCTTGTCAACGCAATCTTCGACCGTAACGCGGGCCATGACTATCTCCAGTCCTGCTCTGGGAATTTCAGAGTCGAGTACCTATGCGCCATGGCCCGCATTTGCAAGGGCAAAGCCATCATCCGGAGGCCGCCCGAAGGCTTACCCCTGGATCGGGCGGATCCGGGCGATCTGGTCGGGGTCCAGAGCCGCCAGCATGTCGCGTACGGTCTGGCCGCTGACCGGGTGGCGCCAGTCGGGCGCGACGTCGTTCAGCGGCACCAGAACGAAACCGCGGTCCTGCAGGCGCGGATGCGGCAGGATCAGCCTGTCGGGGGCCTCCTGCATCTGGCGATCCAGCGGCAAATCGCGCCAGAACAGGTAGGTTTCCAGATCGGGCAGCAATAAATCGCCGATACCGATCAGGTCCAGATCCAGCGTGCGCCGACCCCAGCGGCGGTCGCGTTCGCGGCCGAATTCGGCCTCGATCGCGTGCAGAACCGCCAGAACCGCATGCGGGTCGTTCAGCCCCGAAAGACATACCGCAGCGTTGACATATTCGGGCCCGGAGCCTTCGGGAAAGCAGGGTGTTGTATAGATCGGACTGCATTCTACAATCTGCAGTGGCGAATCACTCAGACGAGTCAACGCGGCTGCCAAAGTGGCTGCGGGCGGTCCGGCGGCACTGTCAACATTCCCACCCAGCGCAACCATGACTTTCGTGAAGGTATCGGGTGCAATTACGTTACGTCCATGACATTCTATGTCTTGCGACACCGGTATTTCCCCCTATTTTACCCGCCAGTTTCGCCCGTATTACACATCATTGCCATTCACTCGTGGCTTCCTCATTGGCGAAACGCATAATCGGAAGGATTATCAATGTTCTACAGAGACGAGCGGCTTGCGCTGTTCATCGACGGGTCGAACCTCTATGCCGCCGCGAAATCGCTGGGCTTTGATATCGACTACAAGCTGCTTCGCACAGAGTTCATGCGTCGCGGAAAACTGCTTCGGGCCTTTTATTATACGGCGCTGCTGGAAAATGACGATTATTCGCCGATCCGGCCGCTGGTGGACTGGCTGCATTACAACGGCTTTTCGATGGTCACCAAACCGGCCAAGGAATATATCGACAGCCAGGGCCGCCGGAAGGTCAAGGGCAATATGGATATCGAACTGTGCGTTGATGCCATGGAACTGGCGCCGCATGTCGATCACATTGTGTTGTTCTCGGGCGACGGCGATTTCCGCCCGCTGGTCGACAGCCTGCAACGCAAGGGTGTGCGGGTGTCCGTGGTGTCCACGATCCGCAGCCAGCCGCCGATGATCGCCGATGAACTGCGCCGCCAGGCCGATAATTTCATCGAGCTGGAAGAGCTGAAAGACGTGATCGGCCGGCCGCCCCGCGAACCGCGCGAGCCGGAGCAGGAAGAGGCATTCGCCGAATAACAGACCATCATCCATGGTCTTGAAGGGTGCCCCGCCAGGTTCTGCCGGCGGGGCCTTTTTTATGCCCGCATCCGGCACGGGTTCGGGCGGACGGGGTAGTGCGGCGTGCCGCTCTAGTTACCGCCCTGCAGTGTCAGGACGCCGGGATTTGCCGGCACCACCAGTTCGGCCGTACCGTTCTTGTGGGCGCGCTTCTGTTTCAGGCAGCCATTGCCGAACGTGCCCCACATCGCCGGGTTGTTCTTGCCGCAGCGCCAGGACAGTCCCTGCTGAACCACGGGTTCGGACGCAAGTGACGGTGCGCCGGCGGGCCCGGCCGCGACCGGCCCGGAAAATGCAAGATGTGCCGTCGCCAGCAGCGAAAGGAATGCAAGGTTTTTCATGAATATCTCCAAAAATCGGTTGAGGGGTAACACCGGTGGGTCGCGTGAATTGGCGCGATGGTTCAAAAGAATATCCGCGGCTTCGGCTTTGGCCCGGCCCCGGGGGCCTGCGGGCTGGACGCAACCGACCAAAATGCCTAGGTGGAAGCCATTGGAAGGGCCCGCAACATGACCAAACCACCGCTGACGCTGTATCTTGCCGCCCCGCGCGGGTTTTGCGCGGGCGTTGACCGCGCGATCAGGATCGTCGAAATGGCGCTGCGGAAATGGGGCGCGCCGGTCTATGTTCGCCACGAGATCGTGCATAACAAATTCGTGGTCGATGGCCTGCGCGACCTTGGCGCGGTGTTCGTCGAGGATCTGGACGATTGCCCGGATGACCGCCCTGTGATCTTCAGCGCTCACGGTGTGCCAAAGGCGGTTCCGGCAGAGGCCGCCAGACGCCGGATGATCCATGTCGATGCGACCTGCCCGCTGGTCAGCAAGGTGCATATCGAGGCCGAACGCCACCACGGCAACGGCTTGCAGATGGTGATGATCGGCCACGCGGGCCACCCCGAAACCCTTGGCACCATGGGGCAGTTGCCCGACGGCGAGGTGTTGCTGGTGGAAACCGCCGCAGACGTGGCCGGACTGGACGTGCGCGACCCGGGCAGGCTGGCCTATATCACCCAGACCACCCTGTCGGTCGATGACACGGCGGGCATTGTCGCGGCGCTGAAGGCGCGGTTTCCGTCCATCGTCGGGCCGCACAAGGAAGATATCTGTTACGCCACCACCAACCGGCAGGAGGCCGTCAAGGCGATGGCCCCGAAATGCGACGCGATGCTGGTGATCGGTGCGCCCAATTCCTCTAATTCGCGCCGTCTGGTCGAGGTTGGCGCAGCCGCCGGGTGCGGCTATTCGCAACTGGTGCAACGCGCCGGTGACGTGGACTGGCGCGCGCTGGACGGTATCGGTTCGGTTGGCATCACCGCCGGGGCCAGCGCGCCGGAATTGCTGGTCGACGAAGTGATCGACGCGTTCCGCGCCCGCTATGACGTGACGGTGGAACGGGTGGAGACGGCAGTCGAAAACGTCGAGTTCAAGGTGCCGCGCGTGTTGCGGGAGCCGGCCTAGGAAATGAGCCAGGATGACCAGACAATCGGCGTCTATGACGCGCAGGTGGCGACCTACAACGATGTTGTCGCCAACAGTTCCGACCCGCAGCTTGCGGTCTTTCTGGCGGGTCTGCCGGACGGTGCCGAGGTGCTGGATCTCGGTTGCGGCCCCGGACATTGTGCCGCGCAGATGCGTGATCTCGGGTTCCGGGTGACGGCCACCGATGCCTCGCGCGAAATGGCAGGTTTCGCGCACGAAACATTTGGCCTTGATGTGCAGGTGCAGACCTTCGCCGACCTTGACGCGGTTGCGGCCTTTGATGGTGTCTGGGCCAGTTTCAGCCTGCTGCACGCGCCGAAGGCTGAAATGCCGGCGCATCTGGCTGCCATCCACCGCGCGCTGCGCCCCGGCGGCCTTTTGTGGCTGGGCCTGAAAACCGGCACCGGCGAGTCGCGCGACCGGATCGGGCGCTTTTATGCCTATTACAGCGACACCGAAATCTCTGGCCTGCTGGCCGATGCGGGTTTCACGGTGACCGGCCGGACCACTGGCGAAGGGACCGGACTTGATGGCAGTATCTGGCCCTGGATCGTGCTTGGCGCCCATGCCTGAGCTGTTGGCCTACACAGATGGTGCCTGTTCGGGCAATCCCGGCCCCGGCGGCTGGGGCGCGCTGCTGGTCGCGCGCGACGGCGACAGGTTGCTGAAGGAACGCATGCTGAAAGGCGGCGAGGCCGACACCACCAACAACCGGATGGAACTGATGGCCGCGATCGAGGCGCTGAACGCGCTGGAGCGGGCCAGCGACATCACCGTCATCACCGACAGCGTCTATGTGAAGAATGGCGTGACCGAGTGGATTCATGGCTGGAAGCGCAACGGCTGGAAGACCGCGGCCAGGAAACCGGTCAAGAACGCCGACCTGTGGCAGGCGCTGGACACCGCGCAGGCGCGGCACCGGGTGACATGGCAATGGATCAAGGGTCACGCCGGCCAACCGGAAAACGAGCGCGCCGACGAACTGGCACGGGCCGGAATGGCCCCGTTCAAACCCAAGAAGTCGGTGTAATCGTCGGCGCATGGCCCCGCGCCAGGGCCGGCTTGACCCGGCAGGCCTAGCGTTTCGGCCCGTAGGTCTGCCACAGCCAGATCAGCAGCATCGCCCCCAACACCGCGCCGACAAACCCGGCAAGCGCGCCGGTGATCGTCAACAGCAGCCTCAGAACCAGACCGCCGATCAATGCGCCGAAGACGCCGATGACCACGGTGGTGATCAGATCCGCCTCGATCCGCATCAGCCGCGTGGCCAGAAACCCGGCCGCGGCCCCGATAATTGCAAGAAGCAGAACTGACATGACGCGAGTATGCCCGGCAATGCGCGGACACGAAAGGGCAATCCATTGTATGTTGTCTGGATTCAACCTAAAGATGAATTTGCGGGTGGTGGAATCGCAACCTTCGCCATCCGTAGTCGCCCCGTCGGTGTCGTGACACCGGATAGGCCTTGCGGTGCCGGCGGGGCGCAGCCCGGGTGTCAGCGCCGGTAATGCGTCGGGACGATCACCAATGCACCCACCGACGAGGCGATGGCGTTCAAACCGTGGCTGCCAAGGCTGATCCCGAACATCGAGCGGATGAAATAGAACAGGATCGCGCCGCCGATGCAGATGATCATCGACGGGATAACGCCGTTGCGGGTGAAACCGCTGCGTTCAGAGGCATAGCCGACGATGCCCGCGATCACGATGGTGCCGATCAGCGAGAAATACATGACCCTAGTCCCCCAAGACTGTACCGGGCGGCAGCGCCCAGCCGCGCAGCAACCCGTCGATTTCCTGTGCGCCCTTGCCGGCGCGTTGCGCCCGCGTGATCTGTACGGCGCCCTGGCCGCAGGCGACGGTCAGCGCCCCGTCCAGCACCGTTCCGGGCGCACCCTGCCCGCCCGCCAGACGCGAGGCAAGCAGTTTCACACGTTCGCCCCGCACCGTGGTCCAGGCCCCGGGAAACGGTGAAAGCCCGCGAATCTGGCGGTCGATCATGGCCGCAGGACGGGTCCAGTCGATCTGTGCCTCGGCCTTGTCGATCTTGTCCGCATAAGTTGTACCGGCATCGGGCTGCGGCACCGGCGTCAGAGTGTCGAGCCTGTCCAGCGACCGCACGATCAGCGCCGCGCCGATGGCGGACAGCCGGTCATGCAGGCTGCCGGTCGTGTCGTCGGGGCGAATTCCGGTGGCTTCGCGCATCAGCACCGGCCCGGTGTCCAGCCCGGCCTCCATCTGCATGATGCAGACCCCGGTTTCCGCATCCCCGGCCATGATCGCGCGATGGATCGGCGCCGCGCCGCGCCAGCGCGGCAGCAGCGAGGCATGGATATTGAGACAGCCATGCCGGGGCATATCGAGAATCGCCTGCGGCAGGATCAGGCCATAGGCGACGACAACCGCGACATCGGCGTCCAGCGCGGCAAAACCGGCCTGTTCGCCGGCCGATTTCAGGCTGGACGGGTGGCGCACGGCCAGGCCCAGCGCCAAGGCCCGCGTGTGCACCGGCGTCAGGCGTTCCTTCTTGCCGCGTCCGGCGGGGCGGGGCGGCTGGCAATAGACGCAAGCAATCTCGTGCCCTGCCGCCACCAGCGCATCGAGGACCGGAACCGAGAATTCCGGCGTGCCCATGAAGACAAGTCTCATCGGCGCGTCTTGGACACGACTGTCATGCCCGCTTCCTCAGCTTTTCGTATTTCTTCAACAGCATCTGCCGCTTCACCGGCGACAGTCGGTCGACAAATACCTTGCCGTTCAGATGGTCGATCTGATGCTGCACGCTGGTGGCCCACAGCCCGACAAAGTCACGCTCTTCGATCTCGCCCCCGGCATTCAGGAACCGCACCGTCACCGCACGCGGACGCCGGATCCTGGCCGAGATACCGGGCAGATTGGGGCTGGCCTCGTCATGTTCGCGCAGCTTGACAGAGGCATGCAGAACCTCGGGGTTGGCCATGCGCACCGCCTTGCCGCGCGTCTCCGAGGCATCGACCACCACCAGCCGCAGCATCACGCCGATCTGCGGCGCGCCAAGGCCGACGCCCGGCATCGCCTCCATCGTGTCGATCATGTCGTCCCAGGTGGCGCGGATGTCATCGGTGATTTCGGCAACCGGCGCGGCAACGCTTCGCAGCCGGGTGTCGGGCCAGGGAATGCAGGCGCGAACGCTCAAGCCGCCAGTTCCGCCAGGCGATCCGCCACCTCGGCGCGGGCTGCGTCGCTCAGGTAGTCGGTGTTGAGGACGCCGTCGAGATGGTCGTATTCATGCTGTGCACAGACCGCCTCGAAATCGCACAGACGCCGCGCGAACACCTCGCCATCCAGATTTTCCCACCGCAAGGTCACCTGCGCGGGCCGCGTCACCTCGACCAGCACGCCCGGAATCGACAGGCAGCCCTCGGTGAAGGGCTTCACGTCCTCCGACGGGTCGGACAGCACGGGATTGACCACGACCAGCGGGTCACGGCCGGCGCCGTCCTTCCAGTGGCAATCCATCACGAACATGCGCAACGAGACGCCGACCTGCGGCGCCGCCAGCCCGCGCCCGGGGGCATCATACATCGTCTCGATCATGTCCGCCGCCAGGGCGCGCACCTTGTCGTCGACCACCACCGGCTGTGCCACCTGCCGCAAGCGCGCGTCGCCGTAGACCAGGATCGGCAGAACGCTCACATCCGCGCCCGTTCGCGTTTCAGCTTGACCATCTTTCGGGTGATCATCTGCCGGCGCAACGGTTTCAGATAGTCGATGAACAGCTTGCCGTTCAGATGGTCGATCTCATGCTGCACGCAGGTCGCCCACAGCCCGTCGAACTGTTCTTCGCGGCGATTGCCGTCCCAGTCGGTCCAGGCCACGCGCACCTCGGCGGGGCGTTCGACATCGGCATACTGGTCGGGAATCGACAGGCAGCCTTCGTCATAGATGTTGGTCTCTTCCGAAACCCAGGTGACTTCCGGGTTGAACAGCGCCATCGGCCGCAGCGCGGCGCCTTCTTCCTTGACGCAATCCATCACGATCAGGCGCTTCAGCTCGCCCACCTGCGGCGCCGCCAGCCCGATGCCGGGCGCATCATACATGGTTTCCAGCATGTCATCGGCCAGTTTGCGCAGGTCCGGCGTGATGTCGGACACCGGCGCGCAGACCTTTTTCAGGCGCGGGTCGGGATGGATGATTATGTTTCTCAGGCTCATAGCCGAGCATTTAGGCGAAGGATCCCGGTTTCGCAATGTCACTTGCGTCTGGATTTCGAACGGCTAGGGTGCGGCGCGCAACATATCCGAGGTGTCGGGGATGGATTTCAACACTTCAATCGACCGCCGTGGCAGCCACTCGACAAAGTGGGACAAGATGGAACGGCTGTTCGGGGTTTCGCCCGGCGACGGGCTGGCGATGTGGACGGCGGATTCAGATTATGCCACTGCCCCCTGCGTGATCGACGCCGTGCGGCGCGCGGCGGATCATGGCATTTTCGGCTATGTTTTCGAGTATCCGGAATATCTTCAATCCATTGCCTGGTGGATGCAGACCCGCCACAACTGGACCGTCGATCCCGGCTGGATCCTGACGGCGCAGGGGCTGGGCAATGCGATCGCGCTTTGCCTCGATGTCTGGACCGATCCCGGAGATGCGGTCGCGATCTTTACGCCGGTCTACCATGAATTCGCGATCAAGATCGAAACCAACGGCCGCATCGTCACCGAATGTCCGCTGCAACGTAAAGGCGCCACCTATGTGCTTGACCTTGCGGATGCGCAGAACCGGCTGACGGGGCGTGAAAAACTGTTGATCTGGTGTTCCCCGCAAAACCCTTCGGGGCGGATCTGGACGGCGGATGAACTGCGCGCCGTTTCCGAATTCGCGCACCGGAACGGCATGATCCTGGTGTGTGACGAGATCCATCACGATCTGGTTTATCCCGGCAATACCTTTGTGCCGCTGGATGCCGTCGCCCCGGAGGGCCGGGCCTGGACCGTATATCTGGCCGGCGCGTCCAAGACCTTCAACATTGCCGGGCAGCGCACCGGAAACCTGATCATTCCCGATCCCGATCTGCGCGCGGCGATGAAGCAGAGACTGCGCACGCTCGACTACAACGCGTCCTCGCTGGCCCTGTTCATGATCGAGGCAGCCTACAGCCCCGCCGGCGCGGCCTGGGTCGATGCGCAGATGCTGCATCTGCAGGGCAACCGCGAGATATTCGACGCAGGCCTGAACGCGATTCCGGGGGTCTGGTCGATGCCGTTGCAGGCGACCTATCTGGCCTGGGTGGATTTCTCGGGCACCGGCATGACCCACGAAGAGGTCAGCGCGCGGATCCGCGATGTCGCCAAGATCGCGGTATCGCCGGGACCGGGATTCGGAACCGGCGGCGAAACCTTCATGCGGTTCAACCTTGCGACACAGCGCGCAACGGTCGAGGACGCGGTGCAGCGCATGCAGCGTGCGTTCGCCGATCTGCAGTGATCTTCGGGCCGGGGGTTCGGGCGCCTTGCCCGCCCCGGCCTGCCCCGATCAGCCTTCCAGCAGCGCGATCGGCGCGTTCTCGTCGCGGTAGAAATCCAGCGGCGCCTTGTCCACCGCCTCTGTGCTGCGCTTGAACTCGAACCGCATCTCGCCGTTTTCCTCTTCCGAAGCGACGATCAGGCATTGGTACAGATGCACCCCGCCGTTGTACAAATCGACCAGCCCGCGCAGATGCGGCGCGCCCTCGGCATCCAGCGCAAAACCGCTTTCCCAGAACCGCAGCACCGGATAGATCTGGTCGCCCGCATGGATACGCAGGCGGCTTTTGCGCTTCAGATCGGCCTTGCGCGCAGCTTCCAGACCCTCGCGCACCTCTTTCGGTAGAAACTCCGACATCGTCCCCGAATCCTCCCACTCCGCGATCCAGTCTGGCGAAACAGGGCTTTCCGTCAAGATAACCTTTTGTAATGGACGCCGGAACTGGCGGGTCGTGGCACGGCGATGCCCTATCCGGTTTTCACGCGCGGGCGCAGGACATGCGGGATTTCCGCGTCATACAGCGCGCTGTCCCTGAAATCGCCCAGATTGCCCAGCGCCGGCCCGACCAGGATCAACGCGGTACGGGTGATCTTCTCGGCCCGCACCAGCGCGTGAATATCGGACAATGTGCCCCGAATCAGTTTTTCGTCCGGCCAGCTGACACGATAGGCCACCACCACCGGGCAGTCGGCACCGTAATGGGGCGACAGTTGCCGCTCGATCTCGCGCAGGGCGCGCACCCCTAGGTGAATTGCCAGCGTCGCCCCGGTGCGGGCGAAGTTTTCCAGCGTTTCACCGGGCGGCATGCCGGTCGATTTCATCGACATCCGGGTCAGCACGATCGACTGCGCCACTTCCGGAATGGTCAGTTCCTGCCCCAGCGCGGCGGCGGCGGCGGCATAGGCCGGCACACCGGGAATGATCCGGTAGTCGATGCCGTCGGCGCGCAGCAGACGGATCTGCTCGGCAATCGCGCCATACAGCGACGGGTCGCCGGAATGCACGCGCGCCACGTCCTCGCCCCGGCCCTGCGCCGCCACGATCTCGGCATGGGTGTCGGCAAGCGTCATCGGGGCAGTGTCGATCACCCGCGCGCCCGGCGGCGCAATCGCGACAACGTCGGCGGGCACCAGCGATCCGGCATAAAGACAGACAGGGCACGCCCCGATCACCCGCGCCGCCTTCAGCGTCAGAAGCTCCGGATCGCCCGGTCCGGCGCCTATGAAATACACTGTCATCGCGGCACTCCCATGCGATTCGGGCCTGGGTCAGGGATGCGCAGCACCGCCGCAGGCGGCTTGTCCTTGACGCAGGCGCGACTCGCGAAACCCTTGAACTGGCCTGTTTGCGGCAGACCTGCCCGCAAACGGCCTCTGGGCAGGATCCGGCTCTGCCCGCCGATCGCGCAACCCGCCCGTGTCGGGGTCGGCCCGCCACGGGCTTCCCTCCCCCGGCCCCGGGGGAGGGTCAGGGAGGGGGCCGAGGAATACTGCGTGCGCGCAGCGCACTCCGCAAGATCACGACGCATCCGACAAATCCCCGTCGATCCGGCGGGCATATCCGCGCGGCGTGTACATCCGCGGGCCCTCGCCCAGATGCGCCAGCTTCGATTGCGACGAACCGACAAGCACGACCGTCAGCATATCGACCTCGTCGACCTGCAATTCGTCCAGCCGCCGATAGTGCAGATGTTCTTCGGGCCGGCCCAGCGACGCCGCCAGCAGGACCGGGCAGTCCCCGGGCCGATGCTGCAACAGGATGTCGCGCGCCAGCGCCAGCAGGTCGCGCCGCCGCTTGCTGACCGGATTGTAGAAGGCGATCACGAAATCGCTCTCCGCCGCCGCCTTCACCCGCGCCAGGATATCCTCACGCGGGGTCAACAGGTCGCTCAGCGAAATCGCGCAGAAATCATGGCCCAGCGGCGCCCCGGCCCGCGCCGCCGCCCCCTGTAGCGCGGATACACCCGGAGCCGAAACCACCTCGACCCGCCGCGCCGCATCGGTCACGCCCATCGCGTCGGGACCGCGATCCAGCAGTTCGAACACCAGCGCCCCCATCGCGTATATCCCGGCATCGCCGGAACAGATCAGCGCCACGTTGCGCCCCTCGCCAGCGCGTTCCAGTGCGAAGCGACAGCGCGCCTCTTCGCCGCCCAGCGGAAAGTCATGGCGCGGCTTGCCCGCCGCAAGCGGCCCCAGCAGGTCGATATACAGCCCATAGCCGATCAGTTCATCCGCTTCGGCAATCATCCTTGACGCCTCCGGCGTGCGCCACGCCGCCTGCCCCGGGCCGATGCCGACCAGAGACAACCGCCCACGCGAACGACCGCGCAATTCCACGACCGGCTCTGGCGCGAAAGCAATCGCACAGGTCGCATTGGCCGACTTGATCTTGGGCGCGCCCAGAACCGCCTCTGGCCCGCCGCCCGCCAGCGCCGCGCCCTCGGCCACGCCGTGGCAACCGACCTCGGCAAACACCACATCGGACGGGTTTTCCAGTCGCGCAGCCTCTGCCTCCAGTTCCGCCGCCGAAAACACCCGCAGCGGCAGGCCCAGCCTGGCCGCAAGTGCTATCACTGCCGGTTCATCCGCCTTCAGATCCAGCGTGAACACGGCTTTCAAGGCAGCCGGCGCCAGTTCTGCCGCCTCCAGGGCCCCCATCACCAGCGCCTCCAACTCTTCAACCGGGCAGTTTCGGGCAGAGCCGACACCAAGCGTCATCCGCTGCGGGTGAAACGTCATCACGTCATCACGCGCAGGGGCCGTCGTCGCCTCGATGAACACAGAATCGTCGCCCGGCGCGGCCAGCGGCAGATCCTCCAGCCAGACCGCCCGTCGCGCCTCGTCGCCGCAGACATGTGCCTTCTTGCCGCCCAGCAATTCTGCCATCGCGGCCCTGGCCAGGTCCGGCGTGCCCAGCACCCAGCCCTCGGGTGGTTCATCCAAGGACACGCCCAGCGCCACGTCACCGGCCGTGGTCACCGCTGCTATGCCGCCCAGTGCCTCTGCCGCGCGGCGCGCCAGCCGGTTCGCGCCGCGATGCCCGCCCAGAAGCGGCACCACCACGGCGCCATCATCGCTGACCGAGATCACCGGCGGTTCGCTGCGCTTGTCCGCCAGCAGCGGCGCCACGGCACGGATCAGGATGCCGCTGGCGCAGACACCGATCACCGGAGTGCCAGCGGCGAACAGATCGCGCACATGATCCAGCGCATTGTCGAAATACGCGTCCGCCGCATCGACGCGGCCCGCCCGGCCATGCACCAGTGCCCCCAGCGCCGTTGCCAGCCGATGCGCCGTCGCCTCGCCGGACCGCGACAGTGCCAGAACCACGGGTGTCACAGCCATGGATCGGCCCCTTTCGTCACCAGGATCATCGAGAAATAGGGCGCATTATCAGGCGCTTCGGCCAGCGGACAGACCCGTTCTTGCGGCAAGGTTGCACGTTCGACATAGACCGCGCGGTCCAGCAGCCCCAACCGGTCGATGACGCCCCGCAGTTTCGCCAGATGCCGTCCAACCTTCAGGATTGCAACGCTTTCGGCGCCTTCGATCCGGCGGGCCAGTTCTTCGGCCGGCAACGGTCCGGGCAGGATCGTCACCCGTTCGTTGCGCGCCGCCAGCGGCAACCCGGCGCGCGCCGCGCAGGCGGTCAGCGACGAGACGCCCGGCACGACCTCGACCGTGTAGCGATCCGCCAGCCGCGCGTGCAGATACATGAACGAGCCATAAAAGAACGGATCGCCCTCGCACAGGCACACTACGTCAGCGCCCGAATCCAGCGCTTCGGCAATCGCTGCCGCCCCGGCATCATAGGCCGCCTGCGCCGGTTCGCGCGCCTGCGTCATCGGCACATCCATGACGATCTCGCGCGCCGTTTCCGGGATCAGATCGGCGGCAATCGCGCGTGCAAAACTGTCGCCACCCGCCAGCGCGGGATAGGCGATGACCCGGGCGTTTCCGATCAGACGCGCGGCCTTGCGGGTAACAAGATCCGGATCGCCCGGCCCCAGCCCGACGCCATAAAGCGTGCCGGGCGTCATGGACGCCCCACCCCGGTTTCACCCCGGCAGGAATGCGCATCTGCCGCGCGGGCCTCTGGCGCTGTCATCGCTTTATCAGGCTCCATTGCGCCACCGGCATCAGGGGGCGCCAGCCGGTCATCGTGCCGACGGGTTCGGCGCGATTGACCGACAGTTTGACCAGCTTGCCGCCATGCCGCCTGGACAGCGCGAACATGATCGCCTCGCTTTCCAGCGTCACCGCATTCGCCACCAGTCGCCCCAGCGGGCGCAGCGCAGCCCAGGCCGCGTCAAAGGTGGCCTCTGACAGACCGCCGCCGATGAACACGGCATCGGGTGCATCCAGCCCGGCCAGCGCATCCGGCGCCTCGCCGGCGATGATTTCCAGCTTGGGCGTGCCCAGCGCCAGCGCGTTGGCGGCGGCCATGGCGCGACGGTCGGCGCGCGGTTCCAGCCCGATGGCGCGCGCATAACGCGCCGCGCGCATCCACTCGACCGCGACAGTCCCGCAGCCGGTGCCGATATCCCACAGCAAAGCGCCGCGCATCGGCATCAGCTTGGCCAGCGTCACCGCCCGGATTTCCTGCTTGGTCATGGTGCCGTCATGCTGAAACAACTCGTCCGCAAGCCCCGGCACGCGCGGCAAGAGCGCGGCATCGGGGGCCGCAATGCAATCGACGGCAAGCGTGTTGAAGGCGGGCACCTCATGCGCCCAGCTTTCGGCGATGCCATCGAACCGCTGTTCCTTGTCGCCGCCCATATTGGCCAGCACCGTCATCGGCGATTTGCCAAAGCCGCGCTCGGTCAGGAATCGTGCAATCTGGCCGGGGGTATCCGCGCCGGTGGTCAGGATCAGCAACCGCTGGTCGGGCTGGATAAAGGCGATCATCTGTTCGACCGGGCGGCCATGCACGGTCAGGGTTTCGACATCCGCAATCGACCAGCCCATCCGGGCAGAGGCCAGTTGAAAGGCACTGAGTTGCGGATGATAGGTGATTTCCTGCGCCGGGATCGCGCGCCCGATGCGGGCGCCGACGCTGAACCACAGCGGATCGCCGGTGGCCAGCACCACGACGCGCTTGCCGCGAAAGCCGTTCAACTGATCGATCAGCGCATCGAACGGCGATGGCCAGGCGACGCGGCGCGCCGTGATGTTGCCGGAAAGCTGATGATGGCGGTCGCCGCCGACGATGATCTCGGCAGCCTCGAGCACGGCACGGGTGGCGGGCGTCAATCCGTCGATCCCGTCCTCGCCGATGCCGACGATATGCAGCCAGCGCTCGCTCATATCTCTTCTCCGGGTAGTCCTGCGGCCAATGCGTTCACCGCCGCCGAGGCGATCGCCGAACCGCCGCGCCGCCCGCGCAGCGCGACGAATTCGCAGCCGCGCGGGTTGGCGGCCAGTTCGGCCTTGGATTCCGCCGCGCCGACGAAACCCACCGGGAAGCCCAGAATCGCAGCCGGCCTTGGCCAGCCGTCCTCCAGCCGCTCCAGCAGGTGAAACAGCGCGGTCGGGGCGTTGCCGATGGCGACAATCGCGCCCTCGATATGGTCGCGCCACAACTCGACCGCAGCGGCGGACCGGGTGGTCCGCAATTTTTCGGCCAGCGCGGGCACGGTGGTATCGTTCAGCGTGACGATTACCCGATTGTCCGCCGGCAGATGGCGACGGATGATGCCCGCCGCCACCATCTCGCAGTCGCACAGGATCGGCGCGCCGCCGGTCAGCCCCTTGCGGGCAGCCTCGCCAAGGCCGGGCGACCAGACCAGGCGATCGGCAATTTCGACCATGCCGCAGGCGTGGATCACCCGCGTCGCCAGTTGCGCCATGCAGGGGTCGAACCGGTCCAACCGCGCCTCTGCGCGGACCGTGGCAAAGCTGGCGGCATAAATCGCGGCCGGGTCTTTTTCATAGGGTCTCATGCCTTGGCCTTGCGGGCGCTTTCCGGCCCGTGCGGGTGGTCAGTGTGCGGATAGGCGGCGTGGTGATGGTGATCGTGGCCGTGCGCATGGGCATGGTCGTGGTCGTGGTGATGGTGGTGATCCATGTCCAGGCGGCACTCGCCGGTGCAGAAATCCCCGCACAGCGAACAATCCGCCACGTTCGAGCCCGGCGCGGATGCGCCCTGCCCCTCGACATGGTGATGGTGGCTTTCCTGGACCGCGCCGACTTCGGCCTCGAATCCCAGCACCTGCGTGCGGTATTTGCACATCGCGCAGTTGGGCGGCGGCACCTCGCCCACCTGTTCGGTGATGCGTTCGGCAAAGGTTTCCAGCACCTGCGGATGGTCGTTCAGATAGCCCGCCTTGACGAATTCGATATCCGGGTGGCGCGCGGCGGCCTGATCGGTGAAGCCGTAGATACGGTCGATCAGGATGCCGGTGAACAGGAAATAGGGAAATACGAGCACGCGCCGGTAGCCCAGCCTGGCCACATGTTCCAGGCATGGCCCGACCAGCGGGAAGGTGACGCCGGAATAACCGACCTCGCACCAGCCGAAGCCCATCCCTTCCCACAGCATCCGCGCGATCTTGCTGACATTGGCGTTGGCATCCGGATCGCTTGCCCCGCGCCCGATCACCACCAGGCAGGTCTCGTGCATCGGCACGGGGCCGCGTTCGGCGTTGGCGCGATCCACCGCGTCCTGCACCCGCGCCCCGGCGGCGGCGATCATCTTGGGGTCGACGCCCAGTTCGCGGCCATAGCTGACCGTAATGCCGTGCCGGGCCGCGTAGGTGTTCAGCACCGTGGGAATATCATTCTTTGCGTGCATCGCGGCGAACAGCATGCCCGGAACAGCCAGGATACGCTCGCATCCCGCCGCGCGCAGCCGGTCCAGACCGTCGCGAATCACCGGGTTGGCGAATTCCAGATAGCCATAATCGGTCAGCCAGTCCTCGGGCAGCAGGGCGGGCAGTTTCCGCGCCAGTACCGCGAATTCATCGACAGCCGCCTGGCTGCGGGATCCGTGGCCGCAGATCATCACGCCGGTTCTGGTCATCGCGCCTGGCCCTTTCGCACGTCTTACACAAGGAAAGGCAATGGCGCCGGTCCGGCCCCTGACGATGCGACCCCTGGCCCCCTGAATGGGTCGGCTTCGGGTCACGCTCCTTTCCGGCCCCGGGACACGGGGCTTCGTCGCCGCCCGGTATAGGCAGGCGCACCCGGGGCCGCAATCGGAATAGCGGCGTGGCCCCGACGGTATGCGACGCATTCCCCCGGGCGCAGAACTGTGCGCTGATGCAGAGACGCCTGCGCGCAGGCGAGCTTTGCGCATCTGCGCGCATGGACTATCTCGGTCCCAACCGAATGAAGGAGGCCGCAATGGGCCAGTTGATCGACGGAGTCTGGAAAGACACCCAGCTTGTCTCGTCCAGCAGGTCGGGCGCATTTCAGCGCCAGAACGCCACGTTCCGAAACTGGATCACGGCTGATGGACGCGCCGGCCCAAGTGGCGAGGGCGGATTCCCGGCAGAGGCCGGGCGCTACCACCTTTATGTTTCCTTTGCCTGCCCCTGGGCGCATCGCACGCTGATCTTCCGGCAACTCAAGGGGCTTGAGAACCTGATCGACGTCTCAGTCGTGCACCCCGACATGCTGGGCGATGGCTGGACATTCGCGCAGGATTTCGACGGCGCGACCGGCGACACGCTGTATGGTCTGCCCTTCCTGCGCGACATCTACGTCAAGGCCGATCCGGGTGTGACCGCCCGGGTGTCGGTGCCGGTTCTGTGGGACAAGCAGCGGGAAACTATCGTCTCGAACGAAAGCTCCGAGATCATCCGGATGTTCAACAGCGCCTTTGACGGGATCACCGGCAACACCAGCGACTATTGGCCCGCCGATCTTCGCGACGAGATCGCGCCGGTGAACGACCGCATCTATGACACGCTGAACAACGGTGTCTACAAATCCGGCTTTGCCACCAGCCAGACCGCCTATGACGAGGCGGTCACGGCGCTGTTTGAAACGCTGGACTGGCTGGAGGAACGCCTGTCATCGCGCCGCTATCTGATGGGCGACCGGCTGACCGAGGCGGACTGGCGGCTGTTTCCGACGCTGGCGCGGTTCGATCAGGTCTATCATCTGCATTTCAAATGCAACCGCCGCCGGATCATCGACTATCCCAATCTGTGGGCCTATGCGCGCGAGCTGTATCAATGGCCGGGCGTTGCCGGGACGGTGCGTTCCGATCATTTCGTGCGGCACTATCACTACAGCCATGAAAGCATCAATCCGCACCGGATCATCCCGATCAATCCGGTGATCGACTGGGATGAACCGCATCGGCGCGGCTGAAGGCGATATCAATCAAGCACCGCCCCCATCCCGGCAGTTCCGATCCGCGGCTACTGCGCGACGCCGTAATAGTCGATCACTGCCGCCAGATCCTCTGGTGCCGTGGCGCTGGGAAGAAAGGCGCAGGCATTGGGAATATGGCGAAAGATCGACCCGTCGGAAAAGAACGACGTGTTGGTGACGAAGATCACGCGCGCAAGCGGCTGGCTGTAGCTGGCGAAATCCGCGACCGCAAAGGCGCTGCCGTGGTCCAGCACCAGATCCAGCACAAGAATATCGACCTTGGTGTCGCGAATCGTGTCGATCGCGTCCGCTTCGCATGCCACCGACAGCACCTCTGCACCGTGGCGTTCCAGGTATCCGGCCCAAAGCTTTGCAAGCTCGGGATTGCTCTCAACGATCAGCACTCTCATTTGGCCTCCAGGGATATGGATCCAGGACGGTGAATCCGAAAATATGTCCCTCGTGTGTCAAATTCGTACCAAAGTACTAATAGGTCGTTAACGACCCAATGGGATTCGTTAATATGTGCGGAACCTTGCGCATCGTTTCGAATTACGCTTGATGAGCGCGGAAAACCGGAGACCGAAATGACCACCTGGATCACAATCTGCGATACGTGCAAGCGCGAGGGTTGGGACTCCACCGGGATGGACAAGACGGATGGCGAGCAGCTGGCGGCGCTGGTCGAGGCGCGGGTCAACGGTTCCGGCGCGCTGCGCACAAGGCGGGTATCCTGCCTGATGGGATGTACCCATGGCTGCAATGTCGCCATTCAGGCGGCGGACAAGTTGTCGTATACATTGGGAAATTTCACGCCCGACGCAGAATCCGCGCATGCGATCGTCGACTATGCCACCGCGCACGCAGCCAGCGACAGCGGCCAGGTGCCCTATCGGCAATGGCCGCAGGGCGTGAAAGGGCATTTCGTCACCCGGCACGCCCCCCTGCCCAAGGAATGAGCATTGCCGAACCGCGTGACCACGGCGGCGGGCTGGATGCCGCGATTGACCGCTTCGGCGGCACGAGAACCGGCTGGCTGGACTTGTCCACAGGTATTAACCCGCTGCCCTATCCGGTTGCCGACCCGGACAGGGACTGCTGGACCGCGTTGCCCGACCGGGCGGCCCGAAATGCGCTGGAATCCGCCGCGCGCCGCTTCTGGGACGTACCACAGCGCGCCGCCGTGCTGGCCGCGCCCGGTGCCTCGTCGCTGATCGCGCGCATCCCCGCGCTGCACCCGGCCGGCGCTGTCCGGATCGACAGCCCGACCTATAATGAGCACGCAGGGGCGTTCCGCGCGCAGGGCTGGACGCTGGCCGAATCCGCCGCCACCCGGGTTGTCGTGCACCCCAACAACCCCGATGGACGCTGGTGGCAGGTCGAGGGCGACCTCGATCTGCTGATTGTCGACGAAAGCTTTTGCGACATCACGCCCGAACGCAGCCATATCGGGCTGGCGGCCAGGCCGGGCGTGGTGATCCTGAAAAGCTTTGGCAAATTCTGGGGCCTTGCGGGGCTGCGGCTTGGGTTTGCGATTGGCGATCCCGCCCTGATCGCGCGTCTGGCAGAGTTACTGGGCCCCTGGCCGGTGTCGGGACCGGCGCTGGAGATCGGAACCCGGGCGCTGCGTGATCGAAACTGGGCGGACACAACCCGCACCCGCCTACGCGCCGATGCCGGTCGGCTGGACGCGCTGATGACCGCCGCAGGTGCAGCGATGGTCGGCGGCACCCCGTTGTTCCGGCTGTATCACGTCGAGAATGCCGCCGCCTGGCAAACCCGGCTGGCCCGGCATCACATCTGGACCCGCGTGTTTCCCTATGCGTCAGACTGGCTGCGTCTTGGGCTGCCGCATCCGGACCGCTGGGCACAGCTGGAGAATGCGTTGTGAGCGCGCCAATCCTTGCGGTGGCGATGATTCTCGACGCGCTGGCCGGAGAGCCGCGCTGGCTGTGGGCGCGCCTTTACCATCCCGCCGTTCTGATCGGGCGGGCGGTGGAATGGCTGGATCAGCGGTTCAATCGCGGGGAACATCGCAAGGCAAAGGGCATCGCCAGCTTTGCCGCGCTGTGCCTCGCGGCCCTTGCGCTTGGCTATGTCATTTCCGTGCTGCCCGGCGGCGCGATATTGCAAACGCTGGTGGCGGCGATCCTGCTGGCACAGAAAAGCCTGGCCGATCATGTCGGCGCTGTCGCCGGCGCGCTGCGGCTGTCGCGCAACGATGGCCGCCAGACGGTCGCCCGGATCGTCGGGCGCGATACAGGCGGCATGGATCCGCCCGCAATTGCCCGCGCCGCCATCGAAAGCGCCGCCGAGAATCTGTCGGACGGCGTGATTGCACCTGCGGTCTGGTTCCTGGTTGGCGGGCTGCCGGGGCTGTTGCTTTACAAGGTGACCAACACGGCGGACAGCATGATCGGCTACCGCACCGAAAGGCACGCCGATTTCGGCTGGGCGGCGGCGCGGTTCGACGATCTGCTGAACTGGCTGCCCGCCCGGCTGACCGCATTGCTGATCGCGCTGACCCACGGCGGGCTTGCCGACTGGTCCGGTATCCGCCGGGATGCCGCGCTGCACCGCTCGCCCAACGCCGGCTGGCCCGAGGCGGCAATGTCGCGCGCATTGTCGGTCGCGCTGGCAGGCCCGCGCAGCTATGGCGGCCGGATGCAGGACTTTGCCTTCGTGAACCCGGCCGGGCGCCGGAATGCAGGCCCTGACGACATCGACGCCGCGGTCGCGGTGCTTTGGCGGGTCTGGGGGGTACTGCTTGCAGTCGTTGTCCTGATCGCGGTTTTCTGAACGCGCCGCTGCCGCCCAAAGAAATAGGATTCAAAGGCGCCGGGAAATGCAGTAGCCTGCCGCGAAACGAAAGCATGAGGAACCCGATGCGTTTGGTTATTTCCGCAGTCCTGGCGCTGTTGTCCGCCACATTGTTCGCCACCGACGCCCGCGCCGAGGGCAAGCTGTATGTTGCATGCGGCGGCAGTTTTTCCGGTTTTGTCGGCAAGATGAAGGCCGAGGCGATCCGGCAGGGTATCCCGGCAAGCGTTGCCGACACCTTCTTTGCCGCCGCCAGTCAAAGCCAGCGGGTGATCGACGCAGACCGGCGGCAGGGCATCTTCAAGTCCGATTTCATCGAGTTCTCGCGCAAGCTGATC
Source organism: Rhodobacter sp. (assembly GCA_022340385.1). Taxonomy (GTDB): domain Bacteria; phylum Pseudomonadota; class Alphaproteobacteria; order Rhodobacterales; family Rhodobacteraceae; genus CALGTJ01. The sequence goes on from JAJDOB010000120.1 coordinate 30,554, forward strand.
AGCCAGAACCGCATTGATCGCGGGCGCAGCAGTTCCAGGAAGTACAACAGCGTCTTTTCCGCCATCGAGTCACAATTGGGCGTGCCGCGCGGCATCCTGCTGTCGTTCTGGGCGTTCGAGACGGATTTCGGCGCGTTTCAGGGCGATTTCAACACGCTTGATGCGCTGATGACGCTTAGCCATGACTGTCGCCGCCCGCATCTGTTTCAGCCGCAGGTGTTCGCCGCCGCAAAGCTTTACGCGCGGGGCGATTTCTCGACCCAAACCGAAGGCGCCTGGGCCGGCGAGATCGGCATGGTGCAGATGCTGCCGATGGACATTCTGGAACGCGGAGTCGATGGCGATGGCGACGGCAAGGTCGACCTGCAGACCTCTGTCGCCGACGCATTGTTTTCAGGGGCCAACATGCTGCGCAGTTTCGGCTGGCAACCCGGGCAGCCGTGGTTGCAGGAAATCACTCTGCCTGCCACCCTGCCCTGGGAAGATACCGGCATGGACAGCGCCAGGCCGGTCGCCGAATGGGCCAGTCTTGGGGTCCGGGCCAGATCGGGCGGGTTCGAGGGGCCGAACCTGCCGGGTTCGATCCTGATCCCGATGGGGCGCAAGGGCCCGGCTTTCATGGCCTATCCGAATTATCACGCGCTGTTCGAATGGAACCAAAGCTTCGTCTACGTCGCCACGGCAGCCTATTTCGCCTCCCGGTTGCAGGGCGCTGCCGTCTACAATGCCGGCAACCCGGATCAGCCGCTGTCGGATACGGAAATGAAGGCGTTGCAGGCCAAGCTGGCAAATCGCGGCCATGATGTCGGCAAGATCGACGGCATTCTGGGCGCCGGCACACGCGCCGCGGTGCAGGCCGAACAGAAACGCCTTGGGCTTCCGGCGGATGCCTGGCCGACGCGCGAGTTGCTGGACAGGCTCTGATCGCATGTCGCCGGCCCTGAACCCGCGCGATGTTCGGTCTGCCGGCTGGGGCCGGGACGCGCCGGGCGGTGAAAGAGCGCGTTGCAGGCAAGCGCCACCTAGTCGATCGCAGAAATGGTCCTGACCGGATAGCGTTCGCCGTTAAAGATCACCATGACCAGGCGCCCGCTCGACTGCACGACGAAATCGCAGCGTTCAAACCCGTTGTCGAACGCCACGCAAACCTCGCTGCCGTCCTTCACCTGATACCTGCCGGGAACCCGCTCTCCATCCGCCGAATAGCGGTAGTCATAGCGGCCATCCGCCTGATACGTGGCCAGCCCGTTGGAATAGAATTCCAGCACCTTGCCTGACAGGGCTTCGGTCAGCTCGGCCTTGCTCAGCCTGACATCGCTGTCGCGCAACCCTTGCTGGGCCGACGCGGCCGTGGCGGCGAAAAGGCAGATCAGGGTCAGGACGCGCATGGGATCTCCGGCTTGGGTCGTGCAACCCTAGGCGATTGCACGCCCGCAGTCAGTCACAGTTTCGAGATCGCGGCCCGAAAACCATAAGCCGCGCAATGCGCAAGTCTGGTCGGTGGGATCAAGCCACCATCGCCTCGGCCCGCTTCAGATCGACGGAAACCAGCTGGCTGACTCCCTGTTCGCCCATCGTCACCCCGAACAGCCGGTCCATCCGCGCCATCGTCACCGCGTGGTGAGTGATGATCAGGAACCGGGTTTCGGTACGCCGGGTCATCTCGTCCAGCAGATCGCAGAACCGGGTGACATTCGCGTCATCCAGCGGCGCATCGACCTCGTCCAGCACGCAGATCGGCGCCGGATTGGCCAGGAACACACCGAAGATCAGCGCCAGCGCGGTCAGCGTCTGTTCGCCCCCCGAAAGCAGCGACAGCGTCGACAGTTTCTTGCCCGGCGGCTGGCACATGATTTCAAGTCCGGCCTCCAGCGGGTCATCGGATTCCACCAGGACCAGATTGGCCTCGCCACCGCCGAACAAATGCGTGAACAGCAGCGAGAAGTTGGAATTCACCTGCTCGAACGCGGTCAGCAACCGCTCTCGCCCCTCGCGGTTCAGTGCATTGATGCCCGCGCGCAGCTTGCCGATCGCGGCCTCCAGGTCGGTCTTTTCGCGCACCAGGGTGTCGTGTTCCTGTTGCACTTCGCGGGCGTCTTCCTCTGCCCGAAGGTTCACCGCACCCAGCGCGTCGCGCTGGCGCTTCAGGCGGTTGACCTCGTGTTCGACCTGTTCCGCTGCGGGCATCTTTTCGGCATCGACGCCCAGTCGTTCCAGCAGGTCGGCGGGCGTGGTTTCCTGCGCCTCGGCAATGCGTTCGGCGGCGGCCTGCACCGACTCTCGCGTTGCGTCACAGCGCGCCTCGGCCGCCGCGCGCGCCTCGCGGGCCTGGCTGGCGGCGCGTTCCGCCTCGCGCTCGGCCTCGACAGCCCGGCGCATCGCGGTTTCGCCGGTCGCCAGCGCGTCGGACGCCGCACGGCGTCGCGCCTCGGCCACCTCGATCCCGCTGGCCAGTTCCGCGCGCTGCGCGGCGATCTGCGCCGGGGCGTCCGACGCCGCCTGCAATTCCTGCTCCGACGCCGCGCGCCGTTCCGCCAGTTCGCCAATCCGCTTGCCGGCGTTCTCCAGCCGGCGCTGCCAGTTCTCGGCGTCTTTCAGAACCTCGCGCAGGCGCTTTTGCCGCGCCTCGCCGGTGTGTTTCAATTCGTCATGCGCGGCGCGGCGCGACATCATCGTCATCCGCGCCGCCTCGACCGTCATCTTGACGTCATCGACCGTGGCGCGCGCGGCATCCAGATCGCCCAGATCGGCGCGCGCAGCCTCTGCCTCTTTCGCGGCGATCCGCGCCTGCATCGCGTCTTCCTCGTGGCGCGTCACCGCCATGCGCAGCGATTCCACCCG